>JANXSY010000250.1 GCA_025356435.1 Isosphaeraceae bacterium | reverse complement strand
CTCGGTGCCGCGGTTCGCCGAGATGCTGGGCAGCGTGTTGGCAGTGCTGAGTTTGTTGCTCGGCCGCGGCGGTTCCTCCTCGCGGACCATACGCAGCATTTCCAATATCCCGGCTTTCTTCAATTCGTCGCTGCGGAACGGCGGACTTCCCGCGAGTAGTTCATACAGCAAGACTCCCAACGAATAGACGTCGCTGCGCGTGTCGATGTCGAGATTGTTGAGGCTAGCCTGCTCGGGGCTCATGTATTCCGGCGTGCCGACGATGCCGCCGAATGCAGTGTGGTAGGAACTGTCCGTCAACGCCGACCCCGTGGCTTTCGCGACGCCGAAGTCGATGACCTTGGGAATTGCTTTGTCGTCGTACAACGCGATCAACACGTTCGATGGTTTGATGTCACGATGAATGATGCCCTTTTGATGAGCGTGCTGGATTGCCTGGAAGACGGGAATAAATAGTTCGAGCCGTTGTTTGGGAGTGAGCTTGCGGGCGTCGCAAAACGTCGTGATCGGAGTCCCTTTGATCAATTCCATGACGAAAAACGGCGAGTTCGCTTCGGTGACGCCGCCATCGAGAATCTTGGCGATATTGGGATGATCCATGACCGCGAGGGCTTGGCGTTCTCCCTCGAAGCGGGCCAGCACGGCTTTCGAGTCCATGCCCGCCTTGATCAGCTTCACGGCGACAAACCTCTTGACCGGCTCCGACTGCTGAGCCCGCCAAACACTGCCCATTCCACCTTCGCCAATCATTTCGAGCAATTTGTACTTGCCAGCGATAATCGCCCCAGCTTGTTCCATTGCAGGAAGATATGCTGAAGTTTTGACGCCCGGCAGTTCCGGGGATGGCTCCAGAAACTGGACTGCTTTCGGATGGGCCGCTAGGAGCCGATCAACCTGTTCGCGCATGGCGGCATTGTCCTTGCAAGCATCGGCGAGATAGGCAGCCCGTGCTTCGGCGGATTTCAGATTTAGAACTGCGAGAAAAATCGACTCGACCTGGGACGGATCATTCATGGCGTGATTCCTCGACCAACTGTGACCAACTGTTCCCCCACATTGATCTATGCGAGAAATCGCGAGGGAAACCCTCAATCAACCTGGAAATTCTTCCAGATTCGGGCGAAAGTGCCTCAATCAGCAGGTAAATCGCTTGTTGCTGTCTCGCCGCTCAACTCGGCAAAGAGCCGCGTTCGGGCGTAGACCCAATATCGTTCCGCCGTCGCCGCCGAGATCCCCAGCATCTCGGCGGCCTCGGCCATCGGCAGCCCTGCAAAGAACCGCAGCTTGACCAACTCCGCCCGAACCGGCGATTCCTCGGCCAGCCGAGTCAACGCTTCGTCCAAGGCGAGGATGTCGATCTGTGCCGTATCGGCCACGATTGCGTCGAGGTCGGCGTCGATCCTCTGGAGTTGACCACCTTGCTTAGGCCCCCCGCTTCCGCCGAGCTTTTTCAATCAAAATTCGTCGCATCGCTTCTGCGGCGGCCGCGAAGAAGTGACGTCGCCCTTCCCACCGTGGCTTGTCGGCTGGACCGACCAAACGGAGGTACGCCTCATGAACCAATGCCGTGGCCTGCAATGTCTGTCCAGGCTTCTCATTGGCAACTTTCCGTGCCGCCAGCTTTCGAAGGTCGTCATAAACAAGCGGCAGGAGCTGATTAGCAGCGTGTTGATCACCCTTTTCAATGTCGGACAGAATACGCGTCAGGTTGCCCATTTCGGTGTGAATTCCACTTATATTCTGTCAAAAAAACAATCCAACCGTAGTCGACAAGAAGCTACACGCCTGGATGTCTAAGATTCTAACTGCCACCGTCGCGGGTGACGACTGTGTTGTCGTTTTTGAACCATTGAAAAAGCAAATAGGGGCTTGGGTTACGACGAACTCGCAAGAATATCCCTGACTCAGACGGTTGTAATTTGAACTCGACTCAGTGTGTGAAAATGTCGGGGGGTTCAAGCACAGGAGCCCTTCGACCGGTCGGCCGAAGAGCTTCTGTGAAAAGATTAATCGGGATGGCCGGATTTGAACCGGCGGTCTCCTGCTCCCAAGGCAGGCGGATTGCCAGACTTTCCTACATCCCGATCTGATAGCCCGTGAGGGAGTCGAACCCTCGTCGCCGCCTTGAAAGGGCAGTATCCTGACTGCTAGACGAACGGGCCGTTACGAGCAGTGGGCCGGGTGGCGCTCGAATCCACGTCTGCGACTCTTCAGGCCGCCGCTATACCGTCTCAGCTACCGGCCCAGACAAAGAAAAAGGCCCGGTTGTCGCATGACCCCGGGCCGGGTCGAACCATCAAGGTTAGCGACGTCGGGGTGTCAGGTCGGCTCGAGATAGAGGCGCAGGGGGTTCGTCGGTCGATCAGCGACTCGACTCGCACCCAGTCTTTTCAAACCTTGAGAAGGACACCCGGATAGCATCGCAGCCTCGATCGTCTGAAGGGCCTCGCCACATCGTCTGTGCCTCCTGTAGACGCCCTACCCCTTGGTGATGTTCGCGCGGTTCGCGATTATTTTTCGATGACCAGACTGTCCTTTGGATTTCGCGTCGAGGGCCGGTTATGGTGAAATGTCTCACAGTCGCGCCCCTGTTCCCGCAATGCTCCCTGATCGAGGAAGAATGATCATGAATCGACGGACGATGCTCGGAGTGACCGCAGGCGCGACTCTCGGCCTGGTAGGGATCAGCGCCGCCGATGCCCCCCGTCCCCTACCCGACCCGTCGCCCGCCAAGCTGCCTCGCTGGCGGGGGTTCAACCTTCTCGAAATGTTCATGTCTCCCAACGTCCAGCGGTTTCGAGGGGACGACTTCGCCCAGATCGCCGAGTTGGGTTTCGACTTCGTCCGGCTCCCGCTCGACTACCGGAGCTGGACCGACCCGAACGACTGGACCAAGCTCCGTGAGGAGCGACTCAAGTGGGTCGACGAGGCGGTCGAGCTAGGTCGGAAGCATCGGGTTCACGTTCAGATCAACTTTCACCGGGCACCCGGCTATACCGTGGCCCAGCCCTCGGAGCCGAAATCGGTCTGGTCCGACTCCGAGGCGCGTGACGTTTGCGCCTTGCACTGGGGCCACTTCGCCAAGCGGTACCAGGGTCGGCCCAATCGCGAGGTCAGTTTCAATCTCTTCAATGAGCCCGCGAACGTTGGCCCTGCTCCCTATA
Organism: Isosphaeraceae bacterium; assembly: GCA_025356435.1. Classification (GTDB taxonomy): domain Bacteria; phylum Planctomycetota; class Planctomycetia; order Isosphaerales; family Isosphaeraceae; genus CAMFLR01. Next base: position 2,321 of record JANXSY010000250.1, on the reverse strand, counting down.
AGGACGTGGTCGCTCGGATGGCCGACGAAATTCGACAACACGACCGCGATCGTCTGATCGTCTGCGACGGTCGCGATTGGGGGACCAAGCCGCCGACCGAACTCGTCGGTCTGGGCGTGGCGGCTGCCGCACGGGGCTACGCTCCGTTCCACCTCACGCACTATCAGGCCAACTGGGTCCAGGGCTCAGACAAGTGGATGAAGCCGGCCTACCCGCTCCGTGAAGGGGGGACGACCTGGGATCGCTCGACGCTCGTGAAGGATCAGGTCGTTCCCTGGAAGGCATTGCAGGCGCAAGGGGTCGGCGTCATGGTCGGCGAGTTCGGGGCCTATAGCCACACGTCCCACCCCGTTGTCCTCGCCTGGATGCGCGACTGCCTCGACACCTGGAAAGAGGCAGGCTGGGGCTGGGCGCTTTGGAACTTCCGAGGCGGGTTCGGCATCCTCGATAGCGACCGCGCCGACGTGACTTATGAAAACTGGCACGGCCACAAACTCGACCGGGCGATGCTTGACCTTCTCGGTTCCGCCTGAAAGACCTCTCCTCAAAGTCAAGGATCGTCGCATGGCCCGTTCGTCTATCCGACCCGCTCTGATCCTGTTCGTCGCACTCTGTGGACTGGGCTTGCATGGAGTTGCGGCACAGTCGCCCAAGGCGGAGGAGATCGAAGCTTTACGCGGACGCATCGACGGGATCTTGCGAGACGAACTCACCAAAAAGTGGTATCCGCGTGCCCTTGATGACAACCTCGGCGGCTTCCATCAGAACTTCGCGCGCGACTGGTCGGCTCGGCCCGACGACAACCGTTTCCTTGTTTACCAGGCCCGCATGACCTGGACGGCCGCCGCCTTCGCCCGCTATTCGAAACCGCACCGGGCCGAATATGAAGGCTATGCCCGCCGAGGTGTCGCCTATCTCGATTCGGTGATGCGCGACAAGGAGGCCGGCGGCTTCCATTGGATTCTCGGACCGAAGGGTCAGGTTGATCCCGGGCTCGGCGACGAGAAACATGTCTATGCCACCGCATTCGCACTCTATGCGGCGAGCGTCGCTTACGACGTGACCAGGGATGATCGGGCTCTCAAGGTGGCCCGTGACGCCTTCGACTGGCTGGAGACATGTGCCCACGACGGCGAGCACGGTGGTTATTTCGAGGCGACGACCCGCGCGGGCAAGCCGATCATCGTCCGAGATGACGCGGCCCCGCTCGCCCGAAGGACCGACCGCCTCGGCGTCTATTACGGATTCAAGTCGATGAATTCCCATATCCATCTCCTTGAAGCACTCGCGGAGTTTTACCGGGTCGAGAAGACTCCGCTCGTGAAGTCGAGGCTCGAAGAGGTTCACGCGATCGTCCGCGACCGCATCGCCGTCGATCCAGGGGCGCTCAACCTCTATCTGACGCGAGACTGGCGTGCCATCCCCGCGCATGACTCGTTCGGGCACGATATCGAGACCGCCTACTTGCTCGTCGAGTCGGCCGAGGTGCAAGGACTCCATGACGACAAGGCGACGTGGCGCGTCGCCCGGCAGCTCGTCGACCACGCCCTTGACTGGGGGTGGGACGACGAACACGGCGGCTTTTATGACAAGGGAGACGCCTTTGCCGGTAAGGCTTATGACACGACCAAGGTCTGGTGGACGCAAGCCGAAGGGCTGAACGCCCTGCTCCTGATGCACCGAAAGTACGGGACCGAGACCGATCGATTCTGGAAAGCATTCCTCAAGCAGTGGGCCTTCATCGAGGCCCATCAGCTTGACCCCGAGCACGGCGGATGGTTCGGCGAGACGACTCGCGAGGGGAAGCGTCTCGGCGACGGCGCGAAGGCGACCCAGTGGAAGGCGAACTATCACACGTCACGCGCGTTGATGAACGTGGCGACCACCCTCGACGCGATGCGTCATGCGGCAAAATAGCGGGAGTCGCTCTGGACCCGAGGCATTGCCTGATGGTCTACATCCAGGATCGCTTCGACGACGCCACGTGCTTCGATACCATCCGGGACATGCGGTGGCCCGACGGCGTGACCTGACGTCGGCACTTCGACGACCTGGACTTCCCTATGATGGTTGGCGCTCAACGAAGAGCGTCAGCTTGCCCCAGGAGTCCACCGATGTGACTCTTTCGCGGAATTTCGGGACATACCTCGGTCCAAACACGATGGTATTCAAGATCGATGGCGCACACGGGGCTGTCGGCATCCTTGAAACCTCAGCGTGAGAGGCCAGTCCCATGACCAGCGAAGCGCGGATCGAAGCCAATCGGCGGAACGCCAAGAAGTCGACCGGGCCGAGGACTGCGGAGGGGAAGGCTCGCGCGA
>JANXSY010000210.1 GCA_025356435.1 Isosphaeraceae bacterium | reverse complement strand
CAGGAGCGACGGTGTCGATGACGACGACGGTGGTGCTCGCGGAGCTGGTGTTACCGGCGAGGTCGGTGGCGGTGATGGAATAGTGGTGAGAACCGTCGGACAGTCCCGAGATGGCCAGCGACCAGCCCTTGGAGCCTGCGGTTGGCGTTGCACCGTTGAAGAGGTTCGCGGCGCTGGCGGTGAGGGTGGCGAGCAAGATATTCGTGTCAGTGTCGGTGACTCGGACGCTGCTGCCAGACTCGGCCGATCCGAAGAGGGTGACGGCGGTGGCGCTCGTGACGTTGTCTCCCGCGACGTTCGTGTCGGGTGAGACGCCGGTGATCACTGGGGCGAGAGGCGCGACAGTATCGATCTGGATGACGAACGCGGCGCTCAATGCGCTGGCGTGGAGTGTGCCGGCCGTGTTTGAACTCGCGGTGAAGCGATAAGAGGTCGGGTTGCCGCTGCCGTTCAGGCCCGAGCTGATCGTGTAGCTCCAGTTCCCCACGCCCGACACGCCGTTCGCGGTTGTCGTCCCGAGATTCGTGCCGTCTTGAGCGACGGTTACGATGCTGCCGGCTTCGGCGGTGCCCTGGAGGATGATCGTCAATGACTTCGTGGGGCTCGACCCCGTCACGCCGACCGACGTCTGGAACGAGGTGATGATCGGTGTCGGGACGACGAAGACGTTGACCGTCCCCGTGTTCGAATCCAGGTTGTCGACGCTGTCATGTGCGTGATAGGTGAAACTAGAGGAACCCGTGCCGGCGACCCCGGCGGCCGGAGTGTAGGTGAACGTGCCGTTCGAGTTGAAGGGAGAGACCGAACCCGTCGAGGGATTCGAGTCCTGGACATAGGTCAGCGAGTTACCGTCGGGATTCGAGCTGGCCGACACGCTCCCCGAGAACGCGGTGCCTTGCTTCGTCGTGACGCTGAGGTTCGGCACCGTCGAATGGGCCGTACCGGGGTTGACGGTGATGCTGATCGTCGCCGAGGCGGAACTGTTGGGGCTGCCGGTATTATCGTTCACCTGATAGGTGAATGAGTCGGGGGTGCCGTTGCTTACATAGCCCGCGTCTGGAATGTAAGTGAGTAGGGACCCCGAGATCGAGATCGACCCGTGCGGGGCCCTGGCCGAAGCCGAATAGGTCAGGGGGTCGCCGTCGGCGTCGCTGGTTAGCCTGGAAAGATTGACAGCGGTCGCGAAGTTCTCGGAAGTCGAAGTCGACGTGCCCGACGCGCTGGGTGCCTGGTTGGCCTTGATCGTGAAACTGGGATAGAACGCCGAATTGAGGGCGTCGGAGTCATAACCAAGGCCAGTATTCTGGACCCTTAAATGATAGGTATGTGAGCCATGCGCGAGGGTAATGGGGACACTGAATCCCGGCGAGTCCGTCGAGATGACCTTTGTCACCGAGCCATACGAGGTATTGCTCGCGTCTTCGATGGTGATCGTCAGCGCGCTGTTCGGGAAGCCGGTCCCCGTGTTGCTCGGACTTTTCTGGAAGGCACCGGTGATCGACTGCGAGTTCGATGTCACGAACCCCCCAGCTGTCCCCGATCCGTTCTGGTCATTGCTCAGGCTGATCAACCCGACCAAGGGTTGCTTCGAATCCAATGAGTTTGCGTTCCCCTGCGCAGGGATGTGGACATAGGTGGTCGAAGACGGGAAGGCCGAGAGGAGGTGCCGGGTCTCCAAGAGTTCGCCAAGGGGTCGGCCCCGTCGAGTGGGCCGTATGATGCGTTTTTTGGGGGGCACTGTTACGGTCCTTTTCGGATTTACTGGCGATCCCACTCCCCGGTAAAGGCAAGTAGAATACACATCGAGAAGTCACGCAGTTTTCTTGTAACCTACATGTGACATATACACTATTCGGACGGTATCGAGGCTCCGCCCAAACTGCATTGCACTCAGCGACAGCCATTGACCGCCCTTATAACTCCTAAAATCGTCTGTTCGATTCTCGGTCCCGGCGGCAGCCTGATCGCTTGGATGGTCGCGCATTGATGCGGTTTACTTGTCGCCTCCACGTTTTTTGCCCGGTCTCTTTCGATCATCGGATCGGGGCGGCAAGGTCGACCGGATCGGTCAAGTCTTGCTAACAATATGACGGTACGTCAGGAAGCATGCAAGTTGTCGATCGTCAACGCTGCATTTTTCAATCTTTGAAGTGTGGACGACGGCCAGCGATCAGAAATAGCCGTATTGCGGGCCGTAGTAGCGGTTATTGAAGCTGCCGAAATATCGGCCACCATAATAGCGCCGCCCACGCGGCAGGCCCCGCTCGTTGGGGCTGACGGCGGGGTCTCCGCTGCGGTTTGCTCCTGCCTTGGTCGACGACGGCGGCACGACGAGATGTACGTGGGGTCCATTATACGCGGCACATTGACAGACCGGAGGGCCGGCCGGAGATTGGGCCCGGCAATCTGCGACGACGCTTGTGGAGAGAAGCCCGGCCAAGAGGCCCAGGCAGATCGTGCGACTCAACATCGGTTCGACCTTTCCGGCGACCGCCCCGGGGACGGCCTCACGCCATGGCGTTTCTGGGAGAAAATGGGTCAATCCAGGCTTATTTACCGCGATGGTGGGCAGCGGACGTCTGGTGGTGGACTGCCTTTACCGGGCCGCCAGACATACCGGGGGCGGCGTGGCCGCTCCGCATCAGCGAGGTGCCGGCCTTCCGGTAGCCTGAGATGTCGACCACCTGCTTGTCGACGACGAATCGGGTCTGACCGGTCCGTTGCGAATAGGCGAAGAGCGAGTCAGCCAACAGCGTGGTCGCGGCGGCTTTGCGGAGAAGGTCGAGCCCGTGGTACGTCGGCGGGTTCCTCAGCGCCTGTGTCGGCGAGCCGGCCGGGACATAGACCAGGGGGATTTCGGGAAAGAACTTGGCGTCGTGAACCTGGGTGAAGTTAACGTCGGGGTTCGGCGTGACTTTGTCGAGGTTGTCGTTGCCGGTCGGCGACTTGATGATCTGCCGGTCCTGGTCGCTCCGGCGGATCGAGAGCACGGGGTTGTTGCTCGTGCCCGTCTTCGACGCGGCGGTGGAGAGGGCTAGTTCGCCGACAGCGAATGTAAGCCGCTGGTTGAACTGAGCGCGGGCGTCAAGCAGGGGCGTCGCGCCTCGGATCTGCGGGGCCGTCGGGTTCTGGCCGAGGAAGCCGGTGATGCCGACAGCGTTGTTCGACGAGTCGGTCGACGTGATCGTCGTCGGGTCTTTGATGCCGTACTGCGCCAGATTGACCAGGTAGGCGTCGGTTCTGGGGATGCGCAGGACCGTCGGGTTGAGGGCGGAGCCGGTCCGGACGGTCGTGCTCACCAGGGTCGTCGGCGACGGTCCGACGCCGATCGACCAGAATTGACTCGCGATCGGAAACATGTCCCTCGGTGTGAGCCGGACGTTGAAGAGTTGATATTGCGACTGCGCCGTGACGATGTGGACGTTGCCAGGGAACATCAGGTTGACCGAGTCTTGCTGGGCGTCGCTGAACAAGGCCCCGCTGCTCGCCGCCGACGACGAGGACGAGACGCTGCCCAGGGCGAGCGAGACCGAAGACAGCGAGACCGGCTGCGCCACCGCGATCGGCTGATAGGGGCGGTTCGTGGGATTGTCAGGATTGTCGGTGTCAACGGGCTGGCCGGTGATCGCTCGATTGGCCTCGTCGGCCGGAGGAGGCGGCACAGGCCCCGACCTCGTCGTCTCGGTGTCATCGGGCGGCGGCGGGATCTCGGGACCGTTCGGGTTTGGCGGCTTCGGCTCGTCGGGTCGGCGAATGGGCGATCCGGGCGTGGCCGGAGCGCCGGGCTTCGAGTTGATACCGGGTTTGGGATCGGGCCGGACGGTCGCCGGCTTCACGGCCGGGGGCTTCTCCGCACCAATGCCGACCGCCTGCATGGCGAGGGCGAGCCTGCCGTCGTCGGCCGGGTTGGCGACCGGGAGGTCATCCCGGATCGTCCACCCACGCGATCCCGAGGAAACAAGCACCGGCCGTCCGGCGGTGGCCTGGATCTCGCGTCCCACTTCGAGTCGGCTGGGCGGACGATTCGCGGCGCGAATCTCGGCGTGACCCCGCTCGACCCGAAAGCGTGACCCGTCGACCGAGGCGCGAAGAATTCCATGCCGGACCTCGGCCCGAGCGTTCCCGATCGCGACGGTCATGGGGCCGGTATCCCCGGCGGTGACGCGGACCTCTCCCCGGCCGAGCGTCAGAACTCGTCTACCCGACGGTCCTTGGAGGACGGCCGAAGACCCCGGCCCGAGGGTGACGACGTGCTCGTCGTCGATCAGAACTTTCGCATCGCCCGCGTCGCCGGTTTCGAGAGAGTCCCCGACGAGGACCGTCGCGCCCGGCTTCGCGGAGTAGGTCGATTCGCCGCGCCGGAGCGTGAGCGTGCCGGCCGTCGAAGAGACCTGACCCGCCGGTTCGCCCTGGCCTGGGCCTGCCGTCAGAACGATCAAAATAAGATGACTGAGCATATCCGCCCGGGCCTCCTGCCCTGAATGTCGGTGATCGGGACGTGCCGCCGATATTGGGTGACGGTCGAATCAGAAGTCGTAGATCAACTGAGTTGATAGTGTGTTGCGATGATAGCTGTAGAAGCTCGTGCCGAAGAGGTTCGACACGTTCGACTGGTTGTTGGTGTAGACGTGGTCGAGTCGTAAGCTCAGGTTTGACGTGAGGAACTTTTGGAGGCCAGTCCGCACCTCGATCCGGTTGTCGAATCGCCGATGGCCAAGGAAGTCAAGGCTGTTCGGGTTGTTGTAGTTGTCAAAGAACTGGCGGAACTCGGTGTTCAAGACCATCTTGCCCGGTAGGGGCAGTTCGAGACGGACGCCGAGTTGGTTGGTGTTGCGGTCGAAGTCGGTCCCCTGCGTCTGGGCGTTGTCGTAGCGATAATTGAAGTAGAGCCGGCCATTGCCGTTCGCGAGGTAGACCGCCTGGGTGAGACCCAGCGAGTTGATGTTGCCCGTCCTCCGCTGGGCGGGGATGAGAGCCAGCCCTTTGACGTCGAGCGCCTCGAATTCGTAGAAGGTCGTGATGTGGCCGAACGTTCCCTGGCGGTAGGTCAGGTTCGGCGTAACCCGGTGGTCGGTCGTGAACTGGTTGCCACCGAGCAGAGTCTCGTGGAACTCGTAACGGCCGCCGAGGATGAACTTGGGGCCGAGGGAGAGGTTAGAATAGAGCCCTCCCATGTAATCCTGGATGTTGAACTGGGGCAGGCGGAACTGGAACGAGTCGTACGTCGACCCGATCAGGCCGAGTACCCAGTCTTCGCGCTGAACCAGGCGATACTCGCCGAAGGTGGCGAGCTGATAACGCGAGTCAATCTTGTGATTGAGCGTACCGAGGCCGGTCAGCGCGATGCTCGGAGCGAGGGCGACATTAGTGTCATATTCATAGCCGTTGACGAGCGCGAGGTTCCACCGCCGATTCGGATTGGCGGCCCCGGTCGTGTCGCCGCCGACTCCGGTCGTCCCCGGGCCGGGGATCGTGCCGGGGCCTCCGGGGGCCGAGGTCATCCGGTTGACGAACGCGCTGCGAGGCGTGTTGTCTTCAGGCCGAGAGGCGGCCTCAATGCGGGCGAGGGCCGGCAGCGGCGGTAGGGCCTCCTCGGTGTTGACCGACGCCACCAGAGCCTTGTAGGGGTCGAGGAGCGGGGCCAGGCTTGGGTCGCCGTTGGCCTTTGTGAAGTGCTCGCGAGAGTCGGGAATTCGCCCTTGGCGGAACATCGCGACGCCCATCATGTAGTGGCCGTAGCGGTCGTCAGGACGTGCCTTGAGGTAACTGTCGAGGGCGTCGGCGGCCTGCTGAGCGTCACCCCTCGCCAGATGCGCGACACCGACGCCAAGGTCGGCCTCGGAAGGGATACCCCGTGCGTTTCGCAGCGATTCAAACTCGCGAAGCGCGTCGTCCGATCGATTCAGGCCGAGGAGCGAGAGGCCGCGATAATACGACGCACCCGGGGTGGTTCTCGCGATCCCGTCGAATCGTTCCAGGGCTTGGTCGTATCGTCCCTGCTGGTACGCTACGATTCCGCGCTCGAGGTTGACCTCATCGGCCACAGGGTCAACGGGCAATTCAGCGTGGGCCCGGCCTGCGAGCCAGCCCACGGCGGCGAACAGCATCGCCCAAGTGCTAACGGTCGTGCGCAGTCTTTGCGCCCCGACGCGATGACGTCCTGTCATGCTCGGCTCCGAAACCCCGGGGGTTGATTCGAATGTAAATTCCACCTACATCATTATGAAGATCGGATAGCGAACAGGGGATCTGAAGGGTTTTTCACTCCCCCGGCAAGATAGGCGGCGATCAGTCCTGACCGGAGTTTGGGAAGCCTGGGGAGATATGCCGAAAGAGACCAGACGCCGCCCCGTTTGGGGGGCGGCGTCCAGCCAAGTCAGTACGAATCGCTTGAGATAACCTCCCCGCCAGCCTTTGTCACCAAGGCACGCAAGACTTGCGGGCTGACCGATGACTTGATGAACCGAAGCGCGCCATCAGTCATGAGGGCGTTGAACCCGCCCGGATGGCTGGAGCCGGGGCCCAGGACTCGGGCCTGCGGCGCATCGTCGAACGGGATGTCGTCGGGCTTGGTCCAGGGGACGGCGTCGGTCGACTCGACGACCATAAGGGTGTTGGACGTGCCGTCGAGAACCTCATTCATCCGCGTCAGGCGGTCCGGTTCAAGCAACGTCCCCTTGCCCGAGAAGGCGCGATAGGTTGTCATTCCCGGTCCCGAGGCCGGGAGCAGCGACGGACAGGCGTAAGTCTGGGGCATGTATTGCAGAAGTTCTTTGTTGTTCGGGCTGTCCCAGGGCTCGTCGAGCTTGAACTTATTGTAGAGAGCCTGCTGTTCGATATAAGGCAGGATCGCGACCCTCCAGCTCAGGAGCGGCTTGCCCGTCTTGTCGACGATCGCCAGCGCAGGGAAGCCGTCCTGAACGTCGTGATGATTGTGCATCGCCAGCCCGATCTGCTTCAGGTTGTTGGTGCATTGCGCGCGTCGGGCCGCCTCTCGGGCCGACTGCACCGCCGGCAACAGGAGGGCGATCAGGACGGGTGCCTCCATGCCGACGTTGAGCTGGGGTATGGGGATCGGGAACGCCTGGTAGCCCGTGAAGCGAATCGATTCGTCGTTGACGATCAGAGTGCTCTTCGTCGGGAAGAGAAAGTCACGCATCGCCTCGACGTCGGGGATCGCATCGGGGTCGATCGCAAGCCGGAACGGCGGCCCACCGACTGGCTGGGGCCGGCCGGGGCCGTTGGGCTGGGTGGCAGCAATGCCGATGAACTGGATGATCGACGGCAGGCTAGCGAGCATCTCAGGCAGCGATCCGCTCGGGTCTGACTGATTGAAGAGCACGACGTCTCGGCCGACGATCGCCTCGCCGTCGTCTCCATTCAGGACCAGGTCGTCCGCGAGCCATCGCGCCGTGGCGGGCTTGCCTGCGAAGGCGACGACCCCGTTCTCGACATCGACGAGGATCGTCGGCCGGAAGGTCGCAGGGGTCGGCAAGACTGAGGGAGGCACAGAGAGCACATAGCCACGCTCAGGGGGCTTGAGACGGCGGAATTCGGCGAACTCCGTGCCCGGCTTCGCCGGCTGACCGGGCAAGGCTGGGGCGAAGGCACCCGCTGCCTTCAACTCTCGATTGGCCGCCTCCATGAGCCGGTCGAGCGTGGTTGCGAAGCCGTTCGCGTCTTTGAGCTCGGCAACAAGGCCGAAGTCGGGCGGGTGGAGCCACATCCCAAGGATGTTACTGATCCCGCTACCCTCGACGCCAACGAAGGCCATCCGGGGGCCGATCTTGCCGAAGATGTCGTCGCGCAGGCTCAAGCCGGTCTGCTCGCGGAACTTGCGGGCGAACTGGTTGACGACCTCGACCGACTTCAGGTCGTTCTGCTTCATCAGCGCCAGCACGGCGTCGCCCAGCTTGGTCGGGTCGACTGAGAGCAAGGTGAAGTCGGTCACATCCTCGGGGGCGGCGAACTTCGTGTCGGCACCGATCTGCGGCTGGTCAAACATCGCGAGCAGGCCCCTGCGTGGCCGGGGGGCCTTGACGCCGACCATCGTGATCGTGGCCTCGCCCTCGAAGCCCAGGCTCGCCTCAATCCCCTTGATGCCGTCAAGCCCGAGCTGCACCGCCTGCGGGGGTAGGGGGGGCATCCCCGAGAGGTCAACAAAGAGGCAACCGACCGGAACCTGGCCCGGCCCGCCCTTCATCAAGGCGGCTCGCGTCGGGTGTTGGACGGCGTTCGCAGCCTTGCCTTCAAGCACGTTCACGACCGGGTCAACCGCGCCGGGCGTGCAGAACGAGAGGACGAAGTCGTCCTTCTCATACCACCAGTGGACGGGCGAGCCTTCGATCGTCCACCCCTTGCGACCGCCCGGCAACTCAACTTGCTTGGCGATCGGTTCGTTGATCGGCGGGATCTTGCTCAAGACGCGTTTGAACACCTCATTCGTCCCGGCGTCGCGGACCACCAACGAGAAGGCCTTGGGCAGCGGCGGGTTGAAGGTCCCGCAGTAACCGATCACGAAACCCTTGTTCAACAGGTGGTTGAGCAGGGCGACCACGTCTTTGCCGGTGGCGGGGGCACCCGGCATCGCCTGGAGCCCACGATCGGCGAGCTGCGCCGTGATGTCTTCGAGCATCGCGCCGAGCGTCGTCTCGTTGAGCATCTTGTAGGCTGCGGTGGCCTTCCAGGCATCGGGCCACGCTTCAAGACCGTTGTTCTCGAGCAGGAAGATCAACTGGTCAGACGGCACATAGCGGGACAGCGGCTCGGCGTCTCGCTGTGCCCAGGCCGGGGCGGCCATGACGAGGGCCAGGAGAAGCCCTCGGGGGAGTGTCCACCCGGAGGGCCTCGGTTTCGGAGAGGATCGACTCATCATGGTGTTCTCTCGGCTCAAGAATTGTCGGGGTGGCAGGTCCCAAGCCCGAACATACTCGGGCGAGGCCGCCATTAGCAAGGAATTCAGGGTCGCGTGATCTTCCGAAATCGCCCCCGCGCCGCGAGCAGACCGGCGAGGCCGACGGCGACGAGCAGCACGCTCGACGGCTCAGGCACCGCTGCCCCGGTCGCCGTGCCGCCCAGGCCGATGCGGTCGACCGCGAAATAGAGCGGCGTGTTGATGCCGAACTGGCCCACGTCGGACGATGTCATCGTGAATCCAAGGCTCTGCGCCGAGGCGAGGCTGGAGATGTTGACATTCGACCAGACGTTCACCGGATGGTCGTTATCGGTCTTGTAATTCGCGAGATTGAAGTCGATCTCGCCGACCTTCGTGCCGGTCGCCGACGCCCCGGTGTAGCCCGAGATTTGCAGTTGGAGGAAGTCGCCCGTTGCGAACTTCTTGGCGAATTGGTCGCCGTTGAGCATCGAATAGTAGGCATAGGCCGTGTTAGTCACGTCGATCGAGAGCGGAGTCGAACCGGCGGGCAGGTTGATGTACGACGAGTTCGGCCCGCCGTCGTAGGCGACGGCGTAAGTGCTGCTCGCCGTGGACGTGGTGCCGGTGACGACGGCGTACTGGTTGCCGAAGCCGCCGGTGGTCGGGGCGTTGACGTTCGAGAGCGACCAGCCGTTCCAGTAGCCGCCATATTCGTTGTGGTACTGATTGTTGAGGAAGGCCCCGCTCGAAAAGAATCCGCCCGAGTGGTTCGAGCCGTTGTCGAACGAGTTGGCGGGCAGGGGGTGGTCGCTAAAGTCGACCGTGAAGTTGGCCAGCGCGGGCGAGGCGAACGCGAGGCTGAGGACCAGAACCGAGAAGAGTCGCGAATTCACTTGGACATGCTCCCTGATGTTCATCGAGTCGGGGTCAATAACTGTCGGAGGAAACGACTTCGCCCAGGCTGCGGGTGCAGAGAGCGGAGAGGGGGGCCATTGAGGTGGAGTTCTTGAGGAAGTGGACCGAGCCGTCGGCGAAGAGGACGTTGACGCCCCCGGGGTGGCGGCTCGTCAGTTCCTCCCCCAGTTCGATCGGCGGGCGGGCGTTGATCGGGAACGCCTGGTCGAAGATGTTGTGTCCGCTGGCCCACATCGCATTGATCGCCTCGGGAGCCTCGCCGATATGGATCGTCATCGACGACCCGTCGGTGATCTCGGCGAGCGAGACGTTCTGGTTGAAGATCATCGCCCCCCGCGGGGGTGAGTTGCGGTCAGTCGGCCCGATCAGGGCGCGAGGGCCGTACATCCCGCCATAGTCAGCGTCGGCATAGTCGAATACGTCGGCGTAGGCGCGGTTCCAGAAGGTCGGCCTCGGCTCCGAAGGGCAGAGGTAGACGCTGAGGACCGTGTGGCCGGCGGTCGAGTTCGTCGCGTGTCCGTAGGGGAAGCTGAGGTTGAGGCTGTCGTATAGCGGCTTTTGTTCGAGCCAGGGGAGGACCGAGGCCGACCAGCCGACATTCATGTTAGCGGTCGCGACCTGGTTATAGATGGCGATCCAGCCGCCGGCGGGGAAGGTGCCGTGGACGTCGTGATAGCCGTGGAGCGCCAGCCCGATCTGCTTGAGGTTGCTTATACACTGAAGCCGCCTCGCCGCCTCTCGCGCGGCCTGGACGGCCGGCAACAGCAGCGCGATCAGGACCGCGATGATCGCGATCACGACCAGCAGTTCGATCAGTGTAAAACCGCGAGGTTCGGGTCTGTGTCGATTCAAGAATCGGTCCTTTCCGGTGCGAAGCGATGGCTTCGGAGATCCGGAAAGGAGGCGCAAAGCACGTCAAAATAGCTTCGACCCGTTTGGGCGTGCAGCGATCGGCCGTGCGAGGGCGCGGTCCCGGATGCTTTAGTCCGAAGCATCGAATGGGTAGACCCATCGGGCCGTCTTCTGGCTTACGAGTTCGATCGGCACCGGACGCCTTCCCGCGAGTTTTAGCTCGCAGTGGCCTGTTGTCCGGGGCCTCCTCGCTTACAGCGGCGGTCCCGCGCCGGATTCTCACCGGCTTCCTGTCCAGCCTAAGCTGGACGCCCGACGGGTCGTCGGAATCAATTGAGAGAGAGCGGTCTTCGACCCAGATGAAACCGGGGCGAGGAGTGATTACCTTAACGGGACGATCGGTCGTGTGTCCAGTGCCTTCTCGCCTTCAGGAGAACCAGACGGCTCGGATTCGGTCGCCTTCCCATCCATCGCGTAGCAGAGATCATTCTGGCGAAGATACAAAGTCGCCGCCGCTACGAGTTCCGATCGCCCTCCATGTAGGGACGGCCATCGACTCTTTCAGGAAGGAGACATGCCCATCGGCGAACAAGGACAGACAACCGCCGGGATGCCTGCTCCCGGCTGTCCATGCACCTAATTGATCTTGCTCGCCGTTGGAGCAGGAGAGCCCATTTATCGGTTCTACGTGGTTGTAAATAGTCGCATTTGGACCTTTGAGCATCCAAACATTGCCTTTGACGATCCCGATGAGGGGCGCGTTGCTGGGGTTGAGTGTGCGACAGGCCGCGGCGAACTGGTCGAAATCGCCGGGAGCCGTCATTGGGAATGTCATGAAGACGCCGGCCTTCGGATCTCTGAGAGGATAGGGTTCACCCCGGACAACCTCGGAAAAGGCGACAGTCTGGCTCAGGCCATCTGTGATGTCCTTTAAACTCGTGGCTTCTCCGAAACCGCCGCTCAATCCATACACCTGATGGCCAGTGCCAATGTTGTGACCCATGCCCACATTGATACAATAATTGTTCCATGAGCTGATCATGTCTGCCGAGTAGCCGGAATCCGAAGGGCACAAAAACGCTCCAACGTTCATGCTTTTTACAGTTTGATTTTGGACGGAATTCGCTTTTAAATTAAGATTAATTGTATTGTATATATAAATTAATTCAATGTAAGAAAGATAAGGGCGTGGGGTGAAAACAGGTTCCCATTGAATATAGGGAGGGACGCTGTGGCCGACTCGTAAATGGCGAGACCAAGTCCAATGTGCTTGAGGTTGTTTTGACAACTCGCCCGCCGCGCCGTCTCACGCGCCGCCTGGACGGCGGGAAGGAGCAGTGCGACGAGTATTCCGATAACCATGATGACGACAAGTAATTCAATAAGTGTGAATGCCCGCGTATCCTCGCTTCTGGTCGTCATGGCTAGCGCTCCATCCTGGCCGTGATCGAAGGCACCACCGGGTGCGGTAGAGAGAAACGATCTGTAAATCCTGAAAATTGTCGCGTATTCAAGTATGCGTAGACTGCGAGCGACACCGTGTCAATAGAAATGTTCCCGATTGTGTGCCACTGCCGCCCGCTCTGACCGTCTGTCAATGTGCCTTGATTCGATCGTCGAACGGGAAAGCTTGGGAGGAGCAAATGGCGCACGAGGTTCGATCGCACCGCAGGAGGTCATTTGCGTCGTAGGCCCTCCCGGATTAGGATAGGCCGTGGCCAGCCAATCGATCGCCGTCGATCCGACTCGAAAGGTCCGACTTCATGCTGAACTGTTCGATGCACGAGGTGGGGGGCGTCTTGGTCATCTCGCTCGAAGAGGGCGGCGAGGGGCCGGATGACCGGGGGGCGTCCTATCGCGAATCGCTCTACAAACTTGTCCAGACCCGCGAGGACGGCCGGTTCGCGGTTGACCTCGGTAAGCTCGAATTCATGTCGAGCGCCGACTTCGGCTTCATGATCAGTCTGCGGAAGCGGATCGGCATGAGGAACGGACAGCTTGTCCTGTTTGACGTCGATCCCTTCATCCGCGACACGCTCGCCACGATGAAGCTGATCTCGCTCTTCACCATCGCCGAAGACCTCACCGAGGCGTTGACGCACCTGCCCGCCCCCGCCTGAATTCGCGGCGACGTCGCCAAATCTGTGATAGAATTAGGGTCGGTCAATGGATGGCCGCAACCTCGCGGCGGGCAAGTCGTGGTCTGGGAAGGGAGGTCCGGATATGACGGTTGCCATGAGGCTCCGCGCGTTGATGTTCGCCTCGATCGGGCTGGCGTTGATCGCCACCCCAGCCGCAGCCCAGCCGACCGCCCGGTGGGTCGGGCAAGATGCCCATGACTTCGTCGGCACCTTTACCCAGGCCGCCAAGAGCGACGTTCAAGATATCCATTTCACCCTCTCGGGTCTGCCCGCACGGTCGAAGATCGCCTCGGCGGTCGTCAAGGGAGAGGGCGGGGGCCAGTGGAATTTCAACGGCCCGCCCGGCTCCTGGCTCGCGCAGATCGTCCCGAGAGCCGGGGGGACGGCGGCCGACCTCTACGTCGAGCCTTATGTGATCGAGAAGGGTCGGACATTCGAATTTCAGCTCACGTTTGACGACGGCCGCAAGACCACAATCTTCTGCCGAGGCGGCAAGGCCGACCCCAACCTGCGGATGCCCGGCACGAGCGTCGAGGCACGATGGATCGGTCAGGACAAGCGCGACCGCGCTGGACCGAGCCCCAACGTCGGCCCCGACGGCATGCAGGATGCCCACCTCACGCTGAGCAAACTCGCCGCCAAGGAGGAGGTTCGATCGATCCTCGTCGCCGGTCCGGGCGACCTCCGCTGGCAGTTCGGGCCGAACGTCGATGCCTTTACCGGGGCCGAGCTGATCCGCAACCCCGCCGACCCGACCAAGGCCGACCTCTATTTTCAGCCGAACCGCGACCTCGCCGGTCTCACGCTCAAGCTGACGTTCACATATGCGAGCGGCAAGCTCGACTCGACCACCGTCAACGCCGGCAAGACCGATCCCGCACTCAAGCTGGTCGTGCCTGTCCCGACAAGCCCGACGACCTTCGCCGTCAAGTCGTCCTGGCTTGGTCAGGCGGCGAACGGCGATATCCGCGTCGCGATCGACGGTCTGCCGACTTCGGGACGATACGTCTCGGTCGCATTGAGCGACGGTAGCGTCGGCGGCTGGTCCGACCGGCCCGAGGGGGGCCTACAGCCGCTCACGATCCGGCGGGGGGCTGATCCCTCGAAGGCCGAGTTGACCTTCCCGCCTGTCCGCGACGAGACCGGCGCGACCATGACCTTGCGACTCGTCTCCGCCGACGGTCGTTCGGCCCTCGCGACCTTCCTCGGCGGCCCGTCTGACCCGTCTCTGAGGGCACCCGCTCCCGAGGCGACCTCGGTCAAAGCCAGGCCCGGCGACGACCTTAATGACCTCGCCAACCGGTTCGGGACCGTCACCCTCGCCGCCGGGACCTATCCGCTCAATCGCCCGCTCGTCCTCAATCGGCCGGTGACGATTACCTCAGAGGGCGGTGCCAACCTCGTCTTCACGCAAGGCCCGGGCGAGCCGAAGTGGACGGCCGCAATCAAGATTCACGCGGGCCGGACGACGCTCGACCGCCTTTCGATCCGGTTCGCCGGGCCGATGCAATGGGAACAAGATGTGAACTACGGACCGTGCGTTATCGGCACGACCGACAACCGCGACAAGCCGACCGGCAACGTCATCGCCGGGCTCGCCTTCACCCGGCTCGACGTACAAGGCCCGCCGCCCGCTACGGCCTGGGAAGAGGCCCCACGCCTGCTTCGGCTCTGCAACGCGACCAACGGCGTGATCGAGGGAAACACCTTCAAGGGCGGCATCGCCGAGTTCTTCGGCGGCCCGTGGCGCTACGTCGGCAATCGTCACGACGGCACCCACGCCGGGGCCTATACCCACTCGGTCGTCAGCGTCCACTGGACCCATGACCTCGTCGTTGCCCGCAACCGAATGACGCAGGTTGAGAAGGGCGGCAAGACCTGGCGATGGCTGGTGCTCACAAACGCGGGGTCGAATGTTCACGTCGCCGATAACGCGATTGTTGGGGTCGGGCACCGCGACGACGACACGCACGAACATCCGAATGCGACCGAGACGATCCTCACCGAGTCGTATCGCCTCGACTTCGAGGGGAAGACGGCAGGGGTCTCGCCCGATGGCCGCGTGGTTGCGGTCTCATCGCACCAAGGAG
>JANXSY010000138.1 GCA_025356435.1 Isosphaeraceae bacterium | reverse complement strand
GGAGTCCTTCATCATGTCCAAGTCGCATTCCGCCTCGTACGCTCTGGCACTGACCTTCGCCCTTTCTCTGACCTCGATCTCCGTCGCCCAGGGGCCTCCCGGTGGTGGACGAGGCGGTCCCGGGGGACGAGGCGGCTTCGGCGGTGGTGGGTCGAGTCTCCTTACGCTGGTCCAGGCCGAGCCGGTCCAGGAAGAGTTGAAGCTGACCGATCCGCAGAAGATCAAGCTCAAAGAGCTGTCGGATGTCGTCGGCAAAAAGCGAACTGACCTCTTCGCGCAGATGCGTGGGAACCGAGGCGGACAGGCGAACCCGGGCGCTGCGACGGCGGCGGTTCCTAATGCCGGAAGGGTCAATGTCGATCCCAACGCGGCCGCGCCGGCCAATCCGGCGGCGGGCACCCGCGGTCGGGGTAATCGGGGCAACCCAGCCGCCGCCGGTGCCCAGAACGCCCCTGCCGATGCGGCGGGTGGAGCGGCCCCCGCACAGAATGGCGGTCGCGGAGGACCTGGCGGACCTGGCGGTCCCGGTGGCTTTGGCAACATGACCGACGAGCAGCAACTGGCCTTCCAGGCCCAGATGGACGAGATGCGGGCCAACGGTGATAAACTCACCAAAGATGCCGAAGCGGCCCTCGCCAAGATCCTCGACGCCAAGCAGAAGACCCGACTCTCACAGATCCAGCTCCAGCGTCAGGGTGTGGGTGCCTTCCAGACCCCCGAGTTGATCGCGAAGCTGAATATCAATGAGGACACCCAGGCCCAGATCAAAGAAGTCCTTGACGGCCAGGGACAGGCCCGACGCGCTCAGTTCACCAAGATGCGTGAGACGATGGCTCAACTGGTCGGCGGCGGCAACGGCGGGCAAGTTGATCGCCAGGCCATGCGGGATGCCATGCAAAACCCCGAAAACCAGGCCAAGATGGACGTTCAGCGTAAGGTCATGGACGAGGAGAACAAGACCCTCGAATCGACCACCAAAATCCAGATCGGCAAGTTCCTGTCGAAGAAGCAGAAAGACCTCTACGCCAAGCTGGTCGGTACCCCCTTCGACCTCACCAAGCTGAACGGCCCCGGTGGCCCCGGTGGCCCCGGTGGTCGTCGCGGACCCGGCGGACCCAACGGCGCAGCCCCGGCAACCCCGGGCGCGACGGCCGACACCCCCGCCGTCGGAGCCCAGCCCGGCACGACCAACCCCGCCACGCCGGCCAAAAAGAGCCTTCGGGATCGTCGCGGAACTTCGGACGGCACGAACTGATCCTGATCGCCGATCAGTCAACGAACAACGGGACGGCCCTCCTCCACAATCGAGGAAGGCCGTCCTTTTCCTTTGGACGACCTTCCCCGATCGGCCGATCCGACGTATAACGAGGCCCGAATCGTCCGGGTGCCCCGACAAGGGCGGCACCCGCTCGGCCCATCACAGCGGAGGGAGCCGGCTGATGCGTCCAGGGATGCGATCTAACCTTATTTCCTACGCGGCCGTTGGGCTGATCGCGCTGGCGATCTCGCACGAGGCCCGCGCGGGCGACGGCATCCCCGACGGCCGGATCGGCACGCCGATCGCGCCGATTTTGCTCTTGAGTCGCCCGGACGTCCGCGCAGAGTTGATGCTCACGCCGGAACAGGTCGCCGAGTCCGAGCGGGCGATCTCCGACCTCCAGGACAAGGCGATGCTGCTCCGAGGCCGATCCGACGCCGAGACGAACCGGGCTCGTGGCGAGATCGATCGGGCGAGTCGCCGCTGGCTGACCGAGCACCTCTCGGCCGCTCAACAGTCACGGCTCATTCAGCTCGACCTCCAGTGGGAAGGCCCTTCGGCGCTGCTCACGCGGGTGATCGTCGCCGAATCGCTCAAGTTGAGCCAGGACCAGCGGGCTCGACTCAGCCGGGCGATCGCCGAGCGGAACACCAAGCGAAACGGCGGCCCCGCCATCGCGGCCGACGAGGTATCGCTCTTCCGCGCCACGTTGACGATTCTGTCCGACGGCCAGAAATCGAACTGGCGGGCAATGCTCGGCCCGATCGCGCCGTTTCAGACCGCAATCCACCCAATGCGAGAGAACACGGCCCGGCGCTGATCGGCCTCGGTTCTCGGGCTCTGATTTGGTAGGGTATTCGCACGACATCTCCCAGACTGGCCCAGCCCGTGAGCATCCCGATCATGACGACACCCGCTCCCTCGGCCCCTCGATGGGGCTTCGTCGGCTCCGGCAAAATGGCGAGTGCGCTCGTCCGGGGCATGATCCGGGCCGGGACGGCCGACCCTGCTTCGATCACTGTAAGCGACCCGATCGAGGCGGCCCGAACGAGCCTCGCCGTCGAGACCGGGACGACAGCGGCGGTCGATAACCGAGTGGTGGCCGCCGCGAGCGACGTGCTCGTCCTCGCGGTCAAGCCGCAGAGCATGGCGGGTGTTCTGGAAGAGCTTCGGCCAGCCGTCACGCCCGAGCATCTCATCATCTCGATCGCGGCAGGGATCTCGATCGCCACCCTCGCGAACGGCCTCGGGACCGACCCACGCCGGATCGTCCGCGTCATGCCGAACACCCCGGCGCTGCTGGGCGAAGGGGCTTCAGGATACTGCCTCGGCCCGCACGCACGCCCCGAAGACGACGCCGTCGTTCGATCGTGCCTCGACGCTGTCGGCCTCTCGTTTCGCGTGGCCGAACCGCTGCTCGACGCCGTTACCGGCCTCTCCGGCAGCGGCCCGGCGTTCGCTTACGTCATCATCGAGGCCCTCTCCGACGGCGGCGTCCGCATGGGCCTGCCGCGCGAGATTTCGACCGCGCTCGCCGCCCAGACCCTACTCGGTGCCGCGAAGATGGTCCTTGAAACCGGCCTCCACCCTGGCCAGCTCAAAGATCAGGTCACCAGCCCCGGCGGAACCACGATCGCCGGCCTCCACGCCCTCGAACGCGCCGGGGTGCGGGCTGGGCTGATCGACGCTGTCGAGGCTGCGACCAAGCGGTCGGCCGAACTGGGACGAGGTTGAACGGACGATCCCTGTCGCGTAAAGCCCCTTCCGCATGGGGACGACGGCCGGGTAAGATAGGCTTTTGACCCTCCTGTGAACCCTTGCCCCAGGAAGGTCTGGCCGTCTCATGTCACGACCCAGCCCCGTCGATCGCCCCGTCCTCGTCCTCGATTTCGGCTCGCAATACGTTCAGCTCATCGCGCGTCGCATCCGCGAGCGTCATGCGTTCGCGACGATCGTCCGGCACGACATCACGGCCGAGCGGGTGCGAGAACTGAACCCGCTGGCCCTCATCCTCTCGGGCGGCCCGTCGAGCGTCTACGAGGATAAGGCCCCGCATTGCGACCCCCGGCTCTTCGACCTGGATATCCCGATCCTGGGCATCTGCTACGGCATGCAGCTCGTCTGCGAGGCGCTCGGCGGCAAGGTCTTGCCGCACGCCCATCGCGAGTTTGGCCGTGCTGAGCTTCGCGTCGTCGCGGCCGATGAGCCGCTCTTTCAGGGCGTGCCCGAGTCGACAACGGTCTGGATGAGCCACGGCGATCAGGTCAAAGACCCCGGCGGCGCGTTCCTGCCGATTGCAGCGACCTCGACCTGCCCGGTCGCCGCCGTCCGACACCGCGACCGGCCGGTTTACGGGCTCCAGTTCCATCCCGAGGTCGCGCACACGCCGTACGGGGCCTTGATCCTGGGCAACTTCCTCGACCGCGTCTGCGGGTCGCCCGGCACCTGGACGATGGACGCCTTTATCGACCGCGCCGTGGCTGACATTGAGCGGCAGGTCGGGCCGACCGGACGGGTCGTCTGCGGCCTCTCAGGCGGGGTCGATTCGGCGGTCTGCGCGGCGCTGCTGACGAGGGCGCTCGGTCAACGGGTCGTCTGCATCTTCGTCGACAACGGCCTGCTTCGCTCGGGCGAGCGCGACGCCGTCTCCGAGGCGTTCGGCGAGCACTCGTCGGCCGAGCTTCGGGTCGTCGACGCCAGGGAACGCTTCCTCTCGGCCTTGAAGGGCGTGACCGATCCGCAGGAAAAGCGGATCCGGATCGGCCACACGTTCATTGAGGTCTTCCGCCACGAGGCCAGATCGATCCCCGACGCCCGGTTCCTCGCGCAGGGGACGCTCTACCCCGACGTGATCGAGAGCGGCGGCAGCCCCGACGCCCCAGCCGCAACGATCAAGCATCACCACAACGTCGGCGGCCTTCCGGCCGAACTCGGCTTCGAGCTGATCGAGCCACTTCGCGACCTCTTCAAGGACGAAGTCCGCCGCCTCGGCCTGGAACTGGGCCTGCCCGAGTCGCTCGTCTGGCGACACCCGTTCCCCGGCCCCGGCCTGGCGGTGCGCGTGCTCGGCGAGGTCACTCCCGAACGGCTCGACGTCCTCCGGCAGGCCGACCTGATCTTCCTCGACGAGCTGCGGATCGCCGGACTCGAACGGCAGATTGGCCAGGCGTTCGCGGTCTTGCTCCCGGTGCAGTCCGTCGGAGTGATGGGCGACGGCCGCACCTATGAGAACGCGATCGCCCTCCGCGCCGTCGACACCGACGACTTCATGACGGCCGACTGGTCGCGCCTGCCGCACGAAGTCTTGGCCCGCGCCTCGACCCGGATCATCAACTCCGTCAAGGGCATCAACCGCGTCGTCTACGACATCACGAGCAAGCCGCCGGGGACGATTGAATGGGAGTGAGGGAAGGTCGATCCGCGTCTCAATCGCCTGTCCCTCGGAATCCAACCCGTTTAGAATAAACGAATGGCGAAGAAGAAGACCGTAAAATCGAAGAGACTGGCGCGAGAACTTTTCGTGACGATCGCGACATTAGCGGGGGCGACGACATCCCCGAAGAGATACGTAAGCAGATCAAGAACTCGAAGGAGATCGTCGTCCTTTTGATCCCAGAGTCGGTGACTCGCCCGTGGGTTATCCTCGAAGTTGGGGCCGCATGGGGATGGAGCAAACGCATGCGAATCGTCATGTTAAAGTGTCATGTTCCGGTCGACTCCATCCCTGATATTACCAAGAACAAGAAAGCCATTCATCTCAACGAGTTCGATCATTACCTCGCCGAATTGACACAACGGGTACGAGGGCACTATGGCCACCGTGCCTAAGATTTACGATGTTTTCGTCTCTTCTCCGTTCACCGACGCGAGTCTCGCTCTTGAGATCGCCAAACAGTGCGGCGCGCACGGTTTGGACGCCTTTACGCATGCGGAGTTGGTGCCCGGCCAGAACTACAGCGATGTAATTTGGGAAGCTCTCGCTGAAAGTCGGGCTTTCGTCGTGATCGTTCCACCGTCCGGCCTTACCTCGTCGATGGCGATCGAGATCGGAGGGGCACTCGACTGGAATAAGCCGATCTATGCAATTGTCACCGATCCTTCGTCGACGCGCCTGCCCTCCAATCTGACGGGAGTTCGTCTGTATCCGATCGGCAGGCTCTAAGATGTCATCGAATCGATCGAGCTGAGTATTCAGCCCTTGTCCGACGAGGATCATCGTTTTCTCGCCAAAGTCTATTCAGAAGCGAGCCTGAGCCGTTGGTTGGCGCTGACGATGCGGGATTGTGGGCGATAACCAAACCAACAAGGTGAATAGATCGTAAAAGTCGAGATGAGAATTCGCGACGTGCTGGGGACGAAGCCGCCCGGCTGCGATGACGGGGGAACTGGGTTTGCCTATAATCGGTTCGGAGTCAGAAAGCCGACGCGGAGGCCGTCCGCCATGCCATCATCTCGAGATCCCGACGCGCGTGAAGTGGTCAAAATTGAGGCCCTCGCCACGGCCGACGACGCGGATCGGGCCGACGAGTTTCTCGATCGCTGCGGGCCATCGTCGGCATGGCTTGTGCAGATCCGTACGGCCGAGGTCCGGGGCGAAGTCCGGAAACGGGTCGCCTTGGGGACGTTCGACGAACGGGTCTGCACCTGCGTCAGCCTGAGGCTCGACCGCCCAGTGCCCGTCGAGCCGGGTCTGCGGATTCGACTGATCTCGCAGGACGACCCAACGCTCACCGCTTCGGCCGTCGTCCGGCCTTGGGGAGGGTGAGGGGTTTCCGTCGTCGAGACCGTCGGTACAATTCCGTTGCAGCGCCCCGTTCCGCCTGCTTTTCCCAGGTTACTGAGGGCGACTCGCGAAGAGAGAAATCCCTGATGGATCGCGACGACCCCCGGCAGAGTCATATCCAAGACGACATTCCCACACTTAACGGCCACGGCCTGACCCTCGCCGAGCCTTCCGACGCGGACCCAAGCGTTGCTTCGAAACATATCGTCACACCCACCCTTTCCCCGGCGCGGTCGGGCCGACGCCGGACGGCCGACGAGGGGTTGCTCAACCGCGATGTCCCTTCTACGCCCCGCGCCCATGCGCCTGAACTCGGTGACTTCACCCATTCCGACCCCTGGCGCGTCCTGCGGATTCAGAGCGAGTTTGTCTCGGGAATCAACGCCCTGGCCGAATTGGGCGCGGCGATCACCGTCTTCGGGTCAGCGCGGTTTCCCGAAGACCATCCGATGTACGGCCAGGCTCGTGCGATGGGCAAAACGCTGGTTGAGGCGGGATTCGGCGTCATCACCGGCGGCGGCCCCGGCATCATGGAGGCCGCGAACCGAGGCGCGGTCGATGCCAAGGGGGTTTCGGTCGGCCTGAATATCGAACTTCCCTTCGAACAGAAAGGGAATCCGTACACGACGATCTCGGTCAATTTCCGCTATTTCTTCATCCGGAAGACGATGTTCGTCAAGTACTCGAACGGCTTCGTGATCTTCCCCGGCGGCTTCGGCACACTCGACGAACTGTTCGAGTCGCTAACGCTGGTGCAGACGAAGAAGATCAAGCGGTTCCCGATCGTCCTGTTCGGCTCAGAATACTGGAAGGGCATGCTCGACTGGGTCAAGGGGACCCTGCTCGCCGAAGGGGCAATCTCGCCGGAAGACCTCAACCTGCTGATCGTGACCGACTCGATCGAGGAAGCCCGCGACATCCTCGTTGACTGCTACAATACCCGTTGCTGGACCACCTGGAAGAAGTCAGAGGGAGCGAAGCTCGACGCGGACCCTCCCGGGGCACCCGCCACGGCGATCGACCCCGCGAAATCGGACGGGGCTTGACGACTCGATCCGGTGAACCATCCCCTCCATCCTACCGATGAGAATGCCATGAACGCCCCGACCCCCGCCATCGAGGCCGGAGAGACCGCCGCGTTCGAGGCGATCGACCAGACTCTGACCAATTCCGGTCCGGCCGCAACGCTTGATGGCCTGATTGCCGGTCTCGAATCGCGCGGCGAATTCCGCTCCCTGCTCGATGCGCTACTACTGAAGGCCCGTTTCGACCTCGGCCTGCCGCTCGTCCAGGTCGGAAGTTTAGGCTCAATCGAGGAGCCCGCGCGGTCGCAGTACGAAGATCGCTATGTCGAAGCGATCCGCAAGGTCGGCGGCCTCTTGCTCGACGCCGGTGACATCGTGACCGCATGGCCCTATTACCGCGTCATCGGTGAGAAAGACGGAGTTGCCCGCGCAATCGAGACCTACGTCCCTTCGGGTGATCCCGGCGACGAGCGGCTCGGGCAGGTCGTCGACGTGGCCTTCAACCAGGGCGTCAACCCTCGCAAAGGCTTCGAGCTGATCCTCGATCACTACGGTGCCTGTTCAGCGATCACAGCGTTCGAGCACCTGCCGCCCGACGACGCCACGCGAGTCGCTTGCGGCGACCGGCTGGTCCGTCACCTGCATGACCACCTCGTCGTGAATCTCCGCGACGAGATTTCGCGACGCGGCCAGCCTCTGCCCCCCGAGGGGACCTCGATCCACGACCTGATCGTCGATCGCGACTGGCTCTTCATCGACGACGCCTACCACCTTGATGTCTCGCATCTCGGCGCAGTCGTCCGGGTCGCGCCGATCCTCACCGACCCCGCGACGATCGCCCTGGCCGTTGGCCTGACCGACTATGGTCGCAACCTTTCCGAACGGCACAACTACGGCGGCGAGCCCCCGTTCGAGAACCTCTACGAAGATCACGCCTATTACCTGCGGGCCTTGCTCGGCGAAGAGGTCGAGACGGCCATCGCGCACTTCCAGGCCAAGCTGCCGTCTCTCGACACCGACGTGCCGGTCGAAGAGCGGATGGATGACCCGATGCCCGCGCAGGTGTTCGTCAGGCTCTTGCTCCGTCTCGGCCGGACCGAGCAGGCGATCGATATCGCTGCCACCCACCTTGCGGGACTCCCCGAATCGATGCTGAGTTGCCCCGGAGTCGCCCAGCTTTGCCAGATGGCAGGTCGTCTCGACCGCCTGGCCCGGATCTCTCGCGAGCACGGTGACGTCGTGAACTACGCGGCGGCCGTGTTACAGTCCGCAAGTCAGCGACCTAACGCGGAATGAATGTGACCAATGGTTGATGTCTACGGGGATAGCCTGATTGAAGTAGGATCTACGCAGTTGAGGGTTTCGGCAGCTTTTGGGGATTAGAGTTTGGCCAGTGTCGAGTCGTCGATGACCAAGACACCACGTCGCCTGGCGACCAGGGGCTCGGCCTCGGCCCAGAGCGTTTCGGCGTCGGGCTCAAGGCGATGGAGCAGGCGTGTGAACGAGTCATGAGCTGGGGCATTGGGCGATCCGGGTTGTACGCGAGCGGCCTCGGTACAGCGACAAGTACGTAGGGTGGCGACGAGAAAGTCGATGTCATCGTACTCGTTGCAATAAGAAACGTTCATATCTCGAATTTTACGGATCAGAATCCCAGGGCGCAAGTCCTTTCACCCGCCAACTGCGTAACTCCTATTCTTGTCTCACAATGTAGTGGCACGGGCCGGTAATCTGAAGATTACGTATTACCATCGTGGCGAACCGCGCAGTTCTGACCCCTTGTCCTTCCAACGCGAGTAAGGATGGTCCTGTCGATACGGCTGACTGAAAGTTGAGGCTGGGGGATGACCGCGCTCGTCGGTCCGCAAGCGTTCAACATGATAGCCTTGTCAGGCTCTATGAATCACAAGCCATCGACCGTTGTTGTCGCGCCGCTCGCTCGCCATTTCAGGAACGTCTTTGTTCGCACAAGTGAATTTACCCGAGTGGACATTCACGGAAGCGCTTTTTGCTTGTTCTCGAATACGCTTATTGATACCATACTCCGCAACCGTAAAGGTCGGATTGACAGCAATCGTTTCTGTGCCTTATGTCGTTCCGACCGGGATCAGTCTCCGCGTGCCCGGCATCGCCCATGTAGCCTTTTGTCCATAGGGGTCACTAATGTACGCGACACTCGTTGCCGTTATCCTGCTTAGCCAGACGCCGGTCGCCGACGAGGCACCGATACTAAAGACTGTTCGCGAGAAAATTAACCCGATACTTAGGGCACCGACGACTGCCCAATATGACGTGAGCAGGAGAGAGGGACGGCCGAGTTACCCGACCGGCGGGGGCTTTATCGGCTCGATTGACTTCATTAATCGCGAATTGGCAAAAGAGGAGTTCTATACCGTCTACGGCAGCGTGGACGCCAATAATGCTCTCGGTGTTCGGATTCACGCGACCTGGACTGCATTGGTCCAAGAGAAAACGGGGACGATTCAAGTCGGCTGTGTCTTGTTCACGAACTCCGCAGGAGAGACATGGCAGGTCTATGCCACCAGCGAGTTCGACACGCTATTCGAGGCCGGTCTGACGAAGTGCCTCAAGACAGCATTCGCCGATTATGCGCAGCACGTCTTCGAGGTTGAGGAGGCCACAAAAAAGCTTCCCTTTAACAATGCCAAGCGGCAGACTCAGTACTGGGGCGAGCTGAACGTCCGCGCGGCCAAATTAACAAGTGCTTATGACATTACAGATAAAGAGCTGGAGATGGCGATCATCATCGGCCTCAAAGCAGTGTGGGAGACCAAGGAAAAGAGCCATCTGGAAGCGTGCCGTATGATGGTTCGCAGGCGATACAAGGATACCGCCCTTGCCGCGAGGAAGCTTCAATCGCAGATCGGCATGGCCCAGTTAA
>JANXSY010000124.1 GCA_025356435.1 Isosphaeraceae bacterium | reverse complement strand
GCCCTTGCTTCGAGGTGGTGTTATGACATCGATCACAAACACCATCTGAATTTTGGTCAGGGTCGTCCCGCGATTCCGAAAAGAATTCTCGTGAGGCCTGGCGAAGGGGGGATACTGCAATCGTCCGGTCTGCGAGTGTCGATTCATTGCCGGGCGAACGGATCGGGGGTACATTGGATGCAGAGAGCGTTCGGCCCCGAGACGGAAGTGATGCGATGCCTCCAATCCAACTCAATCGCCGCAGGTTTCTTGGCTGTTCGGCGGCGGCCGGGTGGGCGCTCACGCAAACGAGGGGCGTCGAGGGGGCTGAGAATCGACCGATTCGGGTCGGCCTGATCGGGCTGGGGAACCGGGGGACGACGCTCCTTCGCGCGTGTCTCGATGAGACGATGGTCGAAGTCGTCGCGGTTTGCGACGCCGAGCCGAAGCATCTCGCCCGCGCGGCGGGGATCGTCGAGAAGGTGAAGGGGAAGAAGCCCGACCTGATCGAGTCGGCCGATCGGCTGCTCGAACGGGCTGAGATTGAGGCGGTGCTCGTCGCCTTGCCCTGCGATCTTCACGCGATTACTTATGAGAATGCCCTCAAGGCCGGCAAGCATCTCTATGCCGAGAAGCCGCTCGGGCTGAGCCTTGCGGAGTGTGACCGCCTGATTGCCGAGGCAGACCGGCGGTCGGATCAAGTCGTTCATGTCGGGTTTCAGCGGCGGTCGAACCCTCGATATCGTGAGGCGATCGCGGCGATCCATCGGGGCGATCTCGGCGAATTAGTGTCAGGATCGGCGGCATGGGTCAGCTCGAATGGGCCGATCCAGGGGCATGATGGCTGGCTCTCGCGGCGGGATCGCTCGGGAGACTGGATGGTCGAGCAAGCGGTGCATGTTTGGGACGTGTTCCACTGGATGACGCGAGGCTTGCCGTCGCAGGCGTTCGGCAGTGGTCGCCGCGACGTCTTTCGGAAGTCCCAGCCCGATCGCGACGTGACTGATGACTATCAGGCCCAACTGCGGTGGAGTGACGGCTTCGCGGTCAACTTCGTCCAGAGCTGGATCGCGCCTGCCGACGACGCCTTCACCGGGATCTCCCAGCGCGTGATCGGGGCCGAGGGCGGCTTCGATTTCGCGACCGGCACCCTCACGTTCCGAGACCGAAAACGGCCGAGGCAAATCCTCCATCCGGGGGTGCAGCCCGACACGGTTCAATCTATCCAGGCATTCTTTGGTGCCGTTCGGTCGCCGGAGCGGCTTGAGCCTCCCGTGAGCCTCCGCGACGCCAAAGAGGCGACTGTTACTGGACTTATGGTCCGTCGGGCGGTCGACGGCAATCGAGTCGTGTCGCGTTCTGAAGTCGAGGCCGGCAGTCCGGGTTGACCGAGACGGCGGATCGGGACAGAATCCGTGTCGGTGGCAGGCTCATCTGGGCTTGCTGTTATGCGGTCACGACGATCGGTAGACACGGAGGGGACCGATGACGTTTGATCAGTGCAATCAGCACCTCACTGCGATCCGGCGCAAACAAGGGACTTCTAGCCCGGTGATTCGCGTCGACTACGGGGACACGGCCTATCACGGTCGTGTGACTCGGAGTGATAGCGATCCGGATCGACGTAACGCGAGCAATTCGCCATACGGCGTCCTCGTGCTCGACTCTCTCGGCCTGACGCACGGTACAGAGACGGTGCTCCAGATCTCGTCGATTCCCGACAACGGGATCGCCGAGATCAACGACGGCTGAGCGTCGCGAAGGTCAAGGCTCACTCCCCGGGCTTAGACCTTTGGCGGGAGCAACGGGAAGAGATGAACAAACATCTCAATCGGTGCCCGGTCGCCGATCGCCGTCAGGGCTGTGCCGACTTCCGAGTGGGCGAGCTTGACGTACCCGAGAGCCACTCCGCGCGAAGACCCCGGCGAAAATGTCGATGACGTGACGATGCCGACGTCCTTGCCCTCAGCTTGAAGGATCGAGCCGGGAGCGGGGACTCGCTCGTTTTCTGAGATCACGCCGACGAGGAGCTTGTTGACGTGCCCGAGCGCATCGAGCCGGGCGACCGTCTCCTGACCCAGATAACAGCCTTTGACGAAGCTGATCGACTGATGGTTGCGATTGACCTCTTGCGGCAAGTTGGTCGCCGAGATGTCGCGGCCGAACACCGGCGTACCGGCCTCGATCCGAAGGGCGTCAAAGGTTGACGGATCGACGAACGGAAGGTCACGGAACTCGGGCGTGGCGGCCCAAGGAAAGACGATGGTGACACCGGGCCGACCGGTCGGACTCTCGCGGATTATCCGGACGGGAGGACCGCCGAGCGCGGCCTGGCTGATCTCCAGGTCTGCTTCGGGGAGCGTGAGGCCGATACCTTGGGCGATCGACTCGACTTCCGGGCCGAAGAGGTGGAACTCGCCGGTCTCAGCGGAGATATCGACGAAAGTCGCATCCTCGAAGATTCCGTTCTTGGCGAAGTGGGCGAGGATTGCCTCGGCCGTCCCGGGGTCGGAGCGAAGGAGGAGACGATCGGACTCGGCGTGAACCGTGATCCAGCCAACCGTCTTGCCTTGAGGGCTGGTGATAAACGCCTCGCAGCCCTGGCCCGGGGGGAGGCGTTTGATTTCATTCGTCGTGAGGTTGTGGAGCACCTTGGCGCGGTCAGGGCCGGTCACTTCGATCCGGACCCGGTCGGAGCGGTCGGCCAGGGCGGCTGAGCGGTTGGCGGCGAAGTAGCTCGATTCGATCATGGAAAATGTCGTCTCAGTTGTTGGAAGCGGCTCGGGTCCGATCGGCCTGGCCAATCGTGATAAGCGAGTGGGCAGACGCGGCCAGCTTTGCCGCTTGAGACGGGCGATCGATGGCGATCATGCCCAGGTCTTCGATGTCATCGCCCCCGGCGCTGCTCATGAGGTAAACATCGGCCCAGGCGAGAGCTCTCTCGAAGTCTCCCCGAGGGAGGCCCGACCGCTTGACGGCGTCGCGGATCGTGGCGAGGTCGAGTTGGGTGAGTAAGGCCACCTTGCCGCCCCGAGCAACCGCTTTGAGGGCAGTGCGAAGGCCGTCGAGGAAGTCGGAGGCTGTCGCCTTGCGGCCGGGACCGCCGATGCCGGCGATGACGAGGTCGGCACGGTCTTCAAAGGGGAAGAGCCACTCACGATCGAGGATGGCAGCACCTCGAATCCGGATGGCCGAGGTCTCTCCCGCGATCAGTTCGAGAAGACCCGTCCGGCCCGGCACGCCCGCGATCTGGAACAGGCAGCCGAGGAGCCAGGAGACTTCGGTCGGCTCCTCGGAACCCTCAACCTTCTCAGGCCGGTTTGCGAGCAGAGACGCTGTCGGGACGGTCACATCCCCCAGGCCGGGCTCGATCACGCTCCAGGGGCCGATCACGTCAAGGGTCTCGTCGTATCCGAGTCGTCCGACCGGGATCACGCAGTCGGCCTCGACGAGGAGTTGTTGGAGATAAATCCGTCGCTCGGCCTGCGTATTTGCGAGATAAGCGAGGGTCTTGCGGTCGGACGGGTCGTGGATGGTGAGGGTAAGGCCATCCGGCAAGGCGAAGTCACCGCGAGGGGCGCGGCCGTTGATCACGACCGAGACCGACTCGACCCCGACACGGCGGAAAACTGACGCCATCTCGTCGAGGATAATCGCGGCCTCAGGGAGGCTGGGGTCGAACGGGATCACGACTTTATCGCCAGGAACGATAACCTGCGAGAGCGGCGGAAAGTCGAGAGGGGCTTCGAGAGCCTGGCGAATACGGTCGCGAGGCGACGCGGGGGCGTCAGCCGGACCGTCCCATTTGGCGACCAGCCTGTCGGGGTCGGCGTCGAATTCGAGTTCACCGTCCTGATAGTCGACCCGAAGCCGCATGAGCGTGACACCGTCAGTTGCCGCAGAAGTAGGAGGAAGATCCAACCGATTATAATAGGCTCCGCGCGTGTCCATCGGCAAGCGAGGCGGACATGTCGCCTTCGGGCGGGGCTCGGGGTAAGATCAAGTGGGAAGTCGTACGGAACTGGGATGCCCCGAATCACGTCTAAGGCTTTTGATGACCGGCTCACCCGACGACCTCTCCCTGATCGCGGAATGCCGCGCGGGTCGAACGGACGCCTTTGGGACGTTGGTCCAACGCTATCAGGACCGACTCTACCCGACGGCACTCCGACTGACCGGCGGCGTGGAGGATGCCCTGGACTTGCTTCAGGACGCTTTCTTCCAATCGTTCCGCAAGCTCGCGAGCTTTCACGGGGAGAGTTCGTTCTACACCTGGGTTTACCGGATCATGGTGAATCTGGCCCTGAGCGAACGTCGTCGACGAGCCCCAAAGCTCGTCCGTGGTGAACTGTCAGGGACAGGCTTCGACACTGCCGACGTTTCCCGAGAGAGCGACCCCAGCTCGCACCTCGAACGGGTCGAACGCGAGGCACTCGTCCAGGGAGCCCTCAACCGACTCGCCGCCGACCACCGCGTGGTCCTCGTGATGAAAGAGTTCGACGGCCTTCGCTACGAAGAGATCGCGGCCAGTCTAGATGTGCCGATCGGCACCGTCAGAAGTCGCCTCCACCGGGCACGCTGTGAACTCAAGGAACTTTTAACCGGCCTCGACGACTCCGAGGACGGCGGCCACGACCCCGAACCCGTCCGCGTCGGGCCGAAAGATCCGTCTTCGGCGTCTTCGCTTATCATTCACGCAGAGGCACGAGGCCGATGACATCCCAGGCCTTAACCCAGCCATCATCATGAACCTTGACGAATCTTTCCTATCGGCCTATCTGGATGACGAGATCGACCCGGACGGGCGCCGGGCTGTCGACGACGCGATCGCGTCCGTTCCCGGAGTCGACGATCGCCTCGCCCGCCTGGCCGCGAACCGCGATCTGGTCTCCGGCCTCACTCGCCCCTCAGCGCCTTGCAGTCTCATCTCAAGCGTGATGACCCGTATCGATCAATCGCAATCCGTCCGTCGCCGCCGGCCTTATTACTGGATCGCAACCGCCGCGAGCATTCTCTTCGCCCTCATCCTTCTCCAGTCGGTCCACTCTGAGAAGGTTGCGCCTCGCGACCGGGCTGACCTCGCGCTCGCGGTGAATGTCCCCGCGAAGTCGGTGGCTTTGAAGTCGGAACAGTCGATCCCCGAGGTCTCAGACGCGAGGCAAGCCAGCCCGCGTGAGATCGCCCCCGTGCCCGTGGGAGAGCCGGCTGACTTGGGACAGCGACGGATGGTCTCGATGCTCGACCGGCCCGGCACGAGCCGGATCTTGATCGTCACTGATGTTCTCGACCCCGCCGCGAGGGACCGAGTGAACGCGATTCTCCGCGAGACACCCCGGAAATATCCCGACTTCGGGCGTTTCACCGTGGTGCAGGGGATTGTGGTCGACCCGGCCCATCCGAATGAGGCGGAGGTCTTCCCAACCGTCATGGACGAGCGTGAGCGTGGGATCTTCCTTGCAAAAGTCTCGCAAGAATTCGCGACGGTGATCGACGAATCCGTGACCGACCCGTCGATTGGCGTCCAACTCGCCGACGTCGGCG
This sequence comes from Isosphaeraceae bacterium, assembly GCA_025356435.1. Taxonomy (GTDB): domain Bacteria; phylum Planctomycetota; class Planctomycetia; order Isosphaerales; family Isosphaeraceae; genus CAMFLR01. Next base: position 9,088 of record JANXSY010000124.1, on the reverse strand, counting down.
CGATCCGGATCGAGTCGAGCCCAACGGCCGCTGGCCTCGGCGATCCGCCGACTGATGCCGTATTCATCACGGCGATCCGTTCCCATTCGCCCCCCGATCTGGACGTGCCGTCGGATCTGGGCGACCCGACCTCAATACCGAAGGCCGTCCGGACAGGCCCGGGCGTTGACAGCCCCTTGGCGTCGCGACCGCTCGCCGCGCAGACGGGCGGGCAGAGCGAACTCAAGCCGCCGAGGAAGGCCCCGATGCCGGTTCTCGTCTGGGTCACTTCGCACCAACCGGCGCGGCCAATGGATTGATTGGCGGGTCGAGTGTCCTCGATCGTACCGAGAGTTCGTAGGGTTATCGGTTAGGGATTTCTGCGGGACGTTTATCCGGGCGGGTAAGGGCGTATGATCGAAGTCGAGCAACTCTCAAAGCGGTTCGGTGACGTGCGAGCGGTGCGTAACCTCTCGTTCTCGGTCGGTCGCGGCGAGATCGTTGGTTTCCTCGGCCCGAACGGGGCGGGCAAGACAACGACGATGAGGATGCTGACGACCTATCTCACGCCGACAAGCGGTCGCGCCTCGATCTCGGGGCACGATGTGCTAGACGACCCCCTCGCGGTCCGCAAAAAGGTCGGCTATCTCCCCGAAAACGTCCCCCTCTACCCTGAGATGAGGGTTCGCGAATATCTGAGCTATCGCGCCAAGTTGAAGGACGTGCCGCGTTCGAAACGGCGGTCGGCGATTGATTACGTGCTCACTCGCTGCGGGCTGATCGATTTCGATCGGCGGATCTTGGGCCAGCTTTCGAAGGGTTACCGTCAGCGGGTGGGGTTGGCCGAGTCGCTCGTCCACGACCCCGACCTGCTCATCCTCGATGAGCCGACCGCCGGCCTCGACCCGATCCAGGTCCGCGAGGTACGGAGCCTGATCCGCGAACTTGGCGAGCGGCATACGATTCTGCTCTCGACGCACATCATGTCAGAGGTCGAGGCGGTCTGCGGCCGGGTGATCCTGATCGCCGCCGGCCGGATCGTTATCGATGACCGGCTCGACCGGATTCAGACCGAGAGCGCGATCGTGATTCAGGTGCGCGGGCCTGAGCCGGCCGTGCGGCGGGCGATCGAGTCGGCCCGGGGGGTTCGCAGGGTGACGTTGATGAGCGAGGAGGGCGGGGTGGCTGCATTCGAGGTCCACACCGACGGTGAACGAGACATCCGTGAGGATCTCGCCGCGCGAATCATTCAGAACGGCTGGGCGCTCCGTCAGATTGACGTGCGGAGGTCGTCGCTGGAGGAGCGGTTCGTCCGCGCGGTCAGCGAGGCGTCGGTCGTCCCCGATAACGCCGAGATCGAGGCGGCCTGACGATGAAACATATCCCGACTCTCGTCAAGCGTGAACTCTCGGCCTATTTCTTCGGCCCGATGGCGTTCCTGATCCTCCTGGCCTTCCAAGCGATCGCCTGGATGAACTTCTATGACCTGCTCGACCGGCTCGTGCGGAACCCGTCGACCCTCTCGGGTGTGCTCGACCCGTTGAACTTCTACATCTCGCGGAGCATCACCTTCTGGATCGCCCTGATGGTCGCAATCCCAGCGCTCACGATGCGGCTGCTCGCAGAAGAGAAGCGGTCGGGGACGATCGAGACGCTGCTGACCGTGCCCGTCACCGAGACCGAGGTTGTCGTCTCGAAGTGGATCGCCGGTGTCGCGATGTACTTCGCCCTCCTTCTCCCGTTCGCGGTCTATCTGCCGTTCCTCTACTATCAGGGGAACTATCACTACGATGTCGGTCCGCTCTACTCGCTGACGATCGGCATGACAACGCTGGGGATGATGTTCGTCGCGATCGGCCTCTTCTTCAGCGCCCTGACCAAAAATCAGATCGTTGCGGCGATCTGGACCTTCGCGACGATGTTCCTGCTGATCTTCCTCGCCGAAGCGGGCTACAACTTTGCCGTCGCCAAAGGGTCGGCCTGGGCCGATGTGATGCAGTTTCTCTCGATCTTCTACCAGGTCTACACCTTCGGGCTGGGGCAGCTCGACCTGCGGTTCCTGGCGGTCCACCTCTCCATCTGCGCCTTCATGCTCTTCCTGACGATTAAACTCGTCCAGTGGCGGCGGGCCGGTTGATCCAGCGGGGTCTCAGTCGATGACTCAGTTTTTCGAATGGATGGGACAGCCCGAGGTAATCGTCCTCGGCCTGGGGACGGCGCTCTTTCTGGCCCTCTTCTGGGTCGTGAGGGGTTCGCCCATCGGCCAGGCTACGGCCCCGGAGCCGGGTGACGCCCCTCCGACCGGGTATCGTGACCGGCTGGTGGCTGTCGCGGTGCTGGGGTTCGTTGTGATCCTGGCCGGTGCGTTCGTGGCGACGCGGTATGGCATCCTCTGGTCGATCGTGCCGTTCGTTGCCGGGTTTGGGATGGTGCTGCGGGTCCAGCAGGTGAGCCGGAAGTATCGGCATGTGAGCCAGACACTTCGGCGCACGATCGAGTTTTCAAACACAGCGCTCACCTGCACGCTTGTCGGCGGGATCTTGATCGTCGGCAATATCTTCGCCTTCCGATACGGCGGTAAGGCGCTCGACTTCACGCATGACGAGGCGTTTACGCTCTCGACTCTGAGCGTGAACGCGGCGAAGGCGCTCGAGCGTCCACTGGTGTTTACGCTCATCCTCGGCCGAGACCAGGGGACGGCTCGGCAGCGGGACCGGGTTCGCCAGCTGGTCGACCTCTACAAGGCTCAGAATCCCGAGAAGATCACCATCAAGGAACTGATCGCGTTCAACCCGAGCCAGAGTGCGGAACTCGACTCGCTCGTGAAGCGCATTCCTGACCTCGCGGTGAGTCGAGGCGATGTCGTGGTCCTCGAATACGGCGAAGACAACGCAATCGAACGAGGCGTGGTCCCCGTCTTCGATCTGTTCCGACAACAGACTGACGCCGGCCGGCGCGAGAGCGAGCCGCAATCGTCGACGGCGTTCAGTGGCGAGGACAAAATCACCTCGGCCATCGTCCGATTCCGCGAGGGCAAGCGCACTCAGATTGGCTTCGTGTCGGGGCACGGCGAGCCACCGCTCGACCTGCTCGAACCTCGCGAGATGGGCCTCGGCCTCCTGAAGTCGCGGCTCGCCTCGCTTGGGACTGACGCCGTCGCGTTGAACCTCCTCACCGAAGACGTGCCCGCCTCGGTCGCCCTCGTGGTGGTGGTCGGGCCTCGTACGAAGCTTCAGGACCAGGAGGTCGCGCGACTCAAGTCGTTCCTGGAGCGCGGGGGGCCGATGCTGGTGGTGATGAACGGAGAGGTCAAGACGGGTCTCGAAGACTTGCTCGCTCTGCACAACGTCGCGTTTGAGCCGGGGCTGATCTTCGACGCGAAGTCGAACGTCGGCTACAGGGCCGATCAGGTTGTGACGCCCCCGCTCTCCACGAACGATCACCCGATCGGCCAGACGTTGATCGGCCAGCGGTTCTTCGTCCCCCGGTCATCGCCGATCAAGATCGTCGGGTCAACGACGCCGAAGCCAAACGAGCCCAGGCCGAGGGTGAATCCGGCGATCGTCAACTATCCGCTGATCCGGACGAGCCCGGAATCATGGGCGGAGACAAACCTCGACCGCCCGTCGTTTGAAAAAGGGATCGACCCCGTCGGCCCGTTCCTGGTGGGCGTCACGGCGTCGGATCGATCAGAGGTTGAGGCAGGAGGCAAGCTCAAGCCGAGGATGGTCGTGATCTCAAGCCCACTCGTCGCGCTCAACCCGACGCTTCAGACCGACCCCATGAACCTCGACCTCCTGCTCAATTCGATCCAGTGGCTGCGCGGCAAGCAGGAGACGCTTGGGGTTGCTCCGAAGGTCCACACGGCGATCCGATTCACCGCCGACCCCAACTTGCGAGCCAAGCTGCATCTCGTGCCCACGGTGATCTCGGTCGTCTTGATCCTCGGTTTCGGGATTATCACCTACCTGGCCCGACGCGCCTGACCTCTCTTCACCGATGGAACGGCCCCAGCGATGAAACCTCGTACCACGATCGCCCTGCTCCTCATCTTCTTCGCCGGACTGATCGGCCTGAAGTGGGCGGAGTATTCCAAGATTCCCGACCGCAACGAACGCCTGCGGGCCGAGCCGCGGGTCTTGCCCGAGCTGCTCAATCTCAAGCCCGACGAACTCAAACGCATCGAGGTGGCCGGGGGTGTCACGCGGCTGGTCTTCGAGCGACGGCCCGACAACCGATGGCAGATGCTCGAACCGGTGAACACGGCGGCCGACCCCTCGCTCGTCGAGACCCTGGCGTTCAACCTCAAAGAGTTGAAGAAATCCAGAGACGTGGGTCAGATGGAGGGAAAGGCGTCGGAATACGGGCTCGAAACGCCTATCAGGACGGTGTCGCTTTGGGGCGAAGACTCGTCGCACCCGCTCGCTACGATCGACCTCGGCTCGGTCGTCCAGGACAGGCGCTATGTAAGGTCGAAGGAGTCAGGGCGGATCGACGTGGTCGACGCCAAGGGCCTGAATGCGGTCGAACTGCCCGCGCCTCGCTGGCGAGACCGGTCGCTGGTGCGGCTACCGTCGTTCCAGGTCCAGACGCTCTCGGTGAAAGGCCCAGGCCGGTCGCTCGGGCTGGCGAGGGAGGGAGACCTCTGGCGGATCACCGAGCCGATCCAGGCGATCGGAGACATGAACCGCGTCGAGGGGGCGGTCGCTGAGGTTGTCTCGCTCAAGGTGGCCGATGGCGAGAAGGGCTTCGTGGCCGACAATGTTACGGACCTCGTCCCGTACGGCCTCGATAAGCCGAGCCTCACGTTCACAGTCACGCCCAAGCCGGGTCGCGGCGTCGGGCAGACCTTTCATCTCGGTAAGCCGGCCCCCAAGTCAGACGGAGGCGCACGCTATTACGCTCGCCGAGACGACCAGGATGACGTTGTGCTCGTCGACGCTACCCTCCTTAAAGACATTGGCGCGAACCCGATTGACCTGCACTCGAAGCGCCTCGCTGAGATCAACCCGGCCCGCGTCGACTATCTCCGGCTCACCTCTGATGGCGTCGCCGTCTCAGTCGCGAAGGTGGGCAACAGTTGGGCACGTGTGACCCCGCTCGCCGATCGGGCCGACGCCAAGGCGATCGACGACATGCTGAAGAAACTCGTTGAGATCGAGGCGAGTGAACTTTTCGCCCCGGGCGCGGCACCCGACCCCCAGCTCGAAAAGCCCTGGGGCGTGCTCGAAGTCTGGGAAGGGGTGAAGCCATCGCAGGAAAAAGGGCTGACCACCCCACCCGTCTTGAGTCTCAAGATCGGCCGCCGCGATGCGCTCCGGAAGACCGCCTATTGTCAGACCGAGGGGGATACGACGGTCCTCGCCGTGCCGCTGCCGTTCCTCGACATCATCCCGCATGGGCCTTTGTCATTTCGGGATCGTCAGGTCAGCGCCGTCAGCCCAATGCAAATGGAACGCATCGTCATCAAGGACAGCGAGACGTCGCACACGCTCGTCCCGCCGCCGAAGGGAGCCGACCCGAAGGCGTGGCGATTGAAGGAGCCGCTCGACGCCCCCGCCGACCCCGAGTCGCTCGGTCGACTCTTCGGCCTGCTGTCGAACCTGCGCGCTGAGACGCTTGTGACCGATCGGCCCGCCTCAGACGCCGCCTTTGGTCTCGACAAGCCGTTCCTGACAGTTAGCTGGACGACCCGAGACGACGTGCCCGCTGCGCCGATGCGGACCAATGCCGGTTCGACCGTGACATTGACGGTCGGCAAGCCCGTGCAGGGCAAGTCTGGGGTCCGCTACGCCCGCGTCTCGACGAGCCCGATTGTCTTCACGCTCGCCCCCGAGACCCTCGCGACGTTCGAGTCAGAGTGGCGCGACCGGATGGTGATGTCGTTCGACATCCGCCAGGTGGAACGGGTCACGCTCCGCTGGTCCTCCCTCACTCTGACCGCCCAACCCGTCGCCGACGCCAAGGTGACCGAACCCGACTGGAAACTCGTCAACGCGCCGGCGGGCCTCAGCTTTGATCCGTCGAAGCTGAAGTCGCTGATAAACGCGCTGTCTCGGCTGATGACCTTCCGGTACTCCCAGTATGACGGGCCGATTGACCCCGCGACGGGGCTCTTGCCTCCTCGTCTGGCGATCACGCTGACGATGGCTGGCGGTCTTACGCGGACGCTCAGCATTGGCGGCCGGACGGCGGACGGATATCTATTCGCCACGACCGAGACCTTGGCCGGCGGGAGCGTGTTCCAGCTTCCGATCGCGACCTGGGAGCCGTGGCTCCGCGTCCCGAAGGTCGAAAGCCCGGCGACAAAGACGCCGTAGGCCAGGCGGATCGAACGACCTGCATCACGGCGACTTGGCCGAAGCCGACCCTTCGCGCTATAATGTCGGGCGTTGTCACCCAGCCAATTCGGGAGTCTTCCGTGCTTCGGATCGTCTCGTATCCCCATCCCGCGCTTCGCTATGAGTCTCGCCCCGTCACCCAGATCGACGACCGGCTCCGGGCGGCGGTCCGTGCGATGTTTGACCTGATGTATGAGGCCCACGGCATCGGCCTGGCCGCGAATCAGGTGGCGATCCCGCTCCAGTTCTTCGTCATCAACCTCTCGGCCGACCCCGAGCAGAGAGACCAGGAACAGGTCTTCATCAACCCCGAGATCGTCAAGCGGCACTCGACGGACGAATTCGAGGAGGGCTGCCTGAGCTTTCCCGCCCTCTACGCCAAGGTCCAGCGGCCGAGGAAGGTCAGAGTGAGGGCCTACGACCTCCAGGGCAACGACCTCTCGGTCGAGGCCGACGAACTCTACGCCCGCGCCCTCCAACACGAGACCGACCACCTTCACGGTCGCCTGTTCGTTGACCTTTTCGACCCGACCATCAAGACGAACACCGCCGGCAAGATTCGCGACATCGAGCAGTCATTCCGCGACTCGCAAGAGCGGGGCGAATATCCCCCCGACGACGAGATCCGCCGTCAGCTCGACGCCTGGCCCGAGTTCGGCCCGACCGCCTAATCCCGATGGAAGGATGTACCGATGCCCGCTCCCGTTCGGATCGTCGTCCTCGGCACCGGCGACTTCGCACTGCCGACTTTCGAACACCTCTGCGAGACTGGCCACGACGTCATCGCGCTCATCACGCAGCCCGACAAGCCGCAGGGCCGCAAGCAAGAGGTTATCCTTAGCGCGATCAAGCGGGCCGCGATGGCGCGTGGGATTCGCGTCGAACAGCCCGAGAACGTCAATGCACCCGAAGGGCTCGACCTCGTCCGCTCGCTCCGTCCCGACCTGCTCGTGACCGCCGCGTATGGCCAGATCCTCTCGGCCGACCTCCTCTCGATTCCCCAGATGGGCGGGATCAACCTGCACGGTTCGATCTTGCCGAGGTATCGGGGGGCCGCACCCGTCGCCAGAGCCATCCAAAACGGCGAGACGGAGACGGGCGTCACCGTGATCCGGATGAGCCCGAGGGTCGACGCGGGAGGGATGCTCTCCTTCGCCCGGACCTCGATCGACCCCGACGAGACGGCTGGGGACGTCGAAAGTCGGCTCTCGCAGATTGGCACAACGCTCGTCTCCGAAGCGATCGCGGCCCTCGCCGCTGGGTCAGAAACGATCTTGCCGCAAGACCCCACGCAGGTCACAAAGGCCCCCAAGCTCAAGAAGGAAGACGGCCGGATCGACTGGTCGCAGCCCGCCCGGGCGATCCACGACCTCGTCCGCGCGATGCGGCCCTGGCCCATCGCGTCGACGACCTGGGCAAAGACCGAGGCCGGCCCGCCGCTCAGAATGATCGTTCATCAGACCCGCGTTGAGGCAGGGGAAGGCCAACCCGGTCAGGTGCTCGAAGGGGAGGGGGATCGGTTTGTCGTCGCGGCGGGGTCGGGATCGGTCGTGCTGGTCATGATCCAACTCGAAGGCAAGACGCCGATGCTCGCCGAAGAGTGGCTCCGGGGTCATCGTCCACTCGGGACGTTCCTGCTGAGCTGAACGACGTCGTGGTTCGGTAGCCATCGCAGGACCGGTTTGTTAGAATCTTTTGTTACAGACCTCCCAGGCGAGTTTGATCCGAGACCGGTCCCGCACGCCCCTTGTCGAGCGGCCTGGAGCCTTGATGATGTCCGAGCCGTCGACGACCAAGAAGAAGCTCTACGTTGAGACAGTCGGCTGCCAGATGAACATTCTGGATAGCGAACTCGTCGTCGCGAAGCTGCGCAACGAGGGATTCGTCCTGACGACCGACATCGATCAGGCCGATACGATCCTCTACAACACGTGCTCCGTCCGGCAACGCGCTGAAGATAAGATCTATAGCGCCCTCGGCCGGATCAAGGGGATCAAGAAGGAGCGACCGGGGGTGACGATCGGCGTCCTCGGCTGCATGGCTCAGAAAGATCAGGCGCAGATCCTCAAGCGGGCCCCCCACGTCGATATCGTCGTCGGGCCGGGACAGCTCGGGCAGGTCTCTGAGCTTCTCGCCCTGGCGCAGGAGACCGGCCGGTCGCAGCTTGCCGTCAGCCTGCCCAGGACGGCTGGATCGCGTGAGGTCGTGACGTCGAGCTTCGCCGAGTATGACCCGCTCCGTGAGCCGGCCATGCGGCCGAACTCGCATCAGGCGTTCGTGCGGATCATGATGGGCTGCGACAAGTTCTGCACCTATTGCGTCGTGCCGGCCGTTCGCGGCCCCGAGCAGAGCCGACCGCCTGACGTGATCGTCGCCGAGTCGCGCCAGCTCATCGATCAGGGCGTCAAAGAAATCACCCTGCTCGGTCAGACCGTCAACAGCTACAAGTATACAACCACCGATGGTCGGACGGCCCGGCTTTCCGACCTGCTTCTCCGGCTGCACGAGATCGACGGGCTTCAGCGGATCAAGTTTATCACGAACTTTCCGAATGATATGACCGACGACCTCCTCCAGGCCGTGAGAGACCTGCCCAAGGTCTCGCGCTATCTCCACGTCCCCGCCCAGAGTGGTTGTGACGAGGTGTTGAAGCGGATGAAGCGGACCTATACGGTCGCCCTCTACGACGAGATGATGCATCGCATTCGCGAGACAATCCCCGAGGCGTCGATCTCCAGCGACTTTATCGTCGGCTTCTGCGGCGAGAT
>JANXSY010000123.1 GCA_025356435.1 Isosphaeraceae bacterium | reverse complement strand
CATCCGGTCTAGACTCCGAGCGACGAGCGAAACTGTGTTGGCCCGGGCATGTCCAGGGGTGTATGCTGAACCTCCCGTGATCGTCCGACATCGACCTCGCCGGCGAGAGACATCGTTTCATGTGCGGAATCTGTGGCGCTGCGTGGACCGATCCGGGGCGGACCCTCTCTGACGATGCCCTCAAGGCGATGTCGGACGCGCTCGTCCATCGGGGGCCTGACGATTCGGGCGTCTATCGCGACGACCATGCGGCGCTCGGCTTTCGTCGGCTCTCGATCGTCGACCTCGCGGGCGGGCATCAGCCGCTCAGCAACGAAGACGGATCGGTCTGGACCGTCTTTAATGGCGAGGTCTACAACTTCCCCGCGCTCCGGCATCGGCTCGAAGCGCGCGGGCATACGCTGCGGTCGAGCGGTGATACCGAGGTTCTTGTTCATCTCTATGAAGATGAGGGGCCTGACTTCGTCAAGCGGCTCAGAGGGATGTTCGCGCTGGCGATCTGGGACGCCCCCAAGCGAAGGCTCGTTCTCGCCCGCGACCGCCTCGGACAGAAGCCGCTCGTCTATCGGGTCGACGGGTCTCGACTGACCTTCGCGAGCGAGTTGAAGGCCCTGCTCACGCTGCCCGAGGCCGACCTGCCGCGCCGGGTGAATCCGCTGGCGCTCGACCGCTATCTCACTTATGGCTACATTCCGCACCCGGCCACGATCCTTGAAGGTGTGTACAAGCTTCCCCCGGCCCACGTCGCCGTCTGGCAAGACGGCCGGCTCACGCTCGACCGCTACTGGAACCCCGACTGGGACGCCGAGGTCGACGGCGATCCGACCGATGACGCCGAGAAGCTCCGCGAGACGCTCGGCGACGCCGTCCGCGAGCAGATGGTCGCCGACGTGCCGCTCGGTGCCTTCCTCTCGGGCGGAGTCGACTCGACGATCATCGTCGGCCTGATGCAACGCGCCTCGGATCGACCGGTGCAGACGTTTTCGATCGGATTCGATGACCCCGCGTTCGACGAAACCCGTTACGCCGAGATGGCGGCGAGCTTCTTGCACACGGACCATCACACGTTTATCATCGAACCCAAGGCCTGGGAGACCTTGCCCGGCCTGGCGGACCACTTTGACGAGCCGTTCGCCGATAGCTCGGCGCTGCCGACGTGGCACGTCGCCAAGGAGACGCGGAAGCACGTCACCGTCGCCTTGACGGGTGATGCCGGTGACGAGCTGTTCGCGGGCTACGACCGCTATCGAGCGGTGGCCGTCGCGGCGATGCTCGACCGACTTCCCAACGGCCCGAGACGCTTTCTCGGAGGGCCGATCGCGCGGGCCATCCCGACCTCGGTGAAGGCGAAGACGCGATTGCGGAAGGTCAAGCGGATGCTCGAAGGGATCGGCGAGCCAAGCGAGACTCGCTACCTTCGATGGGTCGAGATGTTCGACGAATCGGCCCGTGCCTCGCTCTATTCCGACGATTTCGTCGACCAACTCGCCCGCGCAGGTGACGCCGATCCCGAAGGGGCCGACCCGCGATCGGTACTCGCCCGCGCCTTCCTCGCCGCGCCGAAACGCGACCCGGTCACACAGGCGATGGTCGCTGACTTGCTCACCTATTTACCCGGCGATCTTCTCGTCAAGGTCGATATCGCGAGCATGGCGCACTCGCTCGAATGCCGAGGCCCATTTCTGGACCATCGCGTGGTCGAACTGGCGCTGGCGATGCCGTTGCGTCGCAAACTCCGGCTCCAAGGCGGACGTTCAAAAGTCGTCCTCAAAGAGGCCTTCGCCGACTTGATCCCGCCCGCGATCCGTACCCGCCCCAAAATGGGCTTCGGCGTCCCGCTCGACCGCTGGTTCCGGGGCGAATTGAAGGACGAACTCCGCGCCGTGCTCCTCGACCCAGTGGCTCTAGGCCGAGGCATCTTCCGGCCCGAAGCGATCGAACGGATGATCGAAGAACACGTCGATTCGCGACGCGATCACGCGTACAAGCTTTGGGCCTTGCTGATGCTGGAGTTGTGGTTCCGCCGTTATATGGACGGCCCGACTCAGACTCCTTGAGATACGCTTCACTTCGTCCCGACGAGTGCCTTGGGGTCGTCGATGACGAGATAGTGGCCGTGGTCGGCGGTGACGATGAGGACGGATTCGTCCCAGTTCGAGTTCTTCTCGACCCAGGCGATGATCGTCTTGACCGCGTCTTCGCCGCTGAAGACGGCACCGATGGCGTTGTCGAGATTGTTGTCGTGGAGGGCGAAATCGACGTCTCCGGCCTCGACGAAGAGAGCGAAGGGCGTCTTGCTCGCGCTGAGTGCGATGAGCGCGGCCTCGGTCATGTCGGCGAGGGTGGGGTTCTCGACCAGGTCTTCGGGGGTGTATGTCTCAGCCTTGCCGGCGATCCCCTTTGCGGGTCGATAGTCGCCGTCGGCCGTGCGGTAGGGAAGGTGGTTATGGACCTTCGAGCCGTAGAGGCCGAAGAGCCGGTGACCTCCCTCGGCCGCTTTCGCAGCAGCAGCTCTGAGCGCCGGGCCGCCCGGAACGTTGGATTGTGTCTGGACAACGACATATTTGCCGGAATGAGAGGCGTCGATCGCGGCGAGGTCGGCGGCGGTGAGGTAGAGATTGCCCCTGGCGGCGTTCCGGCCTTGCTTCTTGAGGTCGGCGTCGGTCGTGATCTGGCCGAAACCCGCGCCCATCACCACGTCGAGCCCGGCGTGAGGGTGGTCTTTGCCGGTCGTCTGCGCGATCGAGGAGAGGCCGAGCATCTCGCGGCCGAGGTCTTGATAATCGTCACGGTGGACGTTATGAGCATACATAGCCGCTGGGGAGACGTGGTCGAAGGGGACGCTCGTCACCGTGCCGACCTTCCAGCCGTTATTCTGGAGCGATTCGAACAGGGTCGGCACGAACCGGCCGGTGTCGGTTACGTTCACGCCGTTGTTATACGACTTGACCCCCGTGGCATACTCACCCGCGCTCTGCGAGCTATCGGTATAGGCATGAATGACCCGGCCGGCGGCCTTCACCCCGGCCCTATCGGTCTCGGTCGCGGATGAGCCTTTGAGGTAGCCCGGTGCCATCGCGGCGAGCGGGCCGGGGGTCCACGGATTCGGCCCGGCGATTATCGCGTCGTAGCCGCCGCCCAGGCTGTTCGAGGGGATGCTAACGGTCTGATTGTCGAGGTCGGGCGTGTTCTTATCGTGAGTCGGGCTGGTGACGTAAAAGCCGAACTGGGCGGTGCCGTTAGCGGTGTAGTCCTGGAAGATCAGGCCGGTGCCCTTGCCCTCGGAGTACGCGACGCGGCCGGTTTTGACGATCGCGGCGGCGCGGGTGGTGTCATAGTCAAGTCCATCGAACCAGACGGTGAACACATACTTGGCACCGTGCGCGACGGCGTCGCTCTGAACCTTGTAGAGGTCGGCCTGATCGGCGTATTCCGCCTCAGGGTTGACGGTATTCTCGGGCACGACGCCGTAGAGTTCTTTCACGCGATCGGCCGACCGATAGCGGCTGTTCTTGCCTGTGACCGAGCCGAGGTCGGCCTTGCGACCGAAGACATAGAGGGGGATCAGGCGATTCGTGTGGCTCGTGTGATTCGAGAAGACGTCGCCCGCCCCTTGCGAGCCGAAGTGATAGGCGCGGGGGGTCTTGGCCGTTTTATTCGCGATCGCGGCCTCCTGCAAGTCGCGGAGCCGGTCTTCGGCGATCGCGAAGGAGGTTGCGGACAGGAGGCTGAGAAACAAGATCAGGCGGATTCGGGCGGTTAGCACGGCAGTCGTCCTGGGGAAGGGGTTCGCCTCGTTGCGATCCGGTTCATCCTCTGATCAGGCTGTGAAGATCCGGTCGGTGGCGCGATCAAGATTGAGAGAAGAAGGTCAAGGCAAGAGGTCGCGCGCGGCGATCCGCGCGACCTCGACGCCGTCGAGCACGAGGGCGACTTCGCCATCGGGGCCGATCACGGTGCGCTCGAGATAGGCCGCGCCGGATGGATCGGAATGAACCTCGATCTGATGATCAATCACGTTGACGATCCAATAAGCCGTAATCTGCGCGCGGGCATAGAGACGGGCTTTGAGAGTGCGATCTTCGGCGAGGGTCGAGTCGGAGACTTCGATGACGAGGGCGAGGTCGGCGGGGATGGGGTGGCGTGAGAGAGAGTCGCGGGCCTCGCCCCTCACGATCGCGAAGTCAGGTTCGGGGACGCTGTCCGTCGTCCTTATCGATGCCTGGTTCCTGAGTCGCCAGCCGGGCGGCAGCGATTGACGTAGTCGTTCGTCGATCAGGTCGACCGCGACTTCATGTGGTGGATTTCGCGTCATTGGTTTAGGGACGATCCAACCTTCGAGGAGTTCGAGCCGCTCGCTATCGACGAAGACTCCCACGGCAATCATCTTGAGATATTCCTCGACCGTGAACCGCCGCACAGGGACCGGTGGCGGTGTCAGGTCGGGCGCGGTCCTCGTGATCGTGGCCATCGCTGCTCCTTCGGCGTCTTGAAACGTCGGCTCTATCATAGCCCACGGCGACCGGGCGAGACAGTCTAGCCGGTGTCAATCCCTTGCAACTGTGCCCTCGTGCGACTTCAATAGAGGCCGCTTTCCTCCGCTCTCCGACGAGGCTGCCGCCAATGTGGGTCCGCCAATGCGAGATTGACGCTTTCGACGACGACCGGCCGCCGATCCCTGCTGTGATCGCGTCGAATGAGGAATTTATCCCGCCGCCCCAGTCGGGCTCGCAGAAGGACTATCTCGCGAGGCTGGAGACCATCGCCGAAGACGGCGCGAAGCGGCAGGGGGTCACCCGTCGCGACTATTTCCGCTCGTCCAGCGGTATGGCCGCCGCGCTGATCGCGCTCAATCAGGTCCACGGCAAGGCCTATGAAGTCGATCCGATCGAGGCGGTCGACCCGATGGCGTTCGAGGAGAAGTGGCCCAAAGATCAGTTTATCTTTGATGTGCAGACGCACCACGTCGACGTCAGCCGCAAGTGGTACGACGACACCGAGACCGGTCGAGCCACCAAGAGCTTTTTCGAGCGACTCAGGCCCGAGGCGAAGACGCGTGAAGACCCGCTCGAAGTGCTCAACCTCGCCCATTACGTCAAGGAAGTCTTCGGCGACAGCGACACCGTGCTCGCGATCATCAGCGGCGTCCCCAGCCGAGACTGGGACAAGAATCCGCTCCCGCCCGACCAGATGGTGGCCACCCGCAAGTTTGTGAATGATCTCGCCGGCTCGCAGCGGTTGCTCTCGCACGGCCTCTTGCGGCCGAATCTGGGGGCGCCGGAACTCGTTGAGATGGAGCGGCAGGTCAAAGACCTCAAGATCGACGCCTGGAAGATGTACACAGGTGCTGAGATCGGCGAGAAGGCATGGTTCCTTGACGACGAGAAGGTCGCCTATCCGTTCTGGGAGCGGACCAAGGCCCTCGGCATCAAGAACCTCTGTGTCCACAAAGGTCTGCCGCTCTCGGCCTTCAACGAGGCTGCCTGCCGCCCGCTGGACGTCGAGAAGGCGGCGAAGGACTGGCCCGACCTGAACTTCATTCTCTATCACTCGGGCTTTCGGGGCTTCCCGAACAACTGGACGAGCAAGGGGACCGGAACGCCCGTCGTTGACCCCGCCTCGGCCGACCCGCAAGAGATCCCCTGGATCAGCGACGTGCTTCGCATCCTCAAGCGAAACCCGTCGATCAAGAACGTCTATTTCGAGCTAGGCGGTACGTTCAACATGACATCGACGTATGCGCCTGAGGTCTGCATGCACATGCTCGGACAGATGATTCAAGTCGCCGGTGCCGACCACATCCTCTGGGGCACTGACAGCATCTGGGGGGGCAGTCCGCAGAGCCAGATCGAGCGGATGCGCCGGCTCAAGATTAGCCCCAAACTTATCGACACGCACGGTTATCCGCAATTGACCGACGCGATCAAGTCGCAAATCTTCGGCCTCAACGCCGCGCGTCTGTTCGGCATCGATCCCGCCGCCGAACGCCAGGCGATCAAGGCCGACAAGCTCTCGATGATGCGCGAAGAATCCCGCCAGCACCCCGACCCGAGTCGCACGCAATATGGCTGGGTCTGGGTCGACGACGAGGGTCGCGAGCCAACGGCCCCGGTCGGGGGATGAATCGCGGAGTCACCCGGCTTGCGTCCCGCACAGAGTCCGAATGACGTAATGAGGTGAGCATGATTTTTCTAATCAGGACGATCCTTGGATTGGCGACCCTGACGGCCTTGCCCGTCGCGACGGCGGGACCGCCCTCGACGTTCCGGGCCGGTTTCGCCGAGGTCGATATCACGCCTCCCAAGGGCACTCCGAGGCAGGGCTGGAATTCGAAGATGGTCGGCGAGTGTGCACTCGACCCGCTGTTCGTGCGGGCGGCCGTTTTTGAGAAGGGCGAAGGCGGGCCGGTGGCGGTCATCCAGCTCGATGTCGCGCTGATCGGCGCGGCGGACACAGCGGCGATCCGGCGACGTGTCGAGACGTCGCACGGCATCCCGGGCCGTCGGGTCATGGTCGCGGCGACGCATAATCACGCGGGACCGGCCATGATCAACGAGGCAATGCCCAGGGACGAAGGCTGGATCAATCGCATGATCCAATCCTGTTCGGACGCCGTCGGGAAGGCTTTGGTCGCGCGCGAAGGGGCCGAGATGGCGGTCGGCATCGCGTTCGAGTGGGATGTCGCTTACAACCGTCGCATCCTCATGCGTGACGGGACGGTGAAGACGCATGGGACGTTTACTGACCCGGCAGCGCTCGGTTTCGAGGGGCCGATCGATCCCGAAGTCGGCGTGATCGCCTTCCGGGGCCGCGACGGCACGATCAAGGGTGCCATCGTGAATTTCGCCTGCCATCCGACACACCACGGCGGCGACCCGACCTTCAGCGCCGGCTATCCAGGCATGATTGCGCGGGAGTTGAAGGAGAAGGGCATCCCCATCACGCTCTTCCTGCAAGGGGCGGCGGGGAACATCGCGTATGATGACCCCAGGGGCGGGCCGACGAAGTCGAAGGAGACGATCGGGCAGATTCTTGCCGACGACGCCATGAAAGCGATCTCGAAGCCGGCGTGGACGGTGCCCGCCTCAGTCTCCGCAGCCTCGAAGGACGTGCGCGTCCGCTACCGAGACGTTACCGAGGAGGAAATTGGGGGCAGATCTCGCGGAACCCAGCGATTTGGCGAGCCCGGCTACTATGAGCGGAAGATCCCGCCGCTGGTCGCGATGATCCGCGAGAAGGGGGAAGACACGGCCGAGGTGCAGGTCATCCGGCTAGGCGACGTGGCGCTCGCGGCGCAGCCCTCCGAGTCGTTCGTCGAGCACGGCCTGCGGATCAAGCAGGAGACGTGGCCGACGCGTACGTTCGTCGTCTGCTACGCAAACGGCATGCTCGGTTATTTGCCGCACGAGGCGGCCTTCGCACGCGGCGGCTACGAATGCACATTTGGCCCGCCAAGCCTGATGGCCCCCGACACCGGTCGGCGATTGGCCGACGCTGTCATCAACCTGCTAAACGGTCGGTAGATTGGGCGTTCGACAGTCATCTGTCTACCCATATATCTCAATAGGTACATAGGCAATGGCGACTCGCGTGCAATGGCTCGGGCACTCAGCCCTCTGGATTGAAGCGGACGGCAAGACGATCTTGATCGACCCGTTCCTCACCGGAAACCCGGTCGCGACAGTGTCTGCCGACAGCCTCAAGCCCGACGCGATCCTGCTCTCGCACGGGCATGATGACCACCTCGGAGACCTGATCGAAATCGCCAGGCGCACCGGGGCAGAAGTCGTCTGCAATTATGAGATCGGCGTCTGGCTTGAATCGCAGGGGCTGAAAGATATTCATGGCTGCCAGCATGGCGGCACGGCGACGATTTGCGGTGGCAAAGTGCGGGTCAAGCTCACGCTTGCGTTCCACGGATCGAGCCTGCCCGACGGCAAGGGCGGGCTGATGTATGGCGGCAACCCATGCGGGTTTTACATCACCCTGCCCGACGGCAAGACGATCTATGACGCGGCCGATACCGCGCTCTTCGGCGACATGAGTCTGATCGGCGAAGACGGGGTCGACCTCGCCTGCCTGCCGATCGGCGATACCTATACGATGGGGCCGGACGACGCACTCAAGGCCGTGAAGCGGCTGACCCCCAAGCAGGTGTTGCCGATCCATTACAATACCTGGCCGCCGATCGCTCAGGATGCCCAGAGCTGGGCCGCGCGGGTCGAGGCGGAGACAGCGGCGAAGGTCTCTGTGTTGAAGCCGGGAGAGTGGGTCGAGGTCTGAATCGATGCCAAATCCGATCCTCGAAACCCGCCGGCTCTCGTTCTGCGAGATGTCGCGGCGAGGTCGACGTCATACCACATGTCGATATCATCGACCTATCTCGAGCTTCGATCAACTGTTTGATCCGGCCTGAGAACGTGCCGTCAGAGGGCGTCGCGCTCAAGATCGGCCTTGAGCGCGACGAAGGCCGCATCATCGAGAGAGCCAGGTTTGACCACTGGGTCGACTCGGCAACTCGCGGCGAATAAGGGGTCGGGACCGATTCAGGCCGCGACAGCCTTCAATGCCGCGGAGCGTCGGCGGCGCTCGGCGTGGGCGAGGCAGGCGTTGATGTCGGCCTCTTCGAGGGTGGGGAATTCTCGCATGACGTCGGCGACAGTGCTCCCGCTGGCGAGGAAGCCGAGCACGAGCGAGACCAGCACGCGATGGCGACGGACATAGGGTCGGCCGAAGCAGATGTCTGCATCGGTCGCGATCCGAGAGACGAGGTCGAGGTCATCCAGGTTAAACACAGCGTTTCGATCGCCTCCTACGCAGTGGGGCGGGGCAGGGCGGAGTGTGGACCTTGGCCGGTTTCTCGATCCTCAGACCCGCATGGGGCGGCGGTCGCGAATGGGTCCGAAACCCGGCGGAGTATCCGCCCCATGCGTCGAGGCTGGTCAGTATGTGACCTTGCCGACAACCTTGTTGTTGACGAGAACGGTGCCGGGGGCGATCGTTGCGCCGGGGGGGACGGTCGAGTTCGCGACGTAGGACAACGCCCCGATGGTCGCGCCGTTGCCGATCGTCGAGGCGTTGACGACGGCGTAATTGCCGATCGCCACGCTGTTGCCGATCGAGAGGTTGCCCGTGCTGTTGGCGGTGAGGACCGCCGCGTTGCCGACGACGAGGCCGGTTCCGGCGGTGATCCGCCCCCCTCGATAGCCGTGAATCGTCACCGACTGGCCAATCGACTTGATTGAGGCGATGGTGATCGGCTGGTCTTCATCCCCCCGGATCGAGGTCCGACGGCCAACCTGGCGTGCGACTGAGAACGGGTCATTTCCGGTGAAAGTGACCGACCCGATCGCCCGGAACGGGTAGAACGGCGAGGTATATGTCCGGAGCTTGGTGAGCGAGTCGAACGGCGAGAAGAACTTCGGCGACGCCGACGTCTCGAACGTCACATTCGTCGCGCCAGGGTTCTGGCTCGCACCCGAAACCGGGGCGAGACTGCCGTTGAAAACGGTGGCCACGGTGGTCCCGGCATTGGGGCCGGTCGCGGCAACGCCCTGGTAGAGCGCGGTATATCCGACGGCGAGCGTCGCGTTGTCGCTGACGATCTGAGCGAGCACGAGGTCGGTGCCGACGAGTTTGACGACCTTGCCAAGGGCGGGGTTGGTGGCCTCGGCCTCGTTCGTGACGTCGGCCCCAGGCAGGACCCGGAAGCCCGTGAGGATTGCGACGCCCGGCTCGACCCTCGCCAGGGCACCGACCTGCGCCCCGGCCTGGACGCTGGCCCTGTCGACGACTGCGTTGGCCCCGATCAGGGTCGGCGCTCCGCCCGGCGAGCCGATCTGGCCCGGCCCAATGACGATCGCTCCGGCACCGATCACGACGTTATCGCCGAGGATAATCCCCACATTGCCGGCGATCTTCGAGGGGTTGGCGATCAGGGTTGCGTTGTCCTGGATCGTCGTGCTCGTCCCGGCGACGATGAAGCCGTTGCGGGCGTCGAGGCTGGCGAAAGGGGCAACGTAGTCCCTCGTACCAAAGGCCATCCGCGTGCCCGCGACAATCCGGACGGTCGGGTCGAAGAACGATGGGTTGGCGGGCGTCGCGAAGGGCGCGACGGGCGTGTTCGGCCGTACCGGCTGCGAGCCGAGCGAGCCGTAAAGCGCGTTGTGCAGGAATTCGACGTAGGGGGGGGTCAGGCTCAGGACGGTTCGGGTCTCGAGCGACTCAGTCGCAGGTCGATAATCCCGGGCGCGGCGGTCGGGTCGTTTCATCTCGGGTCTCGGGGCGAAACGTGAATTGGCGGAGTTGTATCCATTCATTCTGCCCTATCGGACCGCGATCGTGCCAGACTTCGGCCCGATCCTCGATTCGACGACCGATGCCCCGGTACATCCGCGCGGACCGCCACGATCCCTTGTTTCGACAGGCGGTCAGGGGCTAGAATCCCACCCCCGCTTACCCATAATTGGCCCGAGGCCCGCCAATGCCGACCGCCACGACCACGCCGATCGCGATCCCCTGGGGCGACTCGAACGCGCACCTGACGATCGAATGGCCCGAAAGCTGGCCCGGCCCCGACGTCGTCTGGCCCAACCTCGCTGATCGCCTCGACGACTACCCCGCCGCACTTGCCGAGGCGCTCGACACGCCGCTCGGGTCGCCCCGGATCGAGGATTCGGTCGGGCTGGGGTCAAAGGTGGCGATCGTCGTCGACGACCCCTCACGCTGGACGCCCGTCCGCGAGGCGCTTCCCGTCCTGCTCGGCCGGCTGAAGGGGGCGGGGGTCGTCGCCGAGAACATCAGCATCAGCGTCGGAGTCGGTCGCCACCATGCCGTTGACGCCGAGGCGATGCGCAGGCGGGTCGGTGATGCGGTCGTGGATGCGTATCCATGCTTCAGCCCACCCGTTGATGATATGTCTCGATATGTCGACCTCGGACCGACGGCCGAAGGCGTGCCCGTTCGCGTCTTCCGCCCCGTCGCGGAGGCTGACCTGCGCATCTTGATCGGTTCGGTCTTGCCGCACCTTCAGGCAGGCTTTGGCGGCGGATATAAGCTGATCTTCCCGGGAACTAGCCATCGATCAACCCTTGGGGCGATCCACGCGAAGGGGCTTGGAGCTAACGACGCCGGCCGGCTCCTCGGTTGTGACGCTGTCGACAACCCGATGCGCCGGGCCATCCACGCGGCGGCTGAGAAGCTGGGTCCGTGCGTCTCGATCAGTCACCTGCTCGGGGCATCAGGCCAGGTCTTCCGCGTCCGCTCAGGGCATCCTGACCCCGTCCAAAATGACCTCGCGGCCGAGGCCCGTCGCCGGTTCCGCGCCCCTGACGCCGAGCCTGCCGACCTCGTAATTGCCGGTAATCATCCCTGGCCGGGCGACCCGATGCAGAGCTTCAAGGTCTTGCTCCAGCACCGCGCGGCGGGCAAGCCGGGGAGCGTGCTCGTCGGCTTCTTCTGGACCAATCCCGAGGAGATCGACCGCTCGTTCCCGATGCCCGCGATGCGTGCGATCGCGGCCTCCGGGGCGCTCGGCGGCTGGGTGATCCGTCGAGGTCTGGCGATGGCCGACGGGGTCGCCTCAGCCCTGCACGCGCGAAGCGAATTCCTCATTCGCTGGGCGCGTGAGCTGGTCGTTGACCGCACCGTCCTGATCTACGCCCCTGCGCTGCACGAGCGGATCGGCGGCCGACTCGGGCCGATCCGCATCTTCGCCGACCAGCCCTCACTCTGGAAGGCGGCGGCCGGCGCGCTCAAACAGACCCCTCGGCCGCTCGCCCGGATCTTCCCCCAAGGTGGGCTGACCTACAGCCCCGAACGCTACCCCTCCTAGCGCATTGGTCTCTCCGCAACGTGGAAGACCCCCGCGAGGGCAGCTCACGAAATGGCTGGCATCAGAGCGGCGGATAGTAGTAACGAGCCATACCGTTATAATATCCGTGAGAGAGATATGGCCATGTAAATGCATCATACGGACGGCCATAAGGGCGGCCGTAGAACGGGAAGTCGTTCGTGCCGTATCCCGAGTAATGACGCGACGCATAGGGGTTCGGCACGACATAGTAGCTGTAGGGCGGGACGTAAGTCGTGCCGATAGTCGGCCTCGGGACCACCGCGTAGGTCGCGACCGATGGGAGATACGTCGGCGGCGAGACGACCGGCGCGGGGGTGACGACCGAATAGCCGCGACGGGTCAGATACTGCGCATCGGCACGAGATGCCCCGAGCAATAGCGGGGCCGCGATCAGCAGGGCCTTGAGCAGCGTCTTCATGGTGGTCCTCTCTCGATTGGTGTTCATCTAGGTCATTCACCGTTGCAGCGATCAGCAACTCATGTGCCAATTTCGGCATCACTTCCGCCCGGTCGTCGCGACGATCCAGTCGCCGATGAGCGTGAGGACAGTTGGGTCGATCGTCTCTTCGATCGTCGCGTACTCGGCCGGCGAACCCGTCTTGCTCTTCTGGAACAGGTGATTCAGGCCCGGAAGCTCCTCGACCCGCACCCGGGTATTGCCACCTGCCTTCAGCGCCTCGGCGATCGCGGCGAGGTGCGTCTTGGCGTCGACCTGCATATCCATCCCGCCATTGATCGCCAGGACAGGGCAGCGCACCTTGGCGAGGTTGGCTTTCGGATCATAGGTCAGGAACAAACGATACCAGGGCATGTTCACCTGCTCGACAATCGCCGCAAGTGACTTGCCCGTGAACACCTTGGCGGCCGTCTGTTCGGATTCGGTCATTGACTTGAAGGGCTCGGTCAGGCCTTGGAGCTTGGCGAACGCGGCCTTTGCGTCCTTCTCGGTAAGGACGGCGTCATAGAGCGTATCGAGCGTCTGATCGACCCGGTCGAGGAACGGCCCGGACATCCCGGCGGCCTTGAAGGCGTAGCGATTCTGCGACTTGAGGATCGCTCGGCCGTCCAGCCCCGTGCCGGCTAGCAGGACGATGAACGCCACATCACCTGACTTCGCCGCGACGATCGGCGCGATCAGCCCGCCCTCGCTGTGGCCGACCAGCCCAAGCGCCTTTTGATCAATATTTGCTCGCGTTTTCAAGTAAGCGAGACCTGCCAGGACGTCTCCCGCGTAGTCTTCGCTCGTCGCGGTCGCCGGGTTGCCGGTCGAGCCGCCGACCCCTCGGTCGTCGACACGCAGCACGGCGACTCCTCGACGGGTCAGCGCGTCGGCGATCACCAGGAACGGCTTGTGGCCGAACAGGGTCTCGTCACGGTCTTGCGACCCCGAGCCAGTAATCATCACCACAGCCGGGAACGGCCCCTTCCCCTTCGGCATGGTGAGGGTGCCCGCGAGCATGATCTTCGCCGACGTGTTCGCATAGGTCACATCCACGCTCTGATACGGGTACGGCGGCTTCGGCGTCTGCGGCCGGTTCGGCGCTGTGATCCGATCGGTCTTCTTGAGAACCAGCGGGAGCACCACCTTACCCTGGGTCCAAGTGCCCGAAATCTCGGTGCGGTCGGCGTTGAGCGTGCCGACATAGTTCGCGCTGATCCCCTTCGACTCGGCCCTGACCTTTGATCCGTCGAGGTTGATCGCGTTGATCGGCAGGAAGTTCGCCCCCTGATCGGGGCTGGCGAAGCCGACGACCGTCGCGCCGTTGGGCCTGGTCTCGACCCGCAGACCGATCCTCAGCCCGGCCCCGCCGATGGCGAGCTTCCCCTCCCAGATCCCGACGAGCGGCTTCGGGACCACGAGGGTCGTCGGCGTCTCGGTCTTCGCGAGCCGGAGCGGGGTCACGCGACCTGCCTGCGTCCACTCGCCGACTGCCTCGGTCTGACCCGCGTTGATCTTGCCTCGGAACGACGCCCGCAGCGCGTTGAGCGCGAACACGAGACTGTCCCCCTCGATCCCGACGCTATCGACCGGCATGCCGATCGCCCCCTGATCGGGCACGTCAAACGTCGCCTTCCAGCCCCCCTCGGCCCCCGTCAGATGTACGACGACCCCAAGGTCGATCCCTCCCGAGCTGATGGTCCCTTGCCAGTAGCCCGCCAGCTTCGCCGCGTCGGCGCGCGCGAGTCCCGAGGGCATCGCCGCCGCGAACGCGAGCCAGATCCACGCCTTAGTGATCGTCGCTGTTTGACGCATCATGGCCTCAGTCGAACCTCGCATCAGAACATCTTGGAATAACCTTGCCGGACGGTTGGAGGCGCAGCGTCTCGCGCAACTTATCCTATTCCCTCGATCGGGCGTGCGATAGGGGTTGAAGGGCGGTTCTCGTCTTCGTTTCCAGAGATCGCAACGCCGTACCAGGGCACCCGGGAATGGCTGTCTGCGGAGGGCCGGAATCGAGTCGCCCGAGTCTCTTCTAAAAGGGGCAATTGGCTTCGTTCGGTACAAATCTCATTCAGACCTGATTCGCTTCGTTCGGCGCGGCGAGCCATTGCGCACCTACTTCGGCGCAAACACCTGGATCGAATCCGTCGTCGATTTCGGGCACGCGAAGCAGTTTTTCAATGATGCCGACGTGTTTCCTGGTTTTGTCGTCGCGAGGAAGCCGAACGAGGAGCCGCCGCCGCTCACCTCGCAGGTCTGCGTGATCTCTCGCGACCTCGTTCAACTCGGCCAGTTGCCGGCCCTCATGCGATCCCAGTCGAGCGTGATCGGTTTCGGTCGGATGCCTGGCAATTGGAGCCGCGGGCGGTTGGCGATCTCATGCGTTCGATCGTCCCCGCGCAGGCCCTGCGGGATCAGGCCAACGGCCTGGAGCTTCGGATTCACGACCTCGTGAACGAAGCCTACGGCCTCACACCCGACGACGTTCGCCTGATGTGGGACACCGCACCCCCTCGGATGCCGATCGCCCGACCTCCCGGCGTCTCAGGCAAAATCGACTCGGCCCGACACAGCCCGCCAATCCACTTTGCCATACAAAGTTGCCTCTTGACAGCAATTGCTTTGCTTTGCCAAGCAGACCACTTTCATCGATTTTTCTCCGGGAGAACCGCCCATGATCCAGTCGTGGAGAGACCTCGATCGCATCCTCCGAGGCGAGGCGACGCGCCTGCCGAACTTACGGCGGGGGACTATTGAGGTGCGGGTCGGGGGCCTGGCGGTGGTGCTGGTCGTCTTGGCGATGATTTATGGGGCCTGCATGGGCTGTTTCGCGCTGTTCAAACCGGGCGGGGCGGACTACTGGCAGGTCGTGGCGAGCGTGGTGAAGGTGCCGGCGCTGTTCGGGCTGACGCTGGCGGTTACGTTGCCGTCGCTCTATGTGTTCAATGCACTGGTGGGATCGAGGCTGTCGCTGACCTCGGTGGTCCGGCTGCTTGCGGCGGGGCTGGCGATTATCGTCGCGGTGCTGGCCTCGCTCGGCCCGATCGTGGCGTTCTTCTCGGTCAGCACGACGAACTATCCATTTATGGTGCTATTGAACGTCGTCGTATTCGCCGCCGCCGGGTCGATGGGGATGATGTTCCTGCTCCAGACACGGAGGCTGGGGAACTCGTGGGCGATGAGAAGGATGCTGCGTCGCCGGGTGCGCTCGAGCCGGTCGAGGATCAGGTTTTGAGTCGACATGTGAAGATCGTCTTTCGTTGCTGGATGGTGCTGTTCGGTCTGGTCGGCTCGCAGATGGGCTGGGTCTTGCGGCCGTTCATTGGCAACCCTGACCGCCCGTTCGCCTGGTTCCGGGGCCGCGAGTCGAGCGTCTTCGGGGCGGTCTGGCACGCGATCCTCAGTCTCCTCTCGTGAACCGGATGTTTCGCCACGCGGATGCCGTCCTCAGGGGCCGAGCGACGGGCCGGCCGTGGGGCCTGGTCGTGGTCTGCGGCCTGGCCTACGGCGCGGTGATGGGGAGCATCAGCGGGCTCGACGGCGACCGAGGCTGGCAGGTCGCGTTCTCGGCGATCAAGGTTCCGTTACTTCTGCTCGCGACGCTTGTGTTGAGCCTGCCGAGCTACTTCGTCGCCAACACCCTGCTGGGCGTGCGGGCCGACTTCTCCGAGGCATTGCGGGCGATCGTCGCCTCGCAGGCGGGCCTGGCGCTGATCCTGGTCTCGCTCGCGCCGATGACGATGGTGTGGTATGCAACGTCGGCTGACTATGGGTCGGCGATCCTCTTCAACGCGACGATGTTCGCGGTCGCGAGCGTCGGGGCGCAGGCGATGTTGTGGCGAGGCTATCGCCCATTGATTGCCCGGAACCCCAGGCACCGGCTCTTGCTCCGCGCCTGGATCGTCATTTATGCCTTCGTCGGCATTCAGCTCGGCTGGACGCTCCGCCCCTTCATCGGCGTCCCCGATAGCCCCGTCACCCTCTTCCGGGGCGGCCCGCAAGAGAACGCCTACGTCGTGATCGTCCGCTTGGTCGCGGGTGTCATTTTGCGACGACCATAATTCCGCTGACGGACGCCATGCACCACCTCTTGCGGCGGAGGGTTACCCTCGCTATCGTCGTACGGATCGTGGGGGCAATCGTTCGGGACTGGAGCCGAATCATGAAGTTTGCGTTCGTTTGCGCCTTGGCGATTCTGTCGGCCAATGCGCGGGCCTTCGCCGGCCCGCTCGATGATGTCTACCGGCTTGGCCCCGATTCTGAGCCGCACGCAGGAGTCCCGCAGGGCAAGGTCACGGGGCCGACAGCGCTGGCGAGCAAGGTCTATCCAAACACCACCCGCGACTACTGGGTCTACGTCCCCGCGCAGTATGACGCGGCCAAACCGGCGTGCCTGATGGTCTTCTTCGACGGCCACGCCTTCCTCGGGCCGAAGGGGGATTACCGGGTCCCGTTCGTGTTCGACAACCTGATCTATCGCCGAGAGATGCCGGTCACGATCGCCGTCTTCATCAACCCCGGCCACGGCCCCGACCAGAAAGAAGCATCGGACTCTGACTGGGGCGACGGCACCACCAACCGCCGCGTTGAATACAACGCATTAGACGATAAATATGCGAATCTGATCGTTAGCGAGCTCCTGCCGGCGATCAAGAAACAATACAACATCTCTGACGATCCCGCCGACCGGGCGATCTCCGGGGCCAGCTCGGGGGCCATCTGTGCGTTCACCGTTGCCTGGCACCGGCCCGATCAGTTTCGCAAAGTGGTCAGCACGATCGGCAGTTTCACCAACATCATGGGCGGCCACGCCTACCCCGACCTGATCCGCAAGGCCGACCGCAAGCCGATTCGCGTCTTCCTCCAGGACGGCGTGAACGACAACCGAGGTCTGCGCCGGGACGGCAATTATGACCCAAAGTTTGACTGGCATGCGCAGAACATCAAGATGGTCGAGGCGCTGACGGAAAAAGGGTACGACCTGAATTATACCTGGGGCATCGGCGGCCACTCAAATAAGCAGGGCGGGGCCATTATGCCTGATATGCTCCGCTGGACCTGGCGCGACTACACCAGGAAGGACGACGCCAAAGATCCGAGCAATCGCAACCTGCTCGTCCCGACCGCAGCCGCGAAGCCGTTGTGATCGAGACACAGCCAACCCGACCCCGCCACGTCGGCGAACTCGACGGCCTGCGGGGGTTGCTCTCCCTATGGGTCACCGTTTCGCACATCGTTTGCTGGTGCGGATACGCCGATACGAAGATCCCCCGGCCGTTCGACCGCGTCTGGCGCGAGTTCGTCTTCGCCATGCCGGCGGTCGAGGCGTTCATCATCCTCAGCGGGTTCGCGATCTCGTTCCAGTTGCACGAGCGCAGGCCGTCGTATCGCGCGTTCATGACGGGCCGATTCTTCCGGATCTATCCCGTCTATTTCGCCTGCCTGCTGCTGGGAGTGGTCGCGGTCTTCTGCATGCCGTTCTTATTGGAGACACCCTCCTGGCGCGGCACGTCGTACTTCGAGACGTTGCGGGCGATCTCGAACCAGGAGCGGTCGAACCTGCCGGCTCACCTCCTGGCGCATCTGACGCTGCTCTTTGGCCTGCTCCCCAAGGCGATGCTGCCCGATGCGTCGGCGACGTTGCTCACGCCGGCGTGGACGATCACGCTCGAATGGCAATATTACCTCGTTGCCCCGGCGATCGCGTGGCTCGTCCGATCTCGATCGGGCCTGCTCGGCCTCGCGCTGGTCGCGTGGTTCGGCCTCTGGTTCGGCGGCCCCTGGCACAACCCGCTGCCCGCCTTCCTGCCCGCGCAACTGCCGCTGTTCCTGATCGGAATCGGCAGTTATCACCTCTTCGCGCATCAAGTCTCCACGCGCGTTGACGGCTCAAACTCGACCCTCCCCAGCGCTATCCTGCTCGCGTTGGCTTTGGTCACACCCTGGCATCCGACCGCGCTGGCCATCTGGGCGATCGCCTTGGGCTCAGTCTCCGCTCGCGGCACCGATCTCTTCGCCCGAGCCTTGCAGGCGGTGCGTGGGATCTTGGGTCATCCGTGGCTCCAGCGGCTGGGAAAGGTGTCGTACCCGCTTTATCTGGTCCACATGCCGATCCTGATGTTCTGCCTCTTCGGCCTCCTCAAAATCTGGCCGACCGTCGCCCCGATCCAGGCAACGGCCGTGCTAACAGTCATCAGCCTCCCGCTGATCCTGCTCGCCGCGATCCTCCTACATAAGTTGATCGAAGCACCCGGGATGGCGATTGGCAAGACGATCGCGAAGCGGGCTCGCGACGATCAGAAGAAGACCGAAGTGTCGACGCGGGAGTAGTCAGCGAGCGAGCGCATCGCCTTCCGGCTGATCGCCCGTTTGCCCTTGAGAACTTCGCAAAGCGTCGACTCACCGACCCCCGTTTCAGCCGCCACCGTTGCCTGGGTCACGCCCTTGGACTCGATCAGATGCCAGAGCATCTCGGCGGCCGGGATGACGGGCTCGGGGTCGCGCTCGGTCTCATAAGCCTCGACCAACCCTCCGAGGACATCGCGATAATCGGCCTTGGCAAGGGTCAAGTGGTCGTCATCGGGGAATCCTCATCCCCCGTGCGGGACGAACCTCTCCAAATCTTCGGCCTTGGCGACGACGGTCACGCCCTCATCGGTCACGGTCAGGCCACGGGCGAGGTCGAGCTCGCGGTTGTAGCCGATCTCGAAACCGGCGGGGATCTTGACGTCTTTATCAATGATGGCGCGGCGGATCTTGGCGTAGCGGCCGACCTCGACGCCGTCGAAGAGGATTGCGTCTTCGACGAGCGAGAAGCTGTTGATGCGTACGCCGGGGCTGATGATGCTCCGGTAGACCTGACCACCGGAGACGATCGCCCCCTGGCAGACGATCGAGTTGAACGCAGCGCCTCGGCGGTCGTGGTCGGTATGCACGAACTTCGGCGGGGGCATCGGCGGCTGATAGGTGTGAATCGGCCACTCGCGGTCGTAGAGGTTCAGGATCGGGTCGACCGAGATCAGGTCCATATTCGTCTGAAAATAGGCGTCAAGCGTGCCGACGTCGCGCCAGTAGGCCGCCTGCTTGCGGTTCTCGTCGCGGAACGGATAGGCGAAGACCCGACTTGCCGACTTGAGCATCTCGGGGATGATGTCTTTGCCGAAGTCGTGGCTGCTCGCCTCCTTCTTGGCCGCATCCTGGAAGAGGCGCTCATACATCACGTCGGTGTTGAAGACGTAGATACCCATCGACGCCAGGGCCATGTCGGGTTGGCCGGGGATTGGGTCGGGGTCTTCGGGCTTCTCGCGGAAGCCGATGATTCGGCCGGACTCGTCGACCGCCAGCACACCGAACTCGCGGGCCTGCGAGATCGGCACGGTGAGGCAGGCGATCGTGAGGTCGGCCTTATTCTTGCGGTGGACCGCGATCATCTCGGCATAGTTCATCTTGTAGATGTGGTCGCCGGCAAGGATGAGCGTGTCGCGGGGCGCGGCCTTCTCGATCGTGTAGACGTTCTGATAGATGGCGTCGGCGGTGCCTTGATACCAGCTCTCGCCGATCCGTTGCTGCGGCGGGATGACCTCGATATATTCGTCGAGTTCGCGGCAGAGGAACATCCAGCCCTGGTCGATGTGCCGGTTCAGGCTGACGGCTTTGTATTGCGTGAGGACAAGGATCTTGCGGAGGTCTGAGTTGATGCAATTTGAAAGAGTGAAGTCGATAATCCGATAGATTCCGCCGAACGAGACGGCGGGCTTAGCCCGGTCACGCGTCAGGGGATCGAGTCGAGAACCCCGGCCACCGGCCAGGACGATCGCCATGACGTCGCGAAGCACCAGACCGCCTCCAGACCGACCACGTCGCCACGACTCGGAGCTGCCGGAACCCAGGGGGACGAGTGTCCCCACTTTTAGGCCGCTTCGCGAGTTTACCGGAACGACCGGGGGTGTCGCCAGGGGCGATCGACCCGAAGGAGGTATCGCGACGAAAAATCCCCCGCCCCGAGCCTGCCGATATGATCGGGGGAGGGCAGGGCGGGGGACAAGACGATCAAGCCGGGGTCGTCACGACGACCTTATTGGGGGCGGGGTTCGCGCTTGAGCTCGAAGTAGGTACCGACCATTTCCTTCCAGGTCGCCTTCTGGTCGGCGGTGAGGAGGGCGGCGGCCTTCTCGTGGGCGTCTTTGCTGATCGGGGCCATCTTCTCGGTGATGACCGCGAAGTTACCCTGGTTGTCCTGCATGATCTCGCGGCGCTTGTCGCCGACTTCCTTGGCGATTTCGGCGAGCTTGGTCTTCTGCTCGTCGTTGATCTTTAGGCCTTCGACCACCTTCGGGTCAGAGTAGGCCTGAACCCCGCGCTGCTGGAGCGAGATCTGGTTGAACCGCTTGAGCTGCTCGGGCTTGAGCATGTCTTTGAGGGCCTTCTGGGTCTCCTCGTTCGCGGCGGTGAACACCTCGCGCATCTTCGTCTGACGCTCTTCCTGCGAGAGGTCGGCAAGCTTCTCGCGAGCGGCGGTGAACTTGGCCCGCTGCTCCTCGTTCCACTTGGTGGCCTTCTCGACCTGGTCGGATTCGAGCTTCAATTCCTGCTGCACGCTCTTGTTCGACAGCAGCATCCCGCCGCCGCCACCGCCGAAACCACGACCACCCTGCGCCTGAACGGCCGGACAGAGCAGGGCTGCGAGGCCCAGGCCGAGGACGAACTTGCCGAAGAGATTCATCGAGGGAACTCCTGAGAGAGGGCGGAAAACACCACCCGGCCGAGGTCCCAGACGCGTCGGTCCGACGCGGATGCGGGATGACCTTCGACTCTTGACGGGTAGCCTCACCCTAAACAGCGTCGGATCGAGGCCGACGGGGCGAAAATCCCGGGAGAATCCCTAAATCAGCGGCCCCTGAGGGAGGAAAACCGCCCCGACATGCCTCACTTCGCCGGTTCGGGGGCCTTGTCCTTGGACTTCGTCTTCTCTTTCTCTTCCTGCTCGTGCTTGGCGATCGCGGCCTTGGCCTGGGCCTCGGTGAGGAATTTGAGCGAGGCCGAATTGATGCAATATCGCAGGCCGGTGGGGGCAGGACCGTCGTTGAAGACGTGGCCGAGATGGGCACCGCAGTCGTTGCACATGACTTCCATGCGCGGCTCGCCGGCCGAATTGTCGACCTCGTTCTCAACCTTCTCCTTCGAGACCGGCTGATAGAAGCTCGGCCAACCGGTGCCCGACTCAAACTTCGTCTTCGAGTTGAACAGGAACGCCCCGCAACAGACGCAGCTATAGACGCCCCTGGCGTGGTTGTTGACATACTTCCCGGACCCGGCCGGCTCGGTCTCTTTCTGTCGGGTGACGAGATATTGCTCCCTGGTGAGCTGCTTCGCCCACTCCTGGTCCGTCTTCACGACCGTGCGCGGCTTGCCCCCCTGCGCCGGTCTGGCCTGAAATCCATTCGACACCGACGCCCCGACGACCAGCAACGCAACCAGACCCATCAAGTGGTATCGCATAGCACTCCTCAAGATTCCAACGCCTCGACCCCGGCCAACCGTCCTCGGGAAGGCCAATCTCGACATCGACTGAGATCCTTCCATGATAACGCACGCCGGGTTGCGCCGCGAGGACTTTGAGGGAGTGACAGGTGGAGACGTCTCGAAATCATCAAGGAAGGCGGCGAGTTTCAATCCTGTCTGTCCCGAGCTGCACTTTGCCAGAACTGACGGCTGTCATGCGGCGAGCCTGACCACGGCCGCCAGCAGGTGCCGGATTTTCTCTGACCACGGCTCTGGTACGTTGAGTCGCTGATATTCCTCGGTCAGCAAATCGCGTTGTAAGGCACGA
>JANXSY010000095.1 GCA_025356435.1 Isosphaeraceae bacterium | reverse complement strand
CGGGCCTTGCGGCCGGAGCAGGTGCCGGTGTGGGCTGGGGAGTTGCGGGCCTCTGGGCCGGAGCAGGTGCCGGTGTGGGCTGGGGAGTTGCGGGCCTTGCACCCGGTGTGGGCTGGGGTTGGATCGCGGGCCTTGCACCCGGTGTGGGCTGGGGTTGCATCGCGGGCCTGGCGGCTGGGGTCGCGCCCGGTCTGGCCTGATTTGGGGTCGGCAGTCCCACGGGGTTGTGCTGCATCTCAGGATGAGGAGCGGGGCGAGGTGACGGGTGGTTGACCGGGGCTGGCTGGACGTTCGGTTCAACCCTCGGCCTGACGGGCACCCCCGGCGGGGTGTGCTGAGGCGCGATTGCAGCGGGGGCAGAGGCCACGGCGGGGACGAGTGCTTGGGCGGCGACGATGGGCGATTTCGGCAACTCGACCGGCCTCGGCATGGCCCGGTTGGCGGCGGGCAAGTTCCGGGACGCGACCGACTCGCGCTGGACCCGCTCTTGCCTCAACTGCTGGAGCTGTCGCGACTGCGTGGCAAACTGGGCCTGCTGGGTCGCGTTGATCCGCTCGAACCGCTGCGCCTGGGGACCGTTGCCGGGATTCGACACGATCTGCGCCAGTGGCCTTGCCATCGCGATATTGTTGATGTTGTTCGTGACGGTATTCACGTTGTTGACCGTGTTGACCGTGTTGACCGTCGAGCGATTCGAGACGATCTGTTGCTGCGCCGCATAGGTCTGCGGGGGGCGAGCCTCGGCGTGGTCGCGTCGGAAGAGGTAGGCGTCGCGCTGCTGGTTGCCCCAGTTCGGGTTCGACTGGCCATAGGCCGAGGAGTAATACGAATAGACCGGGTCATATCCATAGCGACTCTGATGGTACGAGTACGACGGATAGATACCCGAGTTGAAGTTGTTGGGCGCGTAGTAGTCGCCGAAGTAATACTGGCCATAGCTCGGCCGGACGAACAGGCTGGAGAGCAGCGAACTCGCCAGCAGGCCGACGGAGGGACGATACGTGTAGCCCGACTGGTTGTAGAGCGGCTGGCTGTATGCGACCGGGGCAAAGAGCTGGCCCCGCTGCGCGAACGGGCGGTCCCAATAGCCACTGTTGTAGAGATAGCCATTCGGCGTGTAATTATAGTGCGCCGGCACCCACATCCAGTTTGGCTGGGGGTTAACCCAGTATCCGGGCTGCCAGGCATAGCGATTGCCTTGCCAGACCCAGGTTCCTGGTGCCCACACCGCATTTGCCACGGTCGGCCCAGAATTCGGTCCCGATTCGAGGCTCTGCGGGGGCTCGGGAAGATACTGTGGTTGTTGACCCGGATCAGCCTGGGTCGCCATCCACGCGCCCGAGACCCATTGATACCCGCTGTTGGCCTGGTGCCAGTAGCCCGGTACCCACTGACGGCCGGGAGGGATGTCGCGCCAAAGGCCGCTGATCCAGATGAAATTCTGTCGAGAGTCGTCCCAGGCCCAGTAGCCCGAGATCCACTGGACGTTGACGCCCTCGGGCTTCTGGTCAGGCGGCACTTCCTCGATCGCCGCCGGGGGAGCTTTCGGGACGATCGGGCCGGGCCTGGGGTCGAAGACGACTGGTTCGGCGAACGCCTCGTGGATCGGTCCGCGCGTGAGGACTTCCTGGCCGGCGACGAGGGACGCATTGGGATCGCCCCCGGGGTCTTGGCCCCAAGCCGTGCCTCCTATCATGACGACACCGAAGATCGCCGCCGTTCGAAACGTCCGGGCCAAAGGGCTGGGAATGATCATGGCTACCCTCGTCAGGTCCGTTCATGGAGCCAGAGCAAAGCCACTCTTGTCCGCAAAAGTCGCGCCGAGCGATCGTTCGGCGGGATCTGGCAGATCGAGAGGGTCGTACCCGATCCCTATCGCTTATACGTCTCTTTGCTCGGCTCGCGACGGGCGGCTGCGGGAGGGTGCGGCTGGGCCTGGTGGGGCATCGCAGTCGGATGCGAGGGGGCTTGCGCCGCCTGGTGGGCTTGAAAGGCCGGCGCGGGCTGCGTGGCCATGGGTTGAGCCGTGTGGTCGAAGGCGGGATGAGTCGGATGCGCCGGCGGAGTGTGATGCGGCGCGAGAGCTTGGGCCTGATGCGTCCCGGCCTGGACCTGATGCGTCCCGGCCTGGGCCTGATGCGTCCCGGCTTGAGCCTGATGCGTCCCGGCCTGGGCGTGGACGGGCTGATGGGCGGGCGTGTGCGCGATCGGCGACCTCGGCATCTCGACAGCACGGGGACGGGACGGCTCGCCCGCCGGGCGATCGCGGATCGCGGCCGACTCGCGCTGCACCCGCTCCTGGCGGAACGCCTGAAGCTGCTGCGTCTGCTGGACCTGTTGATGCCGCTCGGCCGCATCGACCCTCTGGAACTTCATCGGCGCGACCGCCGGGTTATGGCTCGAAGCGATCCGACTGATCGGCTGCGCGAACGAGACGTTCCGCACGTTGTTCACGTTCCGGACATTGTTTACGGTGATGTTGTTGACCGTGACGTTCGTCTGCGAGATCCGGTTCATCTCGACATACGTATGCGCCGGGCGCGCCTCGATATGGTCGCGTCGGTAGGCATACTCTTCGCGGATCGAGACGCCCCATCGCGGGTTGCTCGACGCATAGCTGACCGAGTAGTACGAGAAGAGTGGGTCATATCCGTATCGGCTCTGACCATACGAATACCACGGATAGATGCCATAACCGACATAGTTTGACGCGTAATAGTCGCCGAAGTAATAGGCGTTGCAGCTCGGCCGGACGAACAGGCTCACCATGAGGCCGCTCGACACGATGCCGATCGTCGGCTGATAGATGTAGTTTGGCTGAAGATAGATCGGGCTAGGATAATACACCGGCGCGAACATTTGTCCGCGCGTGGCGATCGGCCGGTCCCAGTAGCCTTCGGCGAAGAGATATCCGCTGGGGGTCCAGGCGTATTGCGCGGGGATCCAGACCCAGTTTGGCTGGGGGTTGATCCAGAAGCCGGGCCTCCAGAAATAGCGGCCTTCCTGCCAGATCCAGCAGCCGGGGGTCCAGATCGACCCGACGATCGGGATCGGGGAGTTCGGGCCGTTCTCGATGCTGATCGGCGGCGCGGCGAGGTATTGCTGCTGTTGACCGCCCTGGGCCGCCATCCAGACCCCGGGCACCCACTGCACGCCGCCTTGGGCCTCGTGCCAGTAGCCCGGCACCCACTGACGTCCTGGCGGGATGTTCCTCCAGACGCCGCTGACCCAGAGGTAATCATTCCTCGCATCGTCCCAGGCCCAATAGCCCGAGATCCACTGCACGTTTGCCCCCTCGGGCTTCTGGTCGGGCGGCAGTTCCTGGATCGGCTCGGGGGGGACCTTGGCGACGATCAGACCCGGCTTGGGGTCATAGACCACCGGCCCGGCAAACGCCTCATGGACCGGTCCACGCGTCAATACCTGTTCGCCGGGGTTGCCGCCCTCATTGGGACCTTGGCCCCAGGCCCGTCCCGCCAGTGCAACGACGATCACAAAGGCGAGTACGCCATTTCTCGATGACATGATCCCCTCCCCGCTCGAAATTCAGATCAACGTTCGTCGCTGACCACGCTTGACGCCCTGACGACCGTGCCGTCGGTATCGGGTTCGCGGGAGGCGATGGTCTCGGTGTTTACCTTGTGCCAGGCCCGCCAGGCTCGGTCGAGTTCGCGCACGTCGTCGAGCGCATAGTGGACCCTCGCGGCCGAATCCCAGCCCGACTTCATGCCGTCGCGGACGAACTGGAGGAAGCGGGGCCTGCCGCCCATCTCGATCAGGAAGCGCGAGACCGAATAGCCCTGGCCGTAGAAGCCCATGAGGTCGCGTGGATAGTCTTCCATCTTGAAGAGTCGGGCGAGCGGAAAGTCGCCCCGGCGACCGAGCAGGTCGCTGACGATCTTGTCGTGGCGCTGATGTTCGAGTCGGTCTTCACTGAGGAGCGACGCCCCTTCGTCGGCCCAGCGCGGCATCGGACCGCCGAAGAAGGCGGCGAAGACCGTGTGCGTGACCTCGTGCGGCAGGGCCGACGCGAGGATGCGGTCGAGCCGCCCCTCCACGCTCATCTCCTGGTCGGAGACCCGTCCCCCCGCGAATCCGAACGACGTGATCCCGCCCGCCTCGCCGCGCGTCATCTTCACCTTGATCGGGCACGGCACCGGCCACGGGGGCAGCACCTCGCCCAACCACGCTTTGGCCACCGCGCTCCGGCAGAACTCAGCTCGCTCGGCCACCTGCCGCGCGATCTGGGACGTCGGCGCTTCGACCGTGAAATTCGTCGATCGATAAGATGCGCCGCCCAGGACGGGCAGGAGCAGTAAAGTGAGACCAAGAATAAGCTTGCGACGAGCCTCCATGCTCTTCGGTCCTCCATGACGTAGGGTTCAGAGTCGTTCGAGCGGCCTGCGTCGAGTCCCCGTTCGGTCGAATCCATGCGACTGCCCCGGGACGCGAGGGCCTGAACTTTAACAAATCTCGGGCAGAGTGTCGCCCCGAGAATAGGCGGGGCCATAACCGCTTGGCGTTCCACTTGTCCCGACGATATCAGACCAGGGGTGGCATCGGTTCTCGAACCGGTGAGAAGTGATTTCCGCTGCCATCCCTGGTTCAAGAACCTGGGCCACCCGATGGGGATGGCCACGATCGACATCCACAGCGTCGCCTATGGCAAGCGGCCGGAGCTTCAAGGTGCGATGAGATAATACAGCGTCCGGGGATCGAGCTGGATTTCCGAGGCGTTGCCGATGGCCTTGACGGGGTCGCCGTTGGGGTCGAGGGCGGTGACTTTCAGGGCCTTGGCGTCGGCTCGCTTGAACTTGACCGTGCCCTGAAGGTCGCGGACCAGCCAGGGGTCGTGGCCAACGCTGGTGATCCGATGTTCGCCGGTCGAGGTCGGCTCGGCGCGGAAGCCGCTTGGCTGTTCTTCGGACATCACCTGAAGCAGCAACCTGCGCGAAGTCGCGAGCGGCTTGCCGTCGAGGCTGACGGCAATAACCTCGCCAAGGTCAAGGTTTGACGCAATCGTCATATCCTTCAGATCGACGAGTCCACCTTCCTTAAGGTTGCCGATAACACCCTGCGCGGCGGGTGCGTTGATCGTGAGCAGGCCCTTGCCATAGTCGAGCCCAAGCTGGCCCGTCGTGCTGACGACCCTCTGGCGTTTGCGGTCGATATAAGGGGTCAGATCTTTGAGCTTCGCAGGCCCACCCGAGGCAGTGAAGTTGACGTTGGTCCGCCCCGCGAAGTGGACGAGGGGGTCGATGACGTTGCCGGGCCGCAGCGACGACCCGCGCGCGACGTCTTTGAGTCGCAGTTCGTCGAACGCGGCGTCTTGCGGGAGGGGTGTTCCCTTGAGGTCGAGCAGGTCTCCGACCTTGAGGTTGAGGTCAACGAGCAAGTCGCCGGGGGCAACAAGTCCCTGGCGGTAGAGGCGGGCGGCGGCGGGGAACTGGCCCATCATCGCGGGGGTCATCAGCGTCCAGGGCTGCATGAAATAGCCGGGCTTGACCGACCATGATGCACCATCATCGGCGAAGTGGACGATGGCGTCGCTGTCCTGCAAGGCTCCATAGGCCGCGAAAAAGATCGGGGCCTCGGGGCGATAACGGTTGGGCCGGGACCAGGTCGTTTCGGAGATCATCGAGGGCTTGCCGTCGTAGCTCGGGTCGATCGACGGATGGACGAACGCCCGCGCTTTGCCGGGCTGGTCAGGGTCGAACCGTAGGGCGCTGCGATCGGCGTAAGTGTGGCCGTCGCGGATCGACCACTCCGACGCCTCGCCTTGCACCCGGCCGCTGAAATAGCCGTGACGGTCGATGAAGTCGGTCGAGGTATACGTATATTTTTCGAGCGGTCCGAAGACCTCGGGGCTGGCCGTCGCCCAGTTCGAAGCGGTGATCAGGCCGCGAAACCCGAGTCCCTTGAGGAAGGCATAGGTCTCCCGATAAAAACCGCGCTGGCTGTCGACGAGGAATGCGGCGGCGTCTTTATCGCGTGCGAGTCTTTCGTTGGCGATGTTCCAGAGTGGGCGGAAGCCGAGGCGGCCCTCGGAGGGGTTGTCGCGCGGGATGGGCGAGCCGCCCCAATGCTTGAGGGCGGCGTCGAGCGATCCATATGTCTTGACAAGCCAATCGCCGAACTGGCGTTCGAGGATTCGAAGCTGCGGGTCGGGGATGTTCTTGTCGTTGAACGTCCAGAAGAAATAGGAATCTTCGTTGATGATCTCGGCCCCGAAGACGGCGGGGTCGTCGATCAGCCGCTTGCCGGTGGCGGGGCTGGGGGTGGTGAGCAGGGCCTTCCACCAGGCGCGATACTGGGCCTGGAAGGGCTTGTTGAAATAGAGCGCGGCGAAGGGATGCGTCTTGCCGTCATAGCCTTTGAGGTAGGCGTTGTCGGGCGTCGGGTCGAGCCAGAGCGGGAAATAGATCGAGAAGTGGCTATAGATCCCTTCGGCCTTCATCGTCTCAACGACGTCGATCGCATGGAGGATTGCGGCGGGATCAACGTCCCCCTTTTTGTCGAAATATCCGTGGTGAATCCGCACGAGGTTCACGCCTCGCTTGGCCAGGATGCGGGCCTCGATGCGGAGCGCCTCGCGGTCTTTGCCTGCGGGACCGTTCACAGCCCAGAACCGGACGGGCTCACCGGTCGAGGAGTGGACGAACTGCGACCCCTTTGCCGCGATGAAACCCCCCTGGCCTGCGACCTCTTCGTTGAGCGAGCGGAGGTCGATGGCGTTATCGGCGTGGAAGGGATCGGCCTTGGGGTCGAACGCGAACCAGTCCGCTTGCGACGCAGTGGCCTGCCCTGGCTTGATCGCCCCGCGCGGGTGGAACGGCTCGTCGGCGAGGACGAAGCAATCGAGATAGCCGTGGTTCTGGTTCGGGCTGTCCATGCGAAAGCGCACGACGTTTACGCCCCCCTTGAGCATGACCTTGCCGGCCCTTGCCCACGCCAGGAACCGCAGGTCGGGCTTGCCGTCGGCCGCGATATTGGTCGAGTCGGACTGTTCCTTTTCGAGGTCGATTACAGTCCAACCCGCGTCGTTGAGCCGGTACGAGAGCCGGGCCTGGATTGGGTTCGCGCGGACCCAGAGGTTATACTCTCCGCCTTTGGGTGCGTTGACGCGATAGCTGGCCTCACCGGCTTCGGCTGCGAAGTTGCTGATGAGGTCTCCGCCAGACACCAGTTCACGCTTGAACTGGTCATACCAGAACGGATGCCGATGCATCGTCGACGCGATTGGCCTCTCCCCCTCAACCCAGATCAAGGCCCCTTTGACACTCGGGCCAGCTGAGAGGATGACGAGAGTCAGGGCCACAGCAAGGCGTCGGGGCTTCATCGGCGATGACCTCTAGCGTTGTTAGGGCGAACGTTGCCCCATCATACACGCACGCTCGCGGAGGCCAATGGGCGTGCGATCATCGAGTCGGATCGGCCCCCATGCAGGCTTCACCGAGGCGTGGTCAAGACGCCCCTTGATGGCAGTGGCAACGGCGGGGGCTTGATCGCATCGACGGCGAGACTGGCGGTCGGAAGGGTCTCGACCGGACGCTGGGCGAGGGCGTCAGCGCGGGCCTTGGAGGCGATCTCCAGCTTGGGGTCGAGCCGGAGCGCCGTGTCGAATTCGGTGACGGCTTCGAACGTGTCGCCGAGCTTCGCGTAGACCCAGCCGCGGTTGTGGTGCAGGACGGCCGATCGAGGGTCGAGCCGGATCGCCTCGTCGAAGCTCGCGATCGCCTTGTAGGCTTGCCCCTCTCCGAAGAGTGCCAGGCCACGGTTGCTGAGGGTCTTGGGATCATTCGGGTGGATGCGAAGGTAATGGTCGAAGTCGGCGATCGCCCTGGGACGATCCCCACTGGCAAGGTAGGCATCGCCCCGATCTCGATAGGCGGGGGCAAAATTGGGGTCGAGTTCGAGCGCGATATTGAAGTCGGCAACTGCGGTGTCGAAGATCCCTAGCCGAGCGTGGATCTGGCCGAGGTGCGTTCGGAAGATGGCGGAGTCGGACTTTCGGCGGACGGCCCCGTGGATGTCAGCAAGCGCCCCGATCGTGTCGCCGAGCGAAAGCCGGGCGAGGCCGCGTTCGTGGAGCGAGGCAGGGTCGTTCGAATCGAGCCGAAGAGCCTTGTCAAAGCAGTCGACGGCTCGGACGTGATCCCCCTTTGCCTCATACGCCACGCCCCGGTCTCGATACGACACGCCGAGGGCCTTCTGA
The DNA here is from genome assembly GCA_025356435.1 of Isosphaeraceae bacterium. Taxonomy (GTDB): domain Bacteria; phylum Planctomycetota; class Planctomycetia; order Isosphaerales; family Isosphaeraceae; genus CAMFLR01. The sequence continues at coordinate 272 of JANXSY010000095.1, read as the reverse complement.
AAGCTTGTCTGTGAAATTCGCACATGGCGGATCTCCGACCGGACGCGATCGATTGCGAGGAATGTGAGCCCGATCATCAGGTCTCGAACGCGAGGCGGTTGCGGCACGGTCGCCGCGAGGATCGGCGCGGAGATGATCGGGAAGGGATCGCTTCTGGACTCACTGATGAATCGCTTTGGACGTGGAGGCGGCGGCGGATCAGGACGGTCGAGCGGCGACGACTCGACGACGTCCATCGGCCACTTTCTCACGACGTGCCGGACGAAGTCGGG
>JANXSY010000072.1 GCA_025356435.1 Isosphaeraceae bacterium | reverse complement strand
GAAGACAACCTGGCTGGCGAATGACGCGAGGATCTTCACGCCGTTGTCAAAGTTCTTGCCGACGGCCGCCACGGTGCCGAGATTAAGGGTCGACTGCTGAAGCCCTGTGGCGCGGGTCCGGTAGTTGAAGATGGTCCCGGGGTTCACAGTCGGGAACAGTCCAGCGCCATTCGGCCCCAGGGTGCCGGTCGACGGCGAAAGCCCGGCGATGAATTGCGGCGTGAAGGCGAACCGCTGGAGCGTCACCGGGAGGGCCGTCAGGTAGAGATTTTCGAGTTGAAACTGGTAGATACGGGCGTTGATCAGTGAGAGCGTCATGGCCTGGCCCATGTTCACGATATAGGGGCGGGAGTTCTTCTTCAGGCCGATGGCGGCGTTCTCGTCGAAGTCGATGATGCCGCTGCCGAGCAGCCCGAGGAGTTCGGCCCCGGCGGCCTCAGCCTCCTGATTCTCCATCGGCGAGAGGTCGGACCGGGGGAGGATCGGCTTGGAGAGGTCTTGCACTTCGCGAGGGGTGGTGTCGCCCGGTATCGCAGGGGTGTGGAGCGGATCTTTCGCGGGGTCGTCGGGGGCATCGACCGGGATACGTCTGGTTTCCATGGCCGGGGGTGTCGACGGAGTGCTTGGTTTGGTCGGGTCTTGCATCGCGGCGAGCCGGAGGCCGTCATCTCTCTGCCGCACGTTCCGGGCCGACGGCCCATTGGCGGGCCGGACGGGGGGCACAGAGGCGGGAATGGGGGTCACCGGAGGCAGACTCACTCCATTTAAGGGCGACATCTGTCGCGGACCCGTCCCCGAATTCGACGCGGGGACCGGCGTTGCACTGCGGACCCCGGGCGCAAGCGGCTTAGGCGTCTCCGGTTGCGCGGCGGCGGGTGGGGTGAAAGGCGAGGGAACCGCCGGTGCGGGGGGGGCGGGGGTCGGGGGGTTCGGTCCGTAGCCGAAGGTCGGTGCCGGCCCCGAGGCGGCGGCGTTCGACGCATTCAGCGCATCTTGTCGGGCCATGTTCTCCGCCTGATATTCCTCAAGCATCGCGAGGTAGCCGGTGCCTTCGAGCGGCACGAGCAGGCGATTGTCGGCCGTCTGGGGGACCGGCGAGAGGGCCTGGGTCGCGAGGTCGTCGGGGGGCGCGGGGGGGCGGTCAGGGTCATAGGGGTCGGCATAGCGCGACATCGCGGGCGGGTCAATCGAGAACATATCGATGCGAAAGCGGGGGTCGCGGCTCTTCTCGAAGATCGCTTCCGAGACGTCCTGATTGGCCCACTCGCGGAAGAACTCTCGGCCGCACCCGCACTGGGAGGCGGCGGCCATGAAGACCAGCAGCGTCGCGAGCTTCCGTCGCGTCGTCGCCTGGGGCGGGTTGGCAGTTCGAGAATTCATCGGTTCCATTCCTCGATCTCACCCGACGGCGGGGGAGTGGTCGTCGATTGCCTTAGACGCGTGGGCTTCCGGATCGGACACGCCGCCCCCGCCATAGAAGGGACGGAGGGGACGACTCGGCCGAGAGGGTTGAAGGCCGGCGCCCATTGGATGTGGCTGGTATCGGTCATGACGATTGCTCAGGTTGAACCGAAATCTCCGAGACGAGAGTTACCGTTCTTCGCATCTCGTCTCGGTTTGGGTGGAGTCATCCGGGTGTCAAGGTCGAAATAGATGGTTGTACGGGATTTCCTTAGCGGCGAAATCGCGCCGCGTCGGTCGTCCCTCGGGGTGGAGTTGCCCTGGGGTCTGATCGTCTCGAAGGAACCTGGCCGGACTCGGGGTCGTACGACCCGGGGCGGATGCGACGCTGGACAAGGCCTGTGGAGGAGGGACTCTCCAATGTTCTTTGACAAGCGCGGAGCCCGAACATCAGCGGACCGTCGGCGGCGGTTTACGGTCCGTCTCCGCCCCGAACTTCTCGAGAGCCGGGAACTGCTGACCGGGGTCAATCTTGACCTCTCGACGATCGCGACCCGCCCCCTGGGCGTCCAGGAGACCGGCTTCGCCGCTGGTGCTGGGGCCGGCTATTCCGTCACCGACGTTGGCGACGTGACCGGGTCGGGCTACGACAGCTTTGTCGTCGGCGCACCCTCGGTCATCCGCAACAACACGTCGATCGGCCTGGGGGCCAACACGCCCCCCGGCTCTGCCTACCTGATCTTTGGGTCGCAGGGGGTCAACCAAGGGACGATCGACTTCGCGCTGCTCAACACCCAGAACCGCATCGGCGACCTCGCCGTCCTGAACAACGTGGTCCAGGCCAACCCCGCCAACGGCAACCAGGGGTTCCCGTTCGCGGGCGTACGGATCATGTCGGAGAACTCAAACTCCAAGCTCGGTGCCTCGGTGACGGCGCTTGGCGACATCAACGGCAGCGGACTTAGCTCGTTCATGATCGGTGCGCCGGGGGCCAACGATATCAACGGCGGAAACGCCGGCACCGGCCGCGCCTACATCATCTACGGCGGCGCGGGGCTGACGCGGACTTCGGTTATCGACGTCGACAACCCGACCACTTTCGTGACGAATGTTGTCACTCTTGTGAGCGGCCGTGCCGGCTCGCGGCTCGGGGCCTCAGGCTCGGGCGTCGGCGACGTGATCACCGACGGGTTCAATGACATCGCCGTCGGTGCCCCCGGGGCCACGATTGACGGTAACCTGAACGCGGGTGCTGTCTACCTGCTCTCGGGCACGAGCTTCCGGAATCCCGGTTTGGGTGCCGTGATTAACGTCGATGCCGTCGGCCAGCCCACGGCGACGGGCTTCACCCCGGGCGTGATTTTCACTGGTAACGCCCCGGGCGATCAGGCCGGCTTTTCGCTCGGCGGCAACGTCAACTTCGACAACGCCCGCACCAGCGCCAATCAGTCGATCTCCGACCTGCTGATCGGCTCGCCCCAGACCACCACCGGCGCGGGCCAGGCCTCCCTGATCTACGGCGGGCTCAACCTCGCGCAATATGCGACCATCGATATTAGCGAGAACATCCTTCGGGTGCGACTCAGCACGATCGGGGACCCGGCCACAACCACGGGTGCAATGCCCGGCATCACCTTCACTGGGATTGCCACGGGCGACCTCACCGGCTTCTCGATCTCCTCGGCGGGCGACTTCAACGGCGACGGTAACGGCGACATCCTCATCGGTGCCCCCGTCGCCAACGCCGGCACCGGCGTCGCTTATCTGATCTACGGCTCGCCGGTCAGCTCGCGGATCGTCGGGACCGTCCCGCTGGGTGCGATCCCCACCGGGATTACCTCAGCCACCTTCCGGGGACAGGCGGCCGGAGACCTCACCGGATACTCGCTTACCCCCGTCGGCCGGATCAACAACGACATCTACAACGAGATCGCCATCGGCTCCCCCGGCTTCAACGCCGGCTACGGAGCGGTGTATCTGATCCCAGGTAGCCCGAACCTGAGCGGCGTTCTCGGCCTCGGGAACGTCACAAATGCGACGATCGGCGGCAATCTCATCACGATCCCGTCGGGGGCGACCGGCTCGATCCTGCCGGCCTTCCTCGGGGCGTCGGTCTCCGGGCGGCTCACGTTCCCCGGCCAGGCCCACACCACCGATGGCGATACGCTGGGCGACCTGATCATCGGTGCCCCCGGCTACAGTCTCGCCACCCCCGGCAGCAACCCACCGAGCACCGCCCGGAACGCGGCGGGAGCGGCCTTCGTTCTTGAAGGCGTCTACAGCCGGCTCGGACCGGCGGGCACGGGGACCGGCACGAATGCGTCGATCTCCACCACGATCGGTGTCAACTCGCAGACCGGGCCGTTCTCGATCGACGCCTCGAAAACGTCGCTCTTGATCTACGTGTTCAACACGCCCGGCTTCGTCGCGAGCACCGATATTAACCCGGCGACGATCGTGGTCAACGGCGTCGCCTATCCCAACGCGACCCTCACGGCGGGCAACGGCTTCGCCATTATCACGATCACCCCGGTCTCGGCGCTCGGCCTGACGAACGGCACGAACACGATCACGATCGCGGGTGTCACCAAGGCCTCGGCGGGCGCACTTACCTTCACCGGGTCGGCCTCGGCGACGGTCACCAACGCGTCCGGCGGCGGCGGCGGTGGCGGC
>JANXSY010000063.1 GCA_025356435.1 Isosphaeraceae bacterium | reverse complement strand
CCCCTCCCCACCACGTGGGAGAGGGTTAGGGTGGGGGGGCATGTCGCACCACCTTCAACCGAGCGAACCCAACCGACATCGACCGATCATCGCGCCAAACGAACCCAACGATGACCGCTGCCGGTCCTGACCGAACGAAGCCAAACTCCGGCAAGCTGCGTTTGCGGATTGGCCGTTCCCTCTCGGCTATGATAATGCCGCCGACACTGAGTCGTAAACAGAACGGAGAGTCTCGATGACGACGCCTTGGCGACTCACCCTGGATGCGTCCCTCCTCGCTCACCGCGACGATCCGATGTGCCGATACGTCCAGTTGGCGACCCTCGGCCTCGACGGTCGGCCCGCGAACCGAACGGTCGTCTTTCGAGGCTTTCGACCCGACTCCGACGACCTGATCGTCACGGTCGACGCGCGGAGCCAGAAGATGGCCGAGATCGCCCGATCGCCGTTCTTCGAGATCTGTTGGTATTTCGGCCGCACGCGCGAGCAATACCGTCTCGGCGGGACGGCCCGCTCAATCAACGACTCCGATCGATTCCTGGCGGGGCTACGCACCGACGTCTGGCGATCACTCGCAGACGCTGTTCGGATCCAGTTCGACTGGCCGTCACCAGGAACGGATTGGCAGAACCACGACGCCCACGTTTCGGCCGAGATTCCAGACTCGTCGACGCCTCTGACGTCCTTCCGACTTCTCTTGCTCACGGTTGAACGTGCCGACTATCTCAACCTCCTCGCCGATCCGCCCCTGCGACAACAGCTTGAAATTGGCCAGGACGGCTGGACCTGCCGACGAGTCAACCCGTGATGGCCGTCTGACCGAACGAACCCATTGAGGCCCCTGTCATGAACCCTCGGCGACTCATCGCGACGGCATTCACGCTCCTCGTCACAGCCCTCCCGGCGATCGGAGATGAGCTGCGGATGAACCAGATCCAGGTGATAGGCACTCACAACTCCTATCACATCGTTCCAAGTCCGGGCGTGATGAAGGTCATCGCTGTCGCGGGGAGGGGCCGTGTCGAGGGGCTCGACTATAGCCACAAGCCCCTGGCCGACCAGTTCACCCGCCTGGGAGTCCGCCAGATCGAACTCGACGTTTTCGCTGACCCGAAAGGCGGCCACTACGCGAGTCTTTTCGTCCGAAAACTCCTCCTCGATCAGGGGCTCGACCCAGGACCTAACCCGAATGAAGGCGGGATGTTGGATCGGCCCGGACTCAAGGTCTTCCACGTCCAGGACATCGACTATCTGAGCACAGAGACGAGCTTCGTCGACGCCCTCAAGACGGTCAGGAGCTGGTCGAAAGCCCATCCTCGCCATGTGCCGATCATGATCCTCGTCGAGTTGAAGGACGAGTCGATAATCGGGCTGCCGACCCGCCCGGTCGCATTTGGCAAGGCGGAGCTCGACGGAGTTGATGCCGAGATCGCCTCTGTCTTTGATCGCGAAGAGATCGTCTCGCCCGACCTGATTCGAGGAGAGTCACCCACCCTCCGCGATGCCATCCGCACGCGAGGCTGGCCGTCGCTTGAATCGTCCCGAGGAAAAGTGATCTTCGCCCTCGATAACGAGGGAGCGTTGCGAGATCGATATCTCGACGGCCACGAAGCTCTTCGAGGCCGCCCGATGTTCGCCAGCGTCGGCCCCGAACACCCGGCGGCGGCGTGGATGAAAATCAACGACCCGGTGGGCGACTTCGACCGGATTCAGCAGATGGTGCGCGACGGTCTCCTCGTACGAACACGTGCCGATGCCGACACCAAGGAGGCCCGTATCAACGACACCTCAAGACGCGACAAGGCCCTGGCCAGCGGTGCCCAGTTCGTGAGCACCGACTATCCCGAACCTCGGCCGGAGTTCTCCGGATATCGCGCTCGCCTTCCCGGCGGGGTCGTTGCGCGAACGAACCCATTGATAGGCCCGCGCACCGACGCCGATCAGGAGGCTATCTCCACTCGTCGATGAGCGACGCGACAAGCCCCGTCCAGCCGGTCTGGTGCGAAGCGCCAAGGCCAGCGCCGTTGTCTCCGTGGAAGTATTCGTAGAACAAGATCAGGTCACGCCAGTGGGGGTCTTCTTGGAACTTCTTCGAACCGCCGTAAACCGCGCGTCGGCCGTCCTCGTCACGCGTGAAGATCGAGATCATGCGGTCGGCGATCGTTTTCGCAAGCGCCGGGAAGGTGATCGTCTTCCCACTCGGAAGGACGGGGCTTTGCGAACTGTCAAACGCCTTCGAAAGTTTCCGCAACGATTCGATCAGCAGGTAACTCGTCGGGAACCAGATCGGGCCACGCCAGTTCGAGTTTCCTCCCTTGATCCTGACCAGTGACTCGGCCGGCTCATACCCCACTGAGTTGCCGTTGAATTCGAAGGGTGCGTTCTGGTGGGCCTTCGAGAGGCTTCGAAGCCCGTAGTCAGAGAGGAATTCCTTGTCGGAGCAGATACGATCGCCGAGCCGCTGGAACTGCTCCCAGTCGAGGATCGTCAGGACGTGCGTTGTTTTGCCGCCCTCGTTGACCGTATGAACGACCCGACCGGTCAACTCAGCCCGGTTCTTCTTGAACCACTCGAAGTTACCCCGGAATTCTTTAAACGGTTCGAGATAGTCTTCTTCGAGACACTCGACGGCGAACATCGGGATCAGGCCGACAAGCGACCGGACGCGGAACTTGTGGTGCTCGCCGTTGGGATAAACAAGAACATCATAAAAGAATCCGTCAACTTCGTCCCAGAGTTGATAATCTCTTTTACGAACATGTTTCATCGCGTTGGCGACATAGACATAATGCTGAAAGAACTTGGTGGCGAGAGCCTCGTATGTAGAGTTCTCTCGCGAGAGTTCGAGGGCGATCCGCATCAGGTTGAGGCAGAACATCCCCATCCAGCCGGTGGCATCGGACTGTTCAAGGCGGGTGCCGTCGAGCGCGGGAGAGCTTCGGTCGATGACCGTGATGTTGTCGAGGCCGAGGAATCCGCCTTCGAAGACGTTATTCCCAGCACCGTCGACCTTGTTGACCCACCACGAGAAGTTCATCAGCAGCTTGTGGAAGCAACGTTCGAGCCAGGCGCGGTCGCCCTTGCCGTTCTGCTTCATGTCGGAGTTATAGACCCGCCAGACCGACCAGGCGTGGACGGGCGGGTTGAGGTCGGAAAACTCCCACTCATAAGCGGGAATCTGACCATTGGGGTGCTGGAACTGCTCGAAAAGGAGGAGCCAGAGTTGCCTTTTGGCGAATTCGGGGTCGACCAGCGAGAGCGGGACGCAGTGAAACGCGAGGTCCCAAGCCGCGAACCAGGGGTATTCCCACTTGTCGCAGACCGACAAGATCCTCAGCGAATTCAGGTGCCGCCATCGGGCATTTCGGACATGCCAGCGCGACGCCTCGGGTGGGTTCGCGGGATCGTCGCCGACGAGCCATGCGTTGACGTCATACAGATAAGACTGTTTGGTCCAGAGCATCCCCGAGAGGGCCTGCCGCTGAATCCGCTTCTCATCCTCTGTCGCTTCTTTCGGGTGGATCTCGGCATAAAACTCGTCGGCCTCGGCACGCCGGAGATCGACGATCTTATCGACCATAGCCAGCGGGTCATCGCCTTCGAGAGTGTCGGTCAGGCGAAGCCGCAACACGGCCGAGCCCCCTGCGGGAATCGCCGGAAAATGATAGTGATATGCGGCTTTTGTCCCAATCTGATGCGGATTGACGCATTCTTCGCCATCGACCACATGACGATGAAACGCATCCTTGACGTAGCGACTTGCCGCCGAATGAGCCGGCACAGCTGCTCGCGCGGGATTCGTTTCATTGTCGGTGAAGAGCATGTCTCCACCTGTAGGGGCGATCAGATGGCGGGGCCCCAGGTTGTAGACGACGGGTACGTTCGTCAGGAGCGAGACTGATGAGTCGTCAGAGACGATCGACTGGAATTTTGGCCCCTCTGCCCCTGGCGTGATGCTGGGGACGCTGGCCTTCCCCGGCTTGAACGACCAGGTGTTCCGGAACCAGAGGTGAGGGAGGATGTGCAAGGGGGCGGCATCTGGACCTCGGTTGAACGCCTCAATTCGGATGCAGTAGTCTTCAGGCGTGACCTTGGCGTACTCGATGACGATGTCAAAATAGCGGTTGTCGTCGAAAACCCCCGTGTCGAGCAGTTCGTACTCGAAGTCGTGGGTCGACCGCTTCGCGTTCTCGTTCACAAGCTGCGCATACGGAAAGGACCGCTGCGGATACTTATAGAGATACTTCATGTAAGAATGCGTGGGCGTATTATCGAGGTGGAAGTAATACTCCTTCACATCCTCGCCGTGGTTCCCTTCGTTCGGGGTCAGACCGTAGAGCCGTTCTTTCAGAATCGGGTCCTGGCCGTTCCAGAACGCCGGCGCGAAGCAGAGGACCTGGAAG
>JANXSY010000060.1 GCA_025356435.1 Isosphaeraceae bacterium | reverse complement strand
TCCAAGTCGCCGACGACCTTAGTATCCTTCAAGGCCGACCTGAGATCAAGCCAGGGCGACCTTTCTCGAAGGCCGGACCCAACCCAAAGGCACCAGCCCGATCGTGACGGCGAGGCAGAGGAGGCCGACCCAGTCGCCGAGGGTGGTGTAGAGGCCGGTGCGGGGGTCGAGAGGAACGTTGACGACGAGGAGATCGGACTTGCCCGAGGGGAGGGACTCGACGATCCGGCCGTTGCCGTCGATGACGGCGGAGATGCCGGTGTTCGCGGCGCGGGCGAGGGGGACGCGGTGCTCGACCGATCGGAAGACACTCACGGCGAGATGCATCTCGTGCTCGGACGAGCCGCGGACCTGCTTATCCCTGTCGAGCGTGGTGAACCAGCCGTCGTTCGAGAGGTTAAGGAGGACGTCGGGGGAGCGGCCGTCGGGCACCTCGGAGAAGAGGCGGCGGGTGACTTGCGGCACGGTGTCTTCGAAGCAGATCGCGGTGGCGTAGCGATATTTTCCCTCGTCGAACCACGAGGGCGTGCCGCCGAAGGTGAGGCTGGGAATGTGGCCGTTGCGATAAGGGGTGAGCGCGACGAGCCAGGGGAAGGTCTGAAGCAAGGGCACATACTCGCCGAACGGGACGAGGTGGAGCTTGTGATAGCTCTGGATCGTTGACTTCTCAGGTTCGAAGAGGATGGCCGAGTTGTATTTGTCGAGCCCGCCGGGGCGGAAGTCGTAGGTGGTCGAGCCGACGACCATCGGGATGCCCATCGCATTGACCCACTGGTGGAGGTGGGAATTGATCGAGTCGCGCTTTGCGAGCCAGTCAGCGGCGCTATCCTCGGGACTCAGCGCCTTGACTTGCCGGCCGAACTCGTCGGGGGCGAGCTGGGGGTCGATCGCGACATAGCCATATGGATAGGCCGTCTCGGGCCAGACGATCAGGGTCGGCCGCGGGTTCGAGCGTGAGGCGCGGGCGATGAGAATCTGGAACTCTTCGACGATCTGCTCGGCCGTGCTGTCTGACCGATAGCGCTGCATCTGGCTCGACTGGATCAGGCCGACCGTTGGGCCGGGCTCAAACCTGGCCGTCCGGAGTCGGAACAGACCGTAGCCGAGGGTCGACGCGAGGGCCACGGCGAGGATGACGGCGCGTCGCCCCATTGGTCGCGTGAGCCGAGGCCCCCGGCGGGTGGGGCGGAGCAGGGGGAGGGTCAGGGCGTCGGCGACGAACGCATTCGCGGCGGCCATGAGCAGGCTGAGCCCGAGCGAACCGGCGAAGTCAGCTACCTGGATCAGCGCGAGCTGGCGATACTGGCTGTGCGCGAGGTAATACCAGGGAAAGCCGGTGAGAAGGTAGGCCCGCACATATTCGATCGCCGTCCAGACGATCGGCGCGACGAGCATCACGGGCAGGTCGAGCCGACCGACCGCGTGGCGCGTGATCGCCAGGAAGGCTGGCCAGAGCAGCGAGAGCGCGAACGCCATCGCCACCCAGGCGACTGCGGCGGTCGCGTCGATGCACAAGATCCAGTTGAGGGCCAGCAGCCAGAAGGCGAACCCACCGAGCCACGCCCCGAAATAGATCGCGGCTCGGGACCGCTGACTCTTAATCAGGAGGAACAAGGGCACTAACGCCACCCATCCCAGCCAGCTCCACGCCGCAGGCGGAAAGGCGAACCAGAGCACGATCCCGGAGGCCAGACCGAGTAGCGCTGGATGGGTGCCAACGGGGTTCGGAACCTTGGGGACATCGCCCGTCTTTGGGTTCGCCGCCGGGAGGGTTTGCGACGACATAGTGAATCCTCTTAGTGGGCGGTTCGCTGCGGCCCCTCGCCGGGCGGCCAAGTAGAATACGAATGTCGCAGGGGAGATCGCGAAGGACGAAGCGACAAAAAGCCGATTTGCTCGTCTTTCTGATAGATTCGCTCGCCGGAGGGAAAGATCGCGAAGCCGTCAGAAGTGCCGACGCCTCGGAGGTCGGACGACCCGGCCCAGGTGAGCGGCTCGACCCGGAGGCCCGTTCCGTCTGGGGATGCGACCAGTCGCGCGGGGCGGTAGGTGTCTCGGTCGTCGAGGTGGTGATAGGGGGAAGCGAGCGGGACGCTGAGGTTCGATTCCTCTTCGATCCCGGCGAGGATCGCCAGGGCGGGGCGGACGAAGAGCAGGAAGCTCACCAGGCCGCTCACGGGATTGCCTGGAAGTCCGAAGACGAGGGCAGGTGGGCCGCCGTCGCGATCGGGGCCGACGCCGAACCAGAGCGGCTTGCCGGGCTTGACCTTCACCTTATGGAAGATGCAGCCGATTCCGAGCGCTTCGAGGGCCTCGGGGACAAGATCTCGCTTCCCGGCCGAGACGCCGCCGCTGATGAGCAGGATGTCGGCCCGACCTGGGGAGAGCTCGTCGCCTTCGAGGGCCTTGCGGAAGGCGTCCCGGAGCGCTTCGGGCCGATCAGGGGCGATGGGCATGGGGCGGACCATCGCGCCGTGCTCCTCGGCGAGCGCGGCCAGGAGGACGGTGTTTGAGTTGCGAATCTGGCCGGGTCCGGGCGATTTGTGGAACGGGACGAGTTCGTCGCCGGTCGCGACCACCGCGACGATCGGACGGGGACGGACCATCACCGTCCCGAAGCCGACCGACGCCATCACCCCGAGCTTGGCCGCGTCGAGCACCACGCCCCGAGGCATGACGATGTCGCCCGCCCGCAACTCTCGGCCGCGCACGAGTCGGTTCTGACCGGGTTCAATCGGCCCGGACAGGAGTACGATGCCCGGCTCGGGACACTGGGTTTTCTCGACCATGACGACGGCGTCGGCCCCGTCAGGTAGGGGGGCACCGGTCATGATCGCAGAGGCTTCGCCGGGTCCAACGCGACGGGTCGGCACCTGACCGGCGTAGATTTCTTCGACGACCCTCAACCGCACGGGCGCGGGGCCGTTGACGTCGACCGACCTGACGGCAAACCCGTCGACGACGGCCTTATCAAAGGGGGGCAGGTCGATGTCAGCGATGACATCTTCGGCGAGGACCTGGCCTAGCGACTTGGTCAGCCAGCCGCGCCGAGGGGGCAGGGGGCTGGCCCGGTCGCGGACGGCGGCCAGCGCCTCGGGGACCGTGAGCATCAGTCCCTGGGGTATCATCGGCCGATGAAATTCTTGAGCAGCTTGATCCCTTCGAGCGTCAGGAAGCTCTCGGGGTGATACTGCACGCCTTCAAGGGGATACGAGGCGTGGCGGACGCCCATGATCTCTCCCTCGTCGGTCCAGGCTGTCACCTTGAACTCGTCGGGCAGGGTGCCAGGCTGAATCACGAGGCTGTGGTAGCGAGTCGCCTCGAACGGATTCGAGAGACCTCGATAGACACCCAGGCCGTCGTGGTGAATGAGCGAGGTCTTGCCGTGCATGATCCGATCGGCACGGACGACCTTGGCCCCGAATGTGTGGCCGATGCACTGGTGGCCGAGGCAGACGCCCAGGAGCGGGATTCTGGGGGCGAAGCGGCGGATCACCTCGTTGGAGATCCCGGCCTCGTTCGGCGTGCATGGACCGGGGGAGATGATGAGATGGGTCGGCCGCTTGGCCTCGATCTCGTCGAGCGTAACCTGATCGTTGCGGAGGACGAGCAGGTCAAGGCTCGGGTCGATCTCGCCGAGTCGCTGGACGAGGTTGTAGGTGAACGAGTCGTAATTGTCGATCAGTACGATCATGGGCAACCCGGGAAAGACCGGCAAATTCGCGCTGACCGAATCGTAACCATTTCCCCTTAAATTCGGAAGGGACACCGAGCCCGAAATTCGCGCTGGAGCCACCTGGCGCGTGTAGACTCGATATCAGGCTAGGTTTGCGGACGGTTTGTCCCCGCGCGGCCTGGCGTCCTCGATTCGCACGGAGGTTGGCGATGGCGTCCTCTATCGGCTCGCTGGTGCTCTGGATCTCCGTCTCCTCGACGGGTGGCCTGTTCGACTTCCTGCAACCGCGCGGGCAGATTCTCAACGACGGCCCGGGCTACGGCTACGGCTTCAAAAACGGCAACCCCGACGGCTATGGCTGGGTCGATTTCGGCACGGCCCTCCCCCTCGGAGCGAACCGCATCCCCGAGTATCACTTCCCCCGATACCTGGCGCTACCGCCCGATCAACTCTACTTCGCGACCTATTACAACCCCTACACAACGCGGGGTCAGCGGTTTCTTCCCTACTCCGGCTGCGGCGGAGACCACCCGTCCGGCGGCCGTGCGCCGATCGCGGGAAACACACCGGTCTATCCCTATACCGAGACTCTCGGGACGACCCCCAATCGCCCGATCCCCGCGTTCTCGGGCCGCGTCGAGGCCACGCCGATCAACCCCGGCCAGTCGGGCCTGCGTCCCTGATCTGTGCCTCTGGACGTGACCAGCCCCGGCCGGATCGCATCTGGCCGGGGCGTCGTTCGCCCTGCTTGGGACGCCTTGACGCCTTGACGCCTTGAGAACCGGTGCGTCAAGGATACGTCTTGCTCGCCTCAATAGACCCTGCGCTGGATGGGGGCGATACGCCAGCGGCGAGCATCACGCGACGAAGGGCAGTCATCGTTTCCGGCGAGGGCTTGAAGTTTCCCGGCCGATGGCCCTCCGCGATCGAGAACGGTGTCCATCCGTACTTGTTTTTACGGTTCCAGATCTCGACCTTGGCCCCCGAATCGGTCAGCAATTGCACGATCTTCGGAAGGCTCTTATAAGCCGCGCCGTGCATGGCGGTCTCGCCGTTGTCGTCGACCGTGTTCACGTCGCCGCCGAGTTCGATCGCGAGTTTGACGGCCTGCACCGCTTCGTCTTCGGTCCCTGCCTCCTCACCGGGGGCGAGCGACCCCACTCCGGCTGCGGCCATCAGCGGGGTGCTATGGTCGGTGTTTGGCAGCAGTGGGTTGGCGTGATGCTTGACCAGCAGTCGCATGAGCGGCACGTCGGCGGTCATTGAGGCCAGCAGGAACGGGGTCGCGCCGACCCGATTGAGGACGCCCCGTCCTGAAGGGCCGCGCTTGAGCTTCGCGTTGACGTCGGCACCGTGCTCCATGAGCGTCTCGACGAGTTGAAGGCTGGTCAGATTCCCGGAGCCGATCGGGGAAGGATCACCGCTCTCGTCGTCGCCTCGGTTCGGTTTGCGGACCCAGGTGAGCGTGTGGAGAGCCGTGTAGCCGGAACGCTGGTCGTTCGGGTCGGCGCCTGCCTTCAGCAAGACAACCGCCAGGTCAAAGTGGCCGTTCTCGACGGCGAGGATCAACGGTGCGGTCCCCTTCGCGGGGGCCTTGCTGCCCGACCTTTGGGGCTGCATCGTCTCGTTCACATCGGCCCCCGCGTCGAGCAGGATTCGGACGACGGCGGTCCGGCCTTCGCGCACGGCGAAGGACAGGGGTGTGAACCCAGAGGGCAGAGGGGATCGGAAATCGGCCTTGGCCCGCAAGAGGGCCTGGACGACCTCGGCATTCCCTTCGGCCGCCGCCCACATGAGGGCGGTCTGCCCTCGGCGCTCCTTGGCGTTGACTTCGGCCCCTCGGGCGAGCAGCGTCTTCACCGGCCCGAGCTTGCCGGTCCGCGCGGCCGTCATGAGCGCGGTCTCGTCGCCAGGGAGCTTCGCGTTCGGGTCGGCCCCGGCTTCGAGCAACAGCTCGACGATCGCTTGGCTTCCGTTCGTGCAGGCCAGGGAGAGAGGTGTCACGCCATATCGGTTCGACGCCTTGACGTCGGCCTTGGCGACGATCAGGCGCTTTGCCATCTCCAGGTCGTCGAGGTAGGCCGCCCAGTGCAGGGCCGTCATCCCGTCAACCTGCGGCTGATTCACGTCCACTCGCCGATTGAGGAGCGCTCGAACGCCCGCCCGATCAGACTTCTGGGCCGAGTCCGCCAGAGGGGCGTCGGCACCGAGAGTCGCCGAGACGGAGCCCAGGAGGACGAGAGCCAGTCCGCATCCGCCCGATCGATTCCAACCCATCGCGATCGCCCCTTTTTTTCGTTCGCACGCCTCGGCCCGTCAGATCGACACAGGCTCGAACAGGCCCTCGACCTTGCCCTGGCTGTCAGCGAACGAATCGACGCGGACGCCGACTTTGTCGAGCAGGGTCAGGTGGAGGTTGGCCAGCGGGGTCGGCTTCTCGTAGCGGATGTGCCGTCCGCCCCTCATCTTGCCGGCTGCGCCTCCGGCAACGAGGATCGGTAGGTTCGTGTGGTCGTGGACGTTCGGGTTGCCCATTCCGCTGCCGTAGAGGTAGAGCGAGTGGTCGAGGAGTGATCCGTTCCCCTCGGGCGTGGCCTTCAGCTTCGCGAGGAACTCGGCGAACAGCGACACATGGAACCGGTTGATCTTGGCCATGCGCGCGACCTTGTCCGGGTCGTTGCCGTGGTGCGTGAGCGGGTGATGAGGGTCAGGGACGCCGATCTCGGGATAGGTCCGCGCGCTGGTCTCGCGGGCGAGCTGGAACGTAATCACGCGGGTCACGTCCCCCTGGATCGCCAGCACTTGCAGGTCGAACATCAGCCGGGCATGGTCGGCGTAGGAGACGGGAACCCCGGTGGGCCGGTCGAGGTCAGGGAGGGCGTTGTCTTTGACGTCGTTTTCCGCTTTTTGGATGCGACGCTCGACCTCGCGCACGGTCTCCAGGTACTGGCCGACCTTGGCGCGATCCGCTGGGCCGAGCTGGTTCTTCAAGCGAGCCACCTCTTCGGTGACCGAGTCGAGGAGGCTCGCCCGCTTCTTCAGCGCGGCACGGCGGTCGGCCGCGTTGCCGCCCTCGCCGAACAGGCGCTCGAAGATGATTCGGGGGTGGGCCTCAGACGGGAGGGGGGTCGTCGGCGACGACCATGAGAGGTTGTTTTGATAGACGCAGGCATACCCGTTGTCGCATTGGCCGACGGTCGAGAGCAGGTCCATCGACATCTCTAGCGAGGGCAACTGCGTCCCCTGGCCGATCTGCTGGGCGGCGATCTGGTCAACCGTCGTACCCAGATGATAGTCGGTGCTCTCGGTCAGCTTCGCAGTGGCCGCGCTCAAGAACGAGGCGTTCGAGGTGGCGTGCGTGCCGGGGTAGGCGTTCCGAAGCTCCAGGTTCGTAATCACCGTCAGATGCTGCTTCACAGATTCCAACGGGCTCAGGATCATCGACATCTCGTCGAGGGTCTGGGCACGAGGCGGCGTCCACCGCGCGATGTCGCACCCCATCGGGATGTAGACGAAACCCAGGCGGCGAAGATGGGCCGGGGCGGCGGGCGTCGCGGCCAATGAGGTCATTGAGGGGACCATCGCGTCCAACAGTGGTAAGGCCAGGGTTGTTCCCAGGCCCCGGAGGAATGTCCGGCGCGGCATGGCCTTCTTCATGACGATCATTCGGATTTCCTCATCTGGAAGGGCGTGCTGGTCGCGATCCCCACGATCAAGGACGAGAAGCGATAATCGGCGGCGCGGGCCTCGCAGACGATCTTGCGGACGGCCGGGCCGTCATAGGGCTCGACGCCTCGGCCGAGCGCGAAGGTCAGAAGCTTCTCTGTCAGAGTGCCGACGAACAGTTCCGGGCGTTTCAAGAGGCCCTTTTCGAGACCGCTCACGCCAACGAATTGACTGCCATCGGGCAGGCCACCCGTCGCGTCCACGGGACGGCCTTCCTCCGTGTCTCGCCAGCGGCCGACCGCGTCGAAATTCTCGAGCGAGAAGCCAACCGGATCCATCAACTTATGACAGCCCACACAGGCGATGTTCCGGCGATGCTCGGCCAGCCGGTCGCGGACCGAGAGCGTTGAGGAGACCGTGTTGTCCTTCAGCGTCGGCACGTTGGCCGGGGGGGGCGGGGGAGGCGTGCCGAGAATGTTTTCGAGGACCCACTTGCCACGGATCACGGGCGAGGTGCGCGTGGCGTAAGAGGTTACCATCAGGACGCTCCCCTGGCGGAGCAGACCGCCTCGCACGCCGTCGTTCCCGACCGAGACACGGCGGAAGTGGCTGCCGTAGACGTGGGGGATGCCATAGTGCTTGGCCAGACGCTCGTTCAGATAGGTGTGGTCTGATTTGAGCAATTCGAGGACGTTTCGATCTTCGCGTACAACGCCTTCGAACAACAACTCGGTCTCTCGACGGAAGGCCTGTCGCAAGTTGTCGTCGAAGTCGGGAAACTGGCGGAGGTCTGGGGTGATCGACTCCAGGTTCCGCAAATGCAGCCACTGGCTGGCGAAGTTGCTTGTGAGGCTGCTCGAGCGCGGGTCGTCCAACATGCGGCGGACCTGCTGTTCGAGCACTCCAGGCTTGCTCAGATCGCCACGCTCCGCCAGTTCGAGTAGCGTGTCGTCCGGGATGCTGCTCCAGACGAAGAACGACAGGCGGGACGCGAGTTGGAGGTCGGTAATGCGGTACGCCGAGTTCCTCGCGATCCCGGCTGGGTCCGCCTCGATCCGAAACAGGAAGTGCGGGTTCACCAGAACCGCGCTCAGGGCCATTTCGATCCCCGCGTCGAAGTCTCCTCCTGCCCGGGCGATCCGGTACAGTTCCATTGGTTTACGGAGGTCGGCATCGTCAACGGGCCGGCGATAGGCCCGTCGCATGAGCGTCGAGATCACCTGCCGGGCGCAGGCCTCCTCCTCGCCGTGATCCTTCGGTTCGCGCACGAAGATCCGGCGACGGCTGGGCGTGTCTCCGTGTCCCTGGGGGTTGTGCGGGCCGGTGATCGAGACCTGGTATAGCGCCGGGGAGAGGCGGGGATGCCGGTGCATATTGTAATGCGCCTGGAACGGCTGCCGTTTGGTCTCCGGGAGCGACGAGGGCATTTTCACGAACGTCACCCCGAGCCGGTGCGGGCCAGCCGCAACCCGGAAGCGAGTCTTCAAGTGCTCATCGGCGGTCTGATGGTCCCGCTCTGCCTTGGGGGCAGTCAGAGCAAAAAGGGCCTTCCGTTCTTGGTCAACCAACACCTCGATCTCGCCCGCCTCGCGAAGCCCCTCGACGTGCTCGTTGCGGTCTCGCGCCAGACGAAGCTGGACCTCGTAGACGCCGTCTTGCGGAAAGGTGTACGGGATCAAGACACCTCCGCGCGTCCCGATCGGCAGCTCTTCGACGTGCTCTTCCTGGGTGAGGTCTGCGGGGATGCGAATCGTGTCGCCGCCGGGGGACCGTCCCGTACTCCCGATAGCCAGCCGGCTGATCTTCTGCGCGGCGGTGAGATAGCGGTCGAGGAGCGTTGGTGAGAGGTCGCCCACCGTCACGTTGTCGAAGCCGTGGCTGGACTCGTCGACCGGAAGCATTGTCGATGTGTCGACATCAAGAGCCAGCAGATCTCGAATGGCGTTCTGATACTCGGTCCGGTTGAGCCGTCGGAAGGTGCCGGTCCGGCCGGGCTCGGGCCTCTCGACGGCCGCGCGGTCGAGCACGCCCGCGAGCGAGGAGACGAACGAGTCAGAGGTGCGCCCCGACGGACGGACCTCCCCCACCGGCGGCATCTGGCGGGCGGCTACCCTGCGGACGACCTTTTCCCAGATTTTTTGATGTTGATCCAGGTCGTCCAAGACGATGGCGTCAAGGTCGAGCCCCCCCGCCTTGTCGTCGCCATTGTGGCATTGGACGCAGAACTGGTCGACGAATCGGCCAACCTGATCGCGATCCTTCGGTCGTTCCGCAGGCGAACCGCCGGCGACCTGCGGACGGGCGACGGTCGAAATCAAGCCGCATCCGACCAGCGCCAGCACCCCGAAAAGGATGCGCGTTGCCCATCGAGATAGGAAGTTACGCTTTTTCATAAGTGAAGTGATGACAGCGACGGTCTCGCCGCAAAGAGGAAACCCGAGCCTGGGGCGTCATCTATCCTAACCGGATGGACGACCGAGCCATACCCTGAATCTGGAGGGGCCGTGCAGGTTTCGCATTCGGGCACTCATCATGATAAGTAATGCCGATATGTAGTTCATCCTGAAATTCGTTCATCGTAGGAATCTCAAGAGAGACAATAAGACATGAACAGTGCATGTTGTTTCAAGGAGATCGACGTAGACTCCGTGATATCCCCGAAGCGGAAGCCCGATCGTGCCAGGAACATCAATCAGGCATCATCCACAGCGGTCCGATCCGCTCGAAGCCGAAAAAATTCCGGATCAACACCGTGACCGGGACCGACGCTAGAGCGCATCTCACGACCGACTAGCGCCCTCTGTACCGATTGGATAAGCTTGCATGACCACTCGGAGGTCGCCATGCAAGCTTATTCACCTGAGTTCCGCCGTGATGTCCTGGCCGCGTGTGACGCGGGCTCGGGGACGCGAGCCGTCGCCCTCAGATTCCTGGTCAGCGAGTCGTGGGTCCGACGCATCAAGCAGGAGCGACGCGAGAGCGGCAAGGTCGCCCC
>JANXSY010000053.1 GCA_025356435.1 Isosphaeraceae bacterium | reverse complement strand
GGGGCGACGCTCCGGGTGATCGCCGAGTCCAAGCGTGAGAATAATTCGAATTGGTATGGGTCGGCCAGCCCGATTCTGGCGACGACTGACGACGCCGGGCGATTCGGTCTCGACGCCCTCATCGATGGGTCGACTTATGCTCTCCTGATCGAGACAAAGGCCGGCGTCCGGGGCCTCGCGAAGCAGGTGCGGCCGGGCCAGGATGGGCTGCGATTCGCGATTGGCCCGAATCAAATCATCGACGGCACGGTGAAGGGAGACCTTAAAACGCTCGTCCAGAACGGTGGGAAGCCGAGCGTGCGTATCGATCAACGGGTCCAGCCTACGGACGAAGGCGGGGGCTCGAACTTCCTCGATCGCTGGGCGGCGGTCGACGCGAATGGCCATTTCCGGGCGACAGGATTGATGCAGGCCGAGACCCTGATCCAGGCCGGCAAGCAGAGCGTTCGCGTTGACCTCAAGGGCTCGGAAACGCCGGTCGCGATCGACCTGGGCGTGCCAACACCCGACCCGAAGCGAAGGCGTGTGGTGTTGCGATTTCTCACGCCCGACGCGGCCCTGCCGCCCACGGGTTCGATCGACGTGATCGCCACGAGTCTCGACACCGACATACCCGCGAGCAATGTGGAGCACAAGATTGAGCGCGGCGAAGTCGTGATCGAGGCTCCGGTGCCGGGTCGAGTGATGTTCGTCCCAAGGACCGTGATCGGCTACTGGTTCAAGGATGGTGATGTCAACATTATTGCTGGCGACGATCCGCAAGTCGTCGAGGTGCCGACGGTGCCGGGCGGGGCGATCTCGGGACAGGTGCTCGGTCCGGATGGGACGCCCGTTTCGGTCGGCGTGGGCCTGGGCTATCGAACAGTCGAGCCGCTGAAAATGGCGAATGGTGATCATCTCTCGTTCAATCGCGCGAATTTCCACGTCGATACCGAGGGTCGATTCTTCCTCTCGCCGGTGCCGCTTGGCGGGACGTACGTCGTGACCGTCGGCCTCGGACACAACCAGCAAGTGAGCGGGCCATTCACGCTCGATGGCGCGAACCCGACCGCGCGAGTCGTGCTCCAATTCAGCAAGCCTGCCGCCGCTGAGGGGCGGGTGATCAACGACCAAGGTCGGCCGATCGTGGACGCGCCGATCACCCTGGCTTTTGTCCATGCGAACGCCGGGACGAGTTGGAGTCCGCCGTCGTTCACCGACTCGAACGGTCGGTTCCGGTTCGATGACCTCAGCCCCGACGTCGGCAGTTATAAGGCGATTCTTGACTCGCGCACGCTCTACCAGCCGGCCGAGGCCACCCTCAACCCCGGCGGTTCGCCGACCGAGATTGTGGCCAAAACGGGTCATATCATTCGGAGTAGGATCATCGACGCGGCGACCGGCCTGCCGATCGCCGGCGTCGATCTCTACGCCCATCCGACAGCCTGGAAGGCCGGCGAGCACTATGCCTTTGAGGCCGAGGACAGGACCGACGACGACGGCCGATTCCGTTTCAGCAACCTGCCCGACGGCGACTTCCAGCTCAACGACCGCAACGGCCTCAAGTGGGAAGCCGCCGACAACACGCGGGCGGTCAGAACCGATCAAAAAGTAATCAAAGAGTTTCGCGTCACCTTGCCGAGTTGGAGCAAGCTCAAACCGAAGCGAGCCGACGGCCGATAAGCGGCATCAAGATTTCATGAGTTCCTGGAACCGGCCAGCCGCCTCGTCCCAGTGGTGCGGGTCTCTCGGCTCGTGAATGGCGACAGGGAAGGATCGGGCGACGATGGCTCGGGCGTCGGCGATCGAGCCGATCCGGCCTCTTGATATCGCCTGCATGAGGATGTTGCCGACGGCGGTTGCCTCAATCGGGCCGGCGTGGACGGGTCGGCCGGTGGCGTCGGCGGTGAACTGGCAGAGCAGGGCGTTGCGGGTGCCGCCGCCGACGACGTGAATCGTCTTGATCTCGGTCCCGAGGATCGCTTCGAGCCGCTCAATCGTCCAGCGATACTTCAGCGCCAGGCTTTCGAGGGCGCACCGAACGAACGCCCCTTCATCGCTCGGAACGTGCTGGCCGGTCTTCTTGCAATAGGCAGCGATCCGCGCGGGCATGTCGCCGGGGGCGAAGAAAGAGGGGTCGTCGGGGTTGATGAGGCTCGCGAACGGCAGGGCGGCGGCCGACCAGCCGATCAATTCGTCATACGAGTAATCCTTACCTCCACGCGCCCAGTGGCGTCGGCATTCCTGCACGAGCCAGAGGCCCATGATGTTCTTGAGCAGGCGCGTCGTGCCACCGACCCCACCCTCATTGGTAAAGTTGTATTGAAGCGTTTCTGCGTTAATGACGGGCCGGGGCACTTCGACACCCAGGAGCGACCATGTGCCCGAGCTGAGATAGCACCAGTCGGGCTTGCTTGACGCATGGGCCGAAGCGCCGATCACGGGCACGGCGGCGATGGCGCTCGCAGTGTCGTGGGTGGCGGGGGCGATCACGGTGAGGGGACGGCCGATCTTGAGTTCGTCGAGCACCGACTTCCTGAGCGGGCCGAGCACGGTGCCGGGGTCGATCAGCGTGGGCAGGATGCTTCTGGGCAGGCCGAGACCCTCGCAGAGTTCGTCCGACCAGTCGCCTTGCGTGGGGTCATAGAGTTGGGTCGTGGTGGCGTCGGTCCGTTCGCCCGCGCGTTCGCCGGTGAGGAGCCAGCCAAAGAGGTCTGGCATCATCAACAAGGTCTCGGCCGCTCCAAGCATGGGGGCGTTGTTCCGAGCCATCGCCATAAGTTGATAGACGGTGTTGAACGGCAGGAATTGCAGCCCGGTGATCTCATAGATCCGCTCGCGAGGGACAAGCCGGAAGGCGGCGTCGTTCATTCCCTCGGTGCGGGCGTCACGATAGTGGACGGGGTTGCCGAGTAGGATGTCGCCCTTGCCGACGAGCCCGAAGTCGACGCCCCAGGTGTCAACGCCAACCCCTTCGAGGCCCGGCCATTCGGCGGCGGCTTTGCCGAGCGCGAGCTTCATCTCGTCGAAGAGGCGAAGCACGTCCCAGTGGAGCGTGTCGAGCAGCCGGACCGGCCCGTTGGGGAACCGGTGGACCTCTTCGAGCGTCAGCCGTTCGCCATCGAACTGGCCGAGGAGCCCCCGGCCGCTCTCGGCGCCAATATCAAGGGCAAGGTAGTCGCTGGAGTTCGCTTGATGCACGTGCACGACGAAGTCTCGGGGAGCCGATGGGGGCGAGGTCGGGTTCGGGCTTCTATCTTAGTCCTATCGCCCGCTCTCGGCAATCAATCAACGAATCTATGCAGATTCGGAATCGTCCAAAATGAACTAGGCTAATTATATCGATCTGATCACTTTAGACGCGACCAAGGTGAACAGGATCAGCAGTTCGAGCGACCAGAAAAGAATGAACATTGCCAGAGCCAGGAGAAGACCAGGCCAGAGGGCAGCCTTAAATTTCGGCTTCAAGTGGGGTGTCTGGGCGAAAACGGTCTGAAACTTACATGAGAATACAAATTGACCACGCCTTGACCAGAGCCTCCACACGATCAGCCCGAGACTTGACAACAGGATCGAACTGACACAAATGAGGCCGGCCGTCGCGACTTTCTCTGTTTTATCTGGAGAATCGACCCGTGCGAGAAAAACGATCAACACGACGACCAGTCCCACAACGACGGTCCAGGTCGCTCGTGCCCAGCGTATTCGCCGAGCGAGGCCCCAGCTCATGAAGGCTCCGACGGCCGCCAAGGTGAATGTGATCGCCATCCGGGCCATCCAGCGATCTCGAAGCCAGGGATCGGCGAGAAGGATGCCTTCAGGTTCGGCCGCGTGGCGTAGCATTGCGGATACGGGAATTCCGAAGATCACAAAGACCAGAGCCCCCGGAACCATCCCCACCCGCCCGGCCAGCCACAAGGCCGACTCTTCCGGCAAGTGTGCAAGACGGACCTGTTCGTCCTTGGTAAGCGAGAGACGAGCATCCGCCTTCGAATTCGTCTTCAGAGAGGCGTCGAATACGGATCGGGAGTCGTGGTCGACACCTGCCAAGGGCTCATGCTGGTAGCCCCATTCCGCGAAGGGTCTGCCACTCGTTCGGCATCGGCGATTGCCAGAACGATTCGACCCGCAACGAGAGACCGGTCAAGACTGTCGACGCCACGACTCCCTCGTTGATGGGTAGCGGTTGATACTTCCCCTCAGGGTCGAGGACGTGGACTTCGAGGTCTTCGCCGATCGGGTCGATGATCCAGTATTCAAGGACGCCCGCAGCCTCATAGTCGGCGTACTTGTCGCGACGGTCGCGCGACTGGCTATCGGCAGAGACAACCTCGATCGCGAGGTCGGGAGCGCCTTCGAGGTGGTTCTTGCGCAGGAAGTGAAGCCGGTCCTTCGCCAGGAAGAGGATGTCAGGCACCCTCAATCGCCGACGCGCCCCGAGCCGGATCATGAATTCGGAGCCGAGCACTTTGCCGAGGTCGTACGCCGAGGCGTAGGCACGCAAGATCACGACAAGCCAGTCGACTATGTCGATAGCTTGACGGAGACATGATGACAACTTCCCCATCGACCCACTCGGCCTTAACGTCTTCGTCGCACCAGGACATGAACGAGTCTTCGGTCATCGATTCGGTTGGGCGGACGACACCGTTCATGAGTTCTTCGACATCGAGTTCGTGGGCGGTCGCCATGATCGGGGTCTCCTCAGTCGTTCAGGCCCATCTCGCGGAGCACGATTCGTTTGCCCGGCAGCGGCGACTGCCAGAGCCACCCGGCGCGGAGCGAGAAGCCGGGGATCACCGCCGATGCGACGCGATCGCCGTCGGCCGCGACCTTCTGGAACCGGCCACTGGCGTCGAGCGCGTAGACCGCGAGTTCTTCCTCGTCGGGGTCGATGATCCAGTATTCGCGGACGCCCGCAGCCTCGTAGTCAGCGTATTTGTCGCGGAGGTCGCGCGACCGGCTCTCGGGCGAGACGATTTCAATGATGAGGTCGGGCGCCCCTTCAAAATGGTTCACCTGGAGCAGTCCGAGCCGTTCGTTCGCGATGAAAAACAGGTCGGGCACGCGTCGACGACGTAACCCCGCGAACCGGACGAACAACTCCGGCCCAAACATCTCGCCGAGACCTCGATCCTCGACAAAGTCGCCCATCACCCGGCCTAACCAGTAGAGCAGCCGGACATGATTCGTGTTCGACGGAGACATGATGACAACTTCCCCATCGACCCACTCGGCTTTGACGTCTTCGTCGCACCAGGACATGAACGCGTCTTCGGTCATCGATCCGGTCGGGCGGACGACACCGTTGATGAGTTCTTCGACATCGGGTTCGTGGGCGGTCGCCATGATCGGGGTCTCCTCATCAACGATTGTACCACGGCCGTCTTCACGGCTCCAGGTTCCCTACGAGGTCCGGTAGGCACCTGACTTCACTCGATCGACCCATGCTGAGTTGTTGCGATACCAGGCGACGGTGTCGGCGAGGCCCTGTTCGAAGGCGACGGTCGGCCGCCAGCCGAGTTCGCGTTCGGCGAAGCTGCACTCGACGGCGTAGCGGCGGTCGTGGCCGAGGCGGTCGGTGACGTAGCGGATCAGGGTCTCGGGCTTGCCGGTGAGTTCGAGGACGAGCTGGGTCACGTCGATGTTGAACCGCTCGCTCCGACCGCCGAAGTTGTAGATCGCGCCGGGCTTGCCATGGCGGAGCGCGGCATCGACGCCTCGGCAATGGTCGAGAACGTGAATCCAGTCGCGCACCTGGCGGCCGTCTCCGTAGACGGGCAGGGGGATATCGGCGAAGGCGTTGGTCACAAACAGCGGGATCAGCTTCTCGGGAAACTGATAGGCACCATAGTTATTCGAACATCTGGTGATAATTGTCTTCATAGCATGCGTATGGTGCGCGGCCCTCACGAGCAGGTCGGCGGCGGCCTTGCTCGCGGCATAAGGGCTGTTCGGGGCGAGCGGGGTCGACTCGGTAAAGGGCGGGTCGTTGGGGCCGAGCGTGCCGTAGACCTCGTCGGTCGAGACCTGCACAAACCGGGGGGTCCCGGCGGCGCGGGCGGCGTCGAGCAGGCATTGGGTGCCGATCACGTTCGTGATCAGGAACGGCAGGGCGTCGCCAATCGACCGGTCAACGTGGCTCTCAGCTGCGAAATGGACGACCGCATCGAACCCCTCGGCGATCAGCGAACGCACAAACGGCCCGTCGGCCACGTCCCCCTTCACGAACCGATAGCGGGGGTTGCTAGCCAGGTCGGCAAGGTTGTCAGGGTTGCCAGCGTAGGTGAGGGCGTCGAGATTCGTTATCAAAACATCAGGATACGTATCCAACTGGAGCCGGACGAAGTTCGACCCGATGAACCCGCAGCCGCCGGTGACGAGGAGACGTTTCATCGCAAATTCTTCCGATCCGCCGTGTCCGTCGATGGTCAAGAGCCGCCCGTCGCACGCGCTAACCCTAGCTCACAGACTGGGATTGGGCAAGTCCGAGCTTGGCCGTCGCGAGCGGCGAGGCCACGGGAATGCGCCTTATCGCACGAAATTCATCGATGCATCACAATCGCTGGCGTTGCCAATTTCTATATTCATCGGATTTTCATGCGCAGGGCCCTCCGAACCGGTACAAGGGGAGTTGTGCAACCGAATCGGATGGCCCCAGGAGATGACCATGATGACACGGCTTAGATTCGTCATGACTCGCGCGTTGATACTGCTCGCGATGGCCCCGGCGGCGAGGGCGGAAGACGCCTCGGCCCGCTACGAGAAGGCGAAGGTACATAAGATCGAGGTCGGCGGCGAGGGGGGCTGGGACTTCCTTGAAGTCGACGGCACGAACCGACGGCTCTACGTCGCGCACGGCATGCGCGTGGTCGTGATCGACATCGACACCGAGAAGGTCGTTGGCGAGATCGCCGACACCCCCAACGTCCACGGCATTGCGTTTATCCCCGACCTCAACCGGGGGTTCACCAGCAACGGTGGCGATTCGAGCGTGACGGTGTTCGACACCAAGACGCTCAAGACACTCGGCAAGATCAAGGCCAACGGCAAGCCTGACATCATCTACTTCGAGCCCATCACGCGGCGGGTCTTCACCTTCAACCACGGCACGAATGACATCACCGCGATCGACCCGGTCGAGATGAAGGTCGTCGGCAGCCTTACCCCCGGCGGCGTGCCCGAACTGGCGGTCTCCGACGAAAAGGGCCACATCTTTGTCAATCTGGAGGACACCAGTGAGATCGTCGAGTTCGACGCCGCGAGCCTGAAGATCCTCAAGCGATTCTCGCTCGCCCCCGGCGAGGAGCCGACCGGCCTGGCCTTTGACCCCAAACAGCGGAAGCTCTTCAGCACCTGCAACAACAAGAAGCTCGTCGTCGCCGACGCCGACACCGGCAAGGTGACGCAGACGCTCGACATCGGGCCCGGCCCCGACGGCTGTATCTTCGACGCCGAACAGGGCCTGATCTTCGCCTCCAGCGGCGGCGACGGCACCGTCACTGTCGCCCGAGCCAAGTCGCCCGGTCAGTACGAGGTCGCCGCGACAATCAAGACCCAGATCAGCGCCAAGACGATCGCGATGGACCCCAAGACCAAGCGACTTTACCTCTCGGCGGCCACCCCCTCCGCCACCCCCGCCAAGAAAGGTGCCCGCCGCTCCTACGAGCCCGGCTCGTTCGTCGTCATCGTGATCGACTGATCGCGACCCGACCGCCCGGCGATCTTCGACCCATCGCCGGGCGATTCGGGTGATGCACGGCAACGACTCTACCGATGGGCTTTCAGGGGTGGTACGCTTAGGGAACGGGTGCCAACGGGGTCCGGCAAGGGATGCGGCGATGGGAAACACTGGCCAATTTCCGCGAAGGATCGACACCGAAGGGTCGAGTGGTCGGTCTCGATCACGAAGACGTAGCGCGCCCGCTATTCCTTGTTGGATGACGTCAATGTCTGGTACGCGATTGGCATCGGCAAGTGTGCTCCGGGCGATCCGGCCACGGAAGCCAGCATGGTAGAGTTTGGGCTGATGCAAGCGGATGCACGTCTCGATGTCACGCAGGCTCTCGCGGTACGTCAATTGGGCGTAGGCCATACAGAGGTATTGATCGCGACAGGAGAAGCCTCGGACCCCATACTCGCCGTCGTAACGTCTGACGCAGGTATCGAACTCGTGACGCGGCAGGAGTTCCATCAATTGAGCGAACACGACCTGTC
>JANXSY010000287.1 GCA_025356435.1 Isosphaeraceae bacterium | reverse complement strand
GATCCTGTTCCAGCACCTGTTCTGGTTCTATTCGCATCCAGCGGTGTACATCATGGTCTTGCCTGCGATGGGCGTGGTGAGCGAGATCGTGCCGTGCTTCGCACGCCGGCCGATCTTCGGCTACAAGCTGATGGCGGCTGCGGTGATCGCGATTGCAGTCCTCGGCTTCCTCGTCTGGGGCCACCATATGTTTGTCAGCGGCCAGTCGATGTATGCAGGGATGGTCTTCTCGATCATCAGCTTCTTCGTCGCGATCCCGTCGGGTATCAAGGTCTTCAACTGGACCGCGACGATGTATAAGGGGTCACTTAAGTTTGACACGCCGATGATCTACGCACTTGGCTTCATCGGCCTGTTCACGATCGGCGGGCTCACGGGTCTGATGCTCGCCACGCTCGCGGTTGACGTCCACGTCCACGATACCTACTTCATCGTGGCCCACTTCCATTACATCATGGTCGGCGGGACTGTGATGGGATATCTCGGCGGCATCCACTTCTGGTGGCCGAAGATGACCGGCCGGATGTACAACGAATTCTGGGGTAAAATCTCCGCCGCGATCGTCTTCGTCGGCTTCAACCTTACCTTCTTCCCCCAGTTCGTCCTCGGATACCTGGGAATGCCGCGCCGTTACTTCGAGTATCCACCCGAGTTCCAGGTGTTGCACGTCCTGTCGACCGCAGGAGCTTCGATCCTCGCGGTCGGATACATCCTGCCTCTAATCTATCTGATCTTCTCGCTCAAATACGGCGCGAAGTCGGGTCCGAATCCGTGGGGTGCGACGGGCCTCGAATGGCAGACGTCCTCTCCTCCGCCGACTGACAACTTCGACTACACCCCGATCGTGACCGAAGGACCTTACAACTATACGCCAGGATCGCCGGAGGTGCAGAATGTCCGCTCATGAGTCGGCCGACACGCTCCTGCTGCACCAATTTGACGACCTCGCCCAGCAGAAGGAAAGCTCGACGTTGGGGATGTGGCTCTTCCTCTCGACCGAGGTCATGCTCTTCGGTGGCCTTTTCACCGCCTACTCGATCTATCGGATTCTCTATCCCTCTGACTTCGCCGCCGGCAGCCGCCATCTCAACGTCATGTTGGGCGCGATTAATACCGGCGTCCTGCTCTGTAGCAGCCTCACGATGGCCCTCGCCGTCCACGCTGCACAGACCCGTCACCGGAAGAATGTCTTGCGGTTCCTGCTCGCCACGATTGGCTTCGGGTGCCTCTTCCTCGGGATCAAGGGCTACGAGTGGCACGACGATTATGAGAAGGGCCTCGTTCCCGGCATCAACTTCAACTGGGAGAAGGCCCAGGCGGGGAAAGCGAACAAGCTGGTGGTCTACGACAAGGAGCGTCTCACTGGCGTGAAGTTCGATGACCTGAAGTCGTCAGGTGCGGGTGGATATGATCAAGTCCCGGCGGGCCGGGTCCAGTTGTTCTTCCTGCTCTATTTTCTGATGACGGGCCTGCACGGACTGCACATGATCATCGGGATCGGGTTCGTCAGCATCGTCACCTTCCTCTCGTGGCGTGGTTGGTTCTCCGGCGGCGGCGAGACCCAGATCGAGGTCACGGGCCTCTACTGGCACTTCATCGACGTCGTCTGGGTGTTTCTATATCCATTGCTCTACCTCATCGACGTGAGACAATGAGCCAGCACATCATCCCAGTTCGCACCTATCTGATCGTCTTCGGCGTCCTGATGGGCCTTCTGGTCGCCACGGTCGCTGGGGCCTATGCGCCTTTAGGTCACTTTCACCTCGCAATCGCGCTGTTGATTGCGGGGCTGAAGGCGGTCGTTATTGTTCTCTATTTCATGCATGTGCGGTACAGTAGCCGCCTGACCTGGGTCTTCTCGTCCGCCGCGATCTTGTGGCTCGCTATCATGCTCTTTTACAGTATTGGTGACTATGTCACGCGGGGTTGGCTCGACATCGAGGGCAAGTGATCCGACCTCGCTATCGTCGCCGGCGATCATTCGGAAAGAATTTGTGATAATGCGTCGATATATGCCCCTCGCGGTTATCGCGTTGTTGACGTTCGTCAGGGCAGACCCTGCACTCTCCGCCTCACCCCGCTTAAACGTCGTGGTGATTGCCTCCGATGACTTGAATAACTCGCTCGGCACCTACGGCCATCCACTGGTCAGGTCGCCGAATATCGACAAGCTTGCCTCACGCGGCGTCCGATTCGATCGCGTCTACTGCCAGTTCCCGCTCTGCAACCCGAGCCGGTCGTCATTTCTTACCGGCCTGCGTCCCGACCGCACGACCGTGCTCGACAACGAACGACGGTTCCGCGCGAAGGTTCCGAACGTCGTGACGTTGCCGCAACTCTTCCGTAAGAATGGGTATTTCGCAGCCCGCGTGGGCAAGCTCTATCATTACGGGGTGCCGAACCAGATCGGCACGAGCGGGCTCGACGACCCCGCCTCGTGGGATCTCGTCGTCAACCCCCGCGGTCGAGACAAAGACGACGAAGACAAGATCGTCAGCATCAAGCCGGGCAACGGTTTCGGTGCCACCCTGAGCTGGCTCGCCGCCGAAGGGACCGACGAAGAGCAGACCGACGGCAAGTCAGCGACCGAGGCGATCCGGCTCCTCGAATCACATCAAGAGCATCCGTTCTTCCTCGCGGTAGGCTTCTATCGCCCGCACACACCTTATGTCGCCCCGAAGAAATACTTCGACCTCTACCCGCTCGACCGGATCACGCTGCCCAAGGAGCCGGCCGGCGACCGCGACGATATTCCCAAACCTGCCCTCACTGTCAGCCCGCCCGACTACGGCATGACCGAGACCCAGAAGCGACAGGCGATCCAGGCCTATTTTGCCTCGATCACGTTCATGGATGCGCAGGTCGGCCGAGTTCTTGATGCTCTCGACCGGCTCGGTCTCGCGGATCGCACGGTGGTCGTCTTCCTCAGCGACCACGGCTATCTCCTGGGCGAGCACGGACTCTGGCAGAAGCAGAGCCTCTTCGAAGAGTCGGCACGTGTGCCCCTGATCGTCGCTGCGCCCGGTAAGAAGGCGGTCGGTAAAGGCTCAAAGCGGCTCGTTGAACTGATCGACGTCTACCCGACCGTCGCCGAACTTGCTGGTCTGAGCACGCCTGGAGACCTCGACGGACGGAGCGTCGTCCCACTCCTCGACACGCCCGACCTCCCCTGGAAAGAGGCGGCTTATACCCAGGTCCGACGCGGCAGCGCGGACAATTCTTTCGCCGGTCGCGCGGTCCGGACCGAGCGATATCGGTATATTGAGTGGGACGAGGGTCGCCGAGGTGTCGAACTTTACGACCACGACGCCGACCCGCACGAATACCACAACCTGGCACGCGATCCGGGTCTAACCGTAACGATTAGTGAGTTAAAAGCCCTGTTCGCGAGGTAACCGACACAAGGACCGCACCCATGATCGCGACCCTCATGCTGCTCGCCCTGCTCGGAACTTCTCCCTCTGTCTCGCTCGAAGATCCGCCCCCGGCCGCGAAAGACGCGACCGACCCCCTCGCCCGCGCCAAGGAATTGTTCGACTCGGAAGAGTGGGACGAAGCGATCGGGCTCTATCGAACCTTCTTGGTCGAGAACCCCAAACACAAGCGGGCCACTGAGGCTCGGTATTATGCCGGTTATGGCCTAGTCCAGAGCGGTGAGCCGGGGAATGCCGTCGAGATTCTTCTCTCCTTCATGACCGACGACCTGGCCAGCGAATGGGCCGATAAGGCGCTCGTCCAACTCGGCCAGGCGTATCGGGACGAGGAGGCGTACGATAAATCGCGTGAGGCCTGGGATCGACATATCGAGAAGTTCTCTCTGTCTGAATCGCGGAAGCAAGTCATGGGCGATCTTATCGACCTCCTCCTCCGCGATAAGAGAGATTACGCCGCCTGCTTGAAGCAGTGCGAACGTATGGTGCAAGACATTCCCGACCGCGAGGATACGTCAGAAGCCCGCTACGTCGGGGCCTATTGCCTCAACGCCCTCCGCCGGTTCGACGACGGCTCGAAGTGGATGGACGACCGTTTCGACGAGGAAAGCTCGCTCGAATCGGCCTGGCGAGCCGTGCTCCAGGCTCAGCGCGACCTCCTCGAAGGCCGGTCCGACGCTGCAGTCGCGAAGGTTGAGGCACTCCCGGCTGAGTTCCAGGACCTCGAACAAGATGATAGGATTGATGTGGTCGGTCGGGCTGCGTTCGTTCTGACGGAGGGAGGTAAGTCCGACCGCGCACGCTCGCTCGTTCTCGACGAGCTGCGTCATCCATTTCCTCGATCTGAGGAACAGGCGGGGACGCTCCTCGATCAACTCATCGAAGCCGTGGGGAAGAACGATTCTGACGCCGTCGAGAATGCTCTCACCGGGCTCACCGATCCGAAAACCCCGGTTGTCGTCCGGGGCGTCTGTCTCGATCGCCTCGTAGGTCGACTCCGCGACCAAGACCAGGACGATCGCGCCGAGACCTTGCTCCGACGCGCCCTAGAAGAAGACACCTCCGAGGTTGGTCGCGTACGCATCGCGATCTTGCTGGCCGAAGTACTCGCGGACGATCGAGAAGACGCCCCTGGCGCCGTCCGCGTGTTGAAGGACCTGGAGCCGAAGGTCAAGCGCCACGACCTTGCCCGCAAGGTTCGCGAGGCGGTGAAAGGGCTCGAAGACGCCGGCCGGAACGACTGAACGGCACGACGTCTGCCCTCGACTTTTGCAAGTCATCTCTCTCTCCCTCTGGAACCCCCCTCATGTTCGGAATCGTCCTCATCCTCGTCACCGCCTTCCCCGGTTTTACTGAGCCGCCCGCCCCGCGCGACGGGCAGGCCGCGACGAAGTTTCGCGTCTATGTGGGTACGTACACTAACGCGAAGAGTAAAGGTATTTACCTGCTCGAACTCGATACTGAGACCGGCAAGCTCACGTCGAAAGGGCTTGCCGCCGAGTCGGAAAGTCCGTCCTTTTTGGCGATCCATCCGAACAAGAAATTCCTCTACGCGGTCAACGAGGTCTCAAACTTCGAGGGTAAATCGGCGGGGTCTGTGACGGGCTTTTCGATCGACCCGAAAACAGGAATGCTGACCCGGATCGCCCGGCAGTCGACCCTCGGGGCAGGGCCTTGTCATCTCTCGATCGTCCGCGACGGCAAAGTCTTGCTCGTCGCCAACTACGGTGGCGGAAGCATCGCCGCCCTCCCACTTCGCGACGACGGCGGCATCGAGCCGGCGGCCTCGTTCATCCAGCACGAGGGGACGAGCGTCGATCCGGCTCGTCAGAAAGAGCCGCATGCCCACTCCATCAATATCGACCTTACCCAGCGGTTCGTCGTCGCGGCCGACCTCGGGCTCGACCGGGTTTTCGTCTACAGCCTGGACACCAAGAACGCCAAGCTGGCACCCAACACGCCGTCTGCAGCGACGGTTGCGCCGGGCTCCGGGCCGCGACACTTCGCCTTCCATCCCGACCAGACGCATGCCTACGTCATCAACGAGATGAAGTCGACCGTGACGACCTTCGACTATGACTCCGACAAGGGCGTGCTGACTGAGACTCAGACGACCTCGACCCTGCCCGATGGCTTTACAGGCACGAGTTACACCGCCGAGGTCCAGGTCCACCCGTCGGGCAAGTACCTCTACGGATCAAACCGCGGTCATGACAGTATCGCCGTCTTCGCGATTGAACCCAAGACGGGCAAGCTGACCTCGAAGGGCCAGGTGCCGACCGGCGGGAAGACGCCGAGAAACTTCGGGATCGACCCGACGGGCCGGTTTCTGCTTGCGGAGAATCAAGATTCCGACTCGATCGTCGTCTTCCGGATCGACCCCGAAACGGGTGGACTCACTCCGACCGGACAGTCGGTGTCGGTCCCGTTCCCAGTCTGCGTCAAGTTTCTACCCATCGACTGATCCACGCCCGAGGGGATAACCTGCCGTGCCGCTCAAACTGTCGGCGTTTCCGAAGTGCTATCTCGACAAGATCGCGGGCGAGCGGTCGATGTCCGTCTTCGACTGGATCGAGATGGCGCGGGTGCTCGACGCCGACGGTCTCGAAATGTATGAAGGATTCTTCACAAGCCTTGACGCTAGCTATCTCGACCATCTGGGAGATACGATCCGAGCGGCGGGCTTCGAAATGCCGATGCTCTGCTGCTCGCCCGACTTCACGAATCCCGACCCTGACGCAAGAAAGCGTGCGGTTGATCGCGAGGCGGAGATGATCCGCGTGACCCGTCGGCTGGGCGGCCCTCGGTCGGTCTGTCGGGTGCTCTCGGGGCAGCGTTACCCTGATGTCGATCGACGTCAGGGTCTCGACTGGGTCGTCTCCTGCATCGAGCAAGTCTTGCCCGTGGCCCGCGAGTATGACATCGTCCTCGGGCTTGAAAATCACTACAAAGACGGCTTCTGGACCTTTCCCGAGTTCGCGCAGAAGCAGGATATCTTCCTCGAACTGGTCGCGGCGATCCCCGACCGGACCCACTTCGGCGTCCAGTATGACCCTTCGAACGCGCTCGTCGCGGGAGACGACCCGATCGCGCTTCTCGAAGCAGTAGCGGATCGTGTTGTGAGCATGCATGCCAGTGACCGCTACCTGGCCCCGGGCTTCACCTTGGACGAACTTCGGCAGGCTGACGGCACGCTCGGCTATTCGCCGAACCTGCGTCACGGAGTCACTGGCGAGGGTCTGAATGACTACGACGCGATCTTCCGCATCCTCGCCGGTGCCGGCTATCGGGGCTGGGTGAGCATCGAAGACGGGATGAACGGGATGGACGAAATGGCGGCCTCGCTCGCGTTCCTGCGAACCAAGGTCGCCCGGTATTTTCCGTTAGGCCAGTAGTTCCTTGACGACCCGACCCGCCACGTCAGTCAGGCGGAAGTCGCGACCCTGGAACCTGTGGGTCAGCTTGGTGTGATCGAATCCGAGGAGCTGAAGCAAGGTTGCGTGCAGGTCATGCACATGCACCTTGTCCTTCACCGTCTGGAAGCCGAGTTCGTCGGTCTCGCCGAGCGTGATGCCGGGCTTGATGCCCCCGCCCGCGAGCCACATGGAGAAGGCGTTCGGGTGATGATCGCGGCCGTCGCTGCCGCCTTGCACCATCGGCGTGCGGCCGAACTCGCCGCCCCAGACGACGAGCGTGTCGTCGAGCAGACCCCTCTGCTTCAGGTCTTTGACAAGCGCGGCGCTCGCCTGATCGGTGTTCTTACAGTTCTTCTTGAGGTCGTTGACGAGGTTACCGTGTTGGTCCCAGGCCTCGTGGAAGAGTTCGACGAACCGGACCCCTCGTTCGATCAGTCGGCGGGCGAGCAGGCAATTGTTGGCGAACGACGGCTTGCCCGGCTCGGCCCCGTACATCTCAAGGATATGCTTCGGTTCCGTGGAGAGGTCCATCACCTCAGGCGCGCTTGACTGCATCCGGAAGGCCATCTCGAATGAGTTAATCCGGGTGGCAATCTCGGGGTCGCCGACGGCGTCGAGCCGCATCGCGTTCAGATCGCGTACCGTGTCAAGAGAGTCACGCTGAAGCTCGGGGTCTACTCCGCGCGGGTTCGACAGGTAGAGCACTGGGTCTCCGCCCGAGCGGAACTGGACGCCCTGGTGGACGGTCGGCAGGAACCCGCTTCCCCAATTCGAATTGCCGCCGCTCGGTCCCTTGCCTCCCGAGCTGAAGACGACGAACGCCGGCAGGTTCTGCGACTCGCTGCCCAGACCGTAAGTCACCCACGAGCCGAGACTCGGTCGGCCGAACTGGCTTGAACCGGTATTCATCAGGATCTGGGCAGGTGCGTGATTGAAAGAGTCAGTCGACATCGATTTGACGATGGCGATATCGTCGGCAACGCCCGCCAGGTGCGGGAGCAGCTCAGAAAGCTCGGCCCCGCTCTTGCCGTGCTTGGCGAACTTGAACTTTGGTCCGAGCAGCTTTGAATTCGGGTTGA
This sequence comes from Isosphaeraceae bacterium, assembly GCA_025356435.1. Lineage (GTDB taxonomy): Bacteria > Planctomycetota > Planctomycetia > Isosphaerales > Isosphaeraceae > CAMFLR01. The sequence goes on along the minus strand of JANXSY010000287.1, from coordinate 6,539 downwards.
TGAACGCGGCGCGATAACCCTTGAGTAGGCCAGGCGGCGGTAACGTGCCGTCGAACTTCGCGAGCTGCGGCTTGTAGTCGAAAAGCTCGAGGTGGCTCGGGGCACCGGCCATGAACAGGAAGATGACCCGCTTCGCCTTGGCCTTGAGCGGGGGTTGTTTCGGCGCGAGCGGATTCAATCCGGCGGCCAAGGCGTTCTCGGCGGCGATCCCAGCCTGCCCGAGCAGGTGCGTCGCGGCGATCGACCCCAGACCGACGCCGCACTGTTGAAAGAACCAGCGGCGGGCGACCGTCTTCGGGTCGGCATTGCGATGGAGATAGTCTTGGCAATTCATATCAAAATTCCGCTTATTCTTTAGTGATGGCTTCGTCGAGGTTGAGCAAGACCCGCGAGACCGCCGTCCACGCCGCGAGCTGGACGGGAGTCGCCCCTTTCGGCAAGACGGGGGGTGTTTTGGGGTCGCTAGCGGCGAGATCCCAGGGGTTAATGCCGGGCCGGGCGAACCGTTCTGTCTGCTTCTTCAGGAGGCCAAGCAACGCCTTCGACTCGGCCTCGGTCGGCGAGCGTGAGAGGCAGCGGCGGAAGACATAGGCCAGCTTCGCCGGGTCGGTCTCGCCCGCTTCTCTCAGCGCATTGAGCGCGAGGGTTCGGGCGCAGTCGAGAAACAGAGGTTCATTTAAAGTCGTGAGGGCCTGGAGCGGCGTGTTCGATCGCGAGCGCCTGACGCACGCCACGTCTCCGTTTGGTGCGTCGAAGGCGAGAAGTGCGGGGTAGGGCACCGACCGATAGCGGAACGTATAGATCGCGCGACGGGTCCGCTCAGGTCCCTTGGCCTCGTCCCAGATCTTCGGCCCATAGCTCACGGGCGGTTGGAAGAGGAAGTCGGGGGCGGGGGGATAGACGCTGGGACCGCCGACCTTCGGGTTCAGCAATCCGCTCGCAGCCAGCGCGAGGTCACGCACGATCTCGGCATCGACCCGGAACCTCGGCCCGCGCGCCAGGAGCCGATTATATGGGTCGCGGGCGTACGCCTCGGGAGAGACCTTTGAGACTTGACGATACGTCGCGCTCCTGACAATCGAGCGGTGGAGCGCCTTCTGACTCCAACCGCTGTCCATTAATTCGACCGCAAGCCAGTCGAGCAACTCGGGATGGCTCGGGGCCTCGCTCTGCGAACCGAGGTCTTCAGACGTGCTGACGATCCCCGTCCCGAAGAACGCCTGCCAGGCGCGGTTGACCAGCGACCGCGCTGTGGTCGGAGAGTTACGGTCGACGAGCCACTTCGCGAATGTCAGCCGGGTCGGAGGAGCGTTCGACGGCAGCGGGTGGAGGAACGACGGTACGCCCGGGCCGACGGGCTTGCTCGGCTTGAGGAAGTCTCCGCGCTCGAGCATGAAGGTCGACCGAGGCGTCTCTCGGTCGTCGAGCACCAGTTGCGACGAGCCTTCGGGGTCGGTCTTCCAGAGGGCCTCGATCCGGTTATTCGCCTCTTTCCAGTCGATGACGGTGGTTCGCCAGTAGCTGAAGACGGCGGCCGTCTGGATGGTCGACCGTTTCTCACGGGGGATCGCGAGGATCTCGCGGACGGCCTTCGGTACGGGATCGGCCTCGGCCTTGGGCGAGCCACTGATCGATAGCCGGAACCGACCGAGGTTGTAATTCTGGTTGTCGTCGCTGTTCCAGCCGCCGTGATTCTGCTTGAGATGGAACGTCAGGATCGTCCCTTTGGAATGATGGATCGGCTTTTCGAGGGCGAATACCGCCTTACGCGGGAGGTTGCGGCGGCCGGGGCCGACGTCGTGGCTCCAAGCCGTCTCATCCTTGCCGTCGATCGCAAACGCAACTGGCCCCGTTAGTCGCTTCGTGCTGCTCTTGTCGTCATAAATCGATTCAAGAGGGGCCTCGGGCGGATTGACGTCGGCGGTGGCAGCGCGAAATTTCACCCCCTCAGCTTTGCCGGGTGCGTCGGCCGGGGCTGCGGTGACGGCGAACTCGCTGAGGGCACCCGTCCCTCGGACCGATCGACCGGGGCCGTTGTGGGGCAGGTCGGCGTCGTTGAGGAGTTCGAGGCGGATCGAGGCGATCTCCTTCATCTCGACCTTCGCCGTGAGCTTGACCGTGTGCTTCGTCGGCGCGTATCCGCAGGCGAGCAGCGAGCCGTCATCGCCGAGGACATACCTCTCGCCGCCGGTCGAGATGTCGTCGACCTCCGGACGCACCACCACCCACTCGGGCTGGTCCTTGACCGCTTTGGATTCCCATTCCGCCATCCGGGCGGGCCAGTCGGGGACCTTGTGCTGAAGGTCGGCCTCAATGTCCTTGATCTGGCGGAACAGGTCGGCACGCATCCGCTGTTGGTCAGGGGTGTAGACGGCGACGTTGCCCTCGTGCGAATTGTTCAAGTAGGCGAAGAGCCGATAGTACCCTTCATGCGTGAGAGGATCAAATTTGTGCGAGTGACATTGGGCGCACTGAATTGTCAGGCCGAGCACCCCCTTGCCGATCGCCTCCATTCGATCAAACATCGCTTCCATGCGAAACTGTTCGGGATCGACACCCCCTTCTTCATTGATCATCGAGTTGCGGAGGAAGCCCGTCGCCACGATTTGGTCCTGGGTCGCACCCGGCAGCATGTCGCCCGCGATTTGCTCGACGATGAATTGGTCATAGGGGAGGTCGCGATTGAGGGCGTTGATGACCCAGTCGCGATAGAACCAGACCTGGCGTGACTTGTCTTTCTCGTAACCGTCGGAATCGGCATACCGGGCGGCATCGAGCCAGAGCCGCCCCCAGCGCTCACCATAGTGGGGCGAGGCGAGTAGCCGATCGACCTGGCGCTCATAGGCATCGGGCCGGTTATCGAGGACAAATGTGTCCACTTCTTGAATGGTCGGGGGCAGACCAATCAGGTCGAGGCTAAGCCGACGCAGCAGCGTCACCTTGTCGACCTCGGGAGAGGGCTTGAGCCCTTCCCTTTCGAGGAGGGCGAGGACGAACGTGTCGATGGGGTTGCGGACCCAGAGTGGGTTGCTCACCTTCGGCGTAGTGGGTCGCTTGGGGGCGACGAAGCCCCAGTGGGTCTGATAGCTCGCGCCTTGTTCGACCCAGGTCTTGAGCCGATCCACCTCGGCCGGGGTGAGCGCCTTGCCCGTCTTGGGAGGAGGCATCACCTCGTCCGCCTCTCCCGACGTGATCCGCGCGATCAGTTCACTCTCGCTCGGCTTGCCGGAGACGACGGCGATCGTTCCAGACTTGACCGGCTTGAACGCCCCGTCGGGTGTATCGAGCCGGAGACCGGCCTTGCGTTTGGCGTCGTCGGGTCCGTGGCAGGTAAAGCACTTGTCGGCGAGGATTGGCCGGACGTCGCGCGTGTAGTCGAGTTTCGTCCCGGGCTTCGAGGCCTCGGCCGCCGATGAGGCTCGATGTCCGCCCAGAGTCGACGCGACGATCAAGAATGAAGTCCATCGCAGCATCTGAACCATCCTGGGAGGCGGGGCGAGACGGCGAATCGAGACGATCATCACAACGACGCCTCGCGGGCAGTGTGCAAGCGGGTTCGATCCGACTTTACCGGGAGCAAGGGGATCGCATACGACGATTATGCGAAAAGCCGACCGCTCAGGGTAGAGTCTACCCGTCCAGACCGTTGGCTCGGGATCAATCCGAGAGGGGTATATACAGCTCGGGCAACCGGCTTTCGAGGAGAGGAAACAACCCGTTCTTGACGTACGTCTCGAAGTGCGTTGAGGCCCGATGGGCATCGACGGCGGCCTGGTCGTCATACTGTTCGTAGAGGAAGAATTGGCGCGGATTCGAGATCGACCGATGCGCGAGATAGAACCGGCACCCGGGCTCGGCCAGGGTCAGGGGTGTCATCTTGCGGAAGAGGGCCGCAGCCTCAACTTCGTGGCCGGGCCGGATGACATAGGTGACGGCGACGCAAATCATGTCAGATTCGCTCCAGGGGCTTGAGGATCATGAAGGACCATTATCCTAGGCCAACCCGCGGAACGGGAGTAGACTGTCGGTCGATGGACAAATTTGACCGCGTATTGTAGGGGAAGGGATGATGGGACGAATCTCGTGTCTGCTCGCCTGTTTGGCCTCATTCTTCGTAGCCGAGGGTCCGGGAGACCGGGCCAAGCATCAGGGAACCTGGGCCGTGACGTCGATGGTGCGCGAGGGTAAGGAGGCTGACGCGACGGTTGCAGCTTCAATCGTCCGGGTCGTTGAGGGGGATCATATCGTCTGGAAGCGGTCGGGGAAGAGCTTCGCTGGCACGAACTTCGACGTCGACGCCACAAAGATACCCGCCACGATTGACCTGATTCCCGACGGCGGGCCGGCCCAGGATAAGCGAGTGCTCGGCATCTACCGCCTGGATGGGGAGACCCTTACAATCTGCGTCGCCGACGTTGGCCAGCCTCGGCCGGTCGCGTTTGAGGCGGGCCAGGCGAGCAAGCGGACGCTTCAGACGTTCAAACGGATCAAACCCTGAGAGCGCAGGCAAGTCCCATGGAGTCTCGTTGCATGATCCGCACGGCCCTCGCGATCGTCGCTACGCTCGGCCTGAACCTTGCGGCCCAAGCGGGCGAGTTCAAGGTTAACGGCCGGACGTTTCAGCTGCCCGACGGTTTCACGATCGAACTTGCCGCCGGGCCTCCGCTCGTTGACCGACCAATTGTCGCGGATTTTGACGAGCGGGGTCGGCTCTATGTCGCCGACTCGTCGGGATCGAATGAGAAGGTCGAGAGACAGCTCGTCGACAAGACTCACAAGATCGTCCGTCTCGAAGACACCAACGGCGACGGTGTGTACGACAAGCGGACGGTCTTCGCCGATCGAATGATGTTCCCCGAGGGAGCGATGTGGCGCGAGGGGTCGCTCTACGTCTCCGCGCCGCCAAGCATCTGGAAGCTCACCGATACGGACGGCGACGGCGTAACCGACCGGCGGGTTGAGTGGTTCAAAGGAAAGACACTCACCAGTTGCGCCAACGATCTTCACGGGCCTTATCTCGGCCCCGACGGCTGGATTTACTGGTGCAAAGGGGCTTCCGCCCGCCAGACGTATGATCGCCTGGGCAAGCTCCCCTTCACCACCCGCGCCTCGCATATCTTCCGCGCCCGGCCGGACGGCACCGGGATCGAGCCTGTGATGACGGGCGGCATGGATAACCCGGTCGATGTCGTGTTCACGCCCGAAGGTGAGCGAATCTTCACCACGACCTTCTTACAGAGTCCCGGCGGTGGTCGCCGCGACGGCCTGATCCATGCGATTTATGGCGGCGTTTACGGCAAGGTCCATGCCGTTCTCGACGAGCACCCCCAGACCGGCCCCGACGTGATGCCCGTGCTCTCACATCTCGGCCCGGCCGCCCCTTGCGGGCTGACTCGCTACGAGTCAGACGGCTTCGGGACCGGATTCCGCGACAACCTCTTCGCCTGTCAGTTCAATCTTCGCAAGGTCTCGCGCCACGTTCTGACCCGAAACGGTTCGGCCATCGCGAGCCAGGATAGCGACTTCCTCACCTCGACCGACCTCGATTTTCACCCAACTGACGTCCACGAAGACGCCGATGGAAGCCTGCTCGTTGTCGATACGGGCGGTTGGTACAAGCTCTGCTGCCCGACATCACAGCTGGAAAAGCCTGACGTCCTGGGGGCGATCTATCGGATACGCCGGTCTGGCTCGACTCGAATCATCGACCCGCGCGGGCTTACCCTCCGATGGGATACGATGACGATCGCCGACCGCGTCAGTCTGCTCACCGACGCTCGGCTCGCCGTCCGTAAACGCGCGATGGAGTCGCTCGCAAACGAGGGCGTCAACGCCGTCAAGGCGCTGGGAGGGCTCGCCTCGGGCGACGCTTTGACCTCTCCGGTCGACCCCCGTCCTCTGGCCGTCTGGACACTAACGCGGATAGAAGGCCCGGATGCACGCGCGGCGGTCAGGCCGCTCATCAAGGCCCGCGACCAGACGATTCGGGCGGTGGCCCTTCGGTCCGTCGGACTCTGGCGAGACCGCGAAGCGTTGCCAACCTTGATCCAGCAGGTCGCTTTGAGCCCGGACCCCTTCGACCGCAGGCTGATCGCCGAAGCCCTCGGCCGAATCGGAGATCGAGCGGCAGTCCCCGCTCTCTTGAGGGCTGCAACATTGGTCAACGATCGTGGGCTCGAACATGCGATCACTTACGCGATGATTGAGATTGGCGACCCGGAATCAACTCACGCGGGGCTGAGTCTGCCCGCCCCTGCATCCCGGCGAGCGGCGCTGATCGCACTCGACCAGATGCCCGGCGGCAAGCTGCCGGTCGAAACCGTCTCGGCCGATCTCTCATCGAGCGATCGGGCAACGAGGGAGACGGCCGCGTGGGTCGTGAGTCGACATCCAGAGTGGGGCGGATCGCTCGCGGGAGTGCTGGCCGGGCGACTCCGATCGGATACGTCGTCCGAGGGCGATCGTAACGTACTTGAAATTCAACTCGCACGGTTCGCGAAATCGCCCGAGATTCAAGTCGTCATCGCTGCCGTCCTTCG
>JANXSY010000280.1 GCA_025356435.1 Isosphaeraceae bacterium | reverse complement strand
ATCTGGGAAGCCTTACTCGTCGCGGGTCGGCTCGAAGGCATCGTCGCGTGCGGCCTTGGAGCTCGGGACACCCTCCGGTTCGAGGCCGCAATGCCGCTCTACGGTCACGAGATGGACGAGACGATCAACCCTTATGACGTGGGCCTCGGTTGGGCGGTGAAGCTGAATAAGGGAGACTTCATCGGCCGCGAAGCCCTCTCCCGTTTTCAAGCAAACCCAAATACCGTCCGGGTCGGCCTCGACCTCGAAGGGAAGCGGATCGCGAGGCAAGGGGCCTCAGTGATGGTCGACGGCCGGGCTGTTGGGTCGGTCACGTCCGGGACGTTCTCCCCCACGCTCTCGCGAAGCCTGGCGATGGCGTTGGTCGACCCCGCCGTAGCGAGCATCGGCACCGAACTGGCCATCGACGTTCGCGGACACGTCATACCGGCCCGGGTCATCCCGTTACCGTTTTACTCACGACCCGACCCTCGATCCGACGAGCACACATGACCGACCCCAAGACCTTGAAGTATGCGGCAACTCATGAGTGGGTCCATCTCGAAGGGGAGGTCGCCACGATCGGTATCAGCCGCTTCGCAGTGGACCAACTGACCGACCTCATCATGATCGACCTCCCTGCCGTCGGCTCGAAGCTGGTTTCCGGCAAGGGATTCGGCGAGATCGAAAGCGTCAAGGCCGTGAGCGACCTCTATGCCCCGATCGGTGGGGAGGTCGTCGAAATCAACGCGGCCGTCAAGTCAAACGTGCAGTTTCTGGCTGAAGACCCTTACGTGAAGGGCTGGCTGATCAAAGTCAAGGTCGCAGACCCTTCGGACATCGCCAAACTGCTCGACTATGAAGCTTATCAACGACAGGTGGCTGATCAGGGCCATTGATTATTCCTCAAATCGGATGAGTCTCGACATCGCTCATGGCTTATATCGCTAACACGCCTGACGACGTTACGCACATGCTCGCGGCGATCGGCCTCGAATCGCTCGACGAGCTCTTCGAAATGGTGCCTCCCGAGCTTCGACTCGACCGGGCGCTCGCCGTCCCCCCTGCCCTGGACGAGTTGGAACTTACGGCCGAGGTCGGGGCCTTGCTCGCGCTGAACCAAGGGACTGACCGTCGCCCCTGCTTCCTGGGCGGAGGATGCTACGATCACTTCGTCCCGGCAGTGGTCGACAACCTCGCCGCCCGAGGCGAATTCTACACGGCGTATACGCCGTACCAGGCTGAGGCCAGCCAAGGGACACTCCAGGCGACTTTTGAGTATCAGACGCTCATCACTCAACTCACCGGCATGGATGTCTCGAACGCGAGCCTCTATGACGGCGGTTCGGCCACCGCTGAAGCCATGATGATGGCGATGACGATCACTCGTCGTCTCGGCCGGGTGGTGGTCGCGGGTTCGGTCCATCCCGAGTATCGCGAGATCCTCAAGACGTTTCTGGCCAATCTCGAAGCTGAATTGATCACTGTCCCTGCGCGAGGAGGCAAGGTCTGGCCGACCGACATCGCCGAGGCTCTGAGCGACGACACGGCGGCGGTCATCATCCAGCAACCGAACTTCTTCGGCGGCCTCGAAGATGTCGAGTCACTCGTCGAAGTGGCCCACGCTCGGGGTGCCTTGGCGATCGTGAGCGTCGACCCGATCAGTCTGGGACTTCTCAAACGTCCCGGTTCCTATGATGCAGATATCGTGGTCGCCGAAGGACAGGGCCTGGGGAATCACCTCAACTACGGCGGTCCATATCTCGGCATTCTCGCGTGCCGTGACGAATATGTGAGGAAGATGCCCGGGCGTGTGGTCGGAGAGACGAAAGATCGCAATGGGAAGCGCTGTTATACGCTGACGCTCCAGACTCGCGAACAACACATCCGGCGCGAAAAGGCCACGTCCAACATCTGCACGAATCAGGGACTGCTCGCGCTTCGGGCCGCGATCTATCTGGCGGTGATCGGGCCGAAGGGGCTTCGACAGGCGGCAGAACTTTCGACCCGGAAGGCCCACTATGCGGCCGAGCGACTCGCCGAGGTCTCTGGTCTCTCCCTCGCGTTTTCAACGCCCTTCTTCAAAGAGTTCGTGATCCGTACGAGCCTTGACCCGAAGCGGCTGCTCGCTGAGGTCGGCAGGCTCGGCTATCACGGTGGGATCGCCCTCGGCCGCTGGTATCCCGAACTTGCCGACGGCATCCTGATCGCCGTCACGGAAAAGCGAACGCGGGAGGAGATTGACGGACTGGTGGCGGCGTACACTCAGGCATTGACGTGCGTTTGAGAGGTCTTGGAAGGAATGAAATCGCAGCCAAAGGCCATCGTGATCGCCGGTCCAAACGGGGCCGGAAAGTCGACGGCCGCGACACGACTCCTTCCTGCTGAGATCGAGTACGCCAATGCAGATGAGGTCGCCAAGACCATGCGGGTGGAATTGTGTTGAAAAGGATGGACGAGCTAAGGAACATGGCTCCGATTAACGGGTCGCGACGAGAGTCAGGGCCGGCGGGCATGACATACCCGAGGACGTCATTCGTCGACGACACATTGCTGGACTTGCGAACTTCTTCGGGCGATATCGTCCGATTGCGAACAAGTCGGACGTCTATAATTACACGGCGATGGTTCGGACTCTGGTCGCCGAAGGTCGACTGGTCGATGTCCTAAACGTCAAGAATTCTCGTGTGTGGACGTTGATGCGACACGGAGGCTTTGAAGGTGAATCAAGGCCAAGGTATCTTGGGTAACTGGGAAGCGACGGGTGCCGAGATTTGTGACGTTATTGAACTAGCCGTTCGCGATGCGGTTCTCGAACACAAGAAAGCGGGCCGCTCGATCGTCGTCTGGGATAGCGAAAACGACCATATTGTGATCCTGCGTGCCGACCAAATTCTCGTGTCAGACGACCCGACGCCTTCTCAACCTTGATCGAACAACCTGTCCAATCCTCAACGAAATACTCCCTATGCCCAACTTCAATACGCCCCCTCTTCTCTTCGAGTCGAGCCGTCCCGGGAGGTTCACTTCGATCTTCCCCGCCTCGGATGTACCGGAACGTCCGCTGGACTCGTTGCTGCCCGCGACCAGTCTCGCGTCGACGAGCCCTCCCCTGCCCGAGCTGGGGGAGCTTGACGTGGTTCGGCATTTCACCAATCTTTCGTCATTGAATATGTCGATCGACGCGAATTTTTATCCGCTGGGCTCCTGCACGATGAAGTACAACCCGAAGCGGAATGAACGGCTCGCTTCGTTGCCGGGGATGGCCGCGCAGCACCCGTATCAGGACGAGTCGAGTCTGCAAGGGCTGCTCGCTATCCTGTTCGATCTCCAGGACATTCTGGCCGAGATCGCGGGCCTGCACGCGGTCAGTCTCCAACCGGCGGCGGGCGCACAGGGAGAACTGACGGCGCTGCTTGTCGCGTCGGCTTACTTCCGTGAGAAGGGGGAGACGCGGACGAAAGTGCTCGTTCCCGACAGCGCCCACGGGACGAATCCCGCCTCGGCGAACCTCGCCGGCTTCGAAGCCGTGACGATCAAGAGCAACGCGCAGGGGATGGTCGACCTCGACGATTTCCGATCTCACCTCGACGACCGAACGGCCGTCTTCATGATGACCAACCCGAACACGGTCGGCCTATTTGACCCGCAGGTGGGCGAGATCGCTGCTCTGCTCCACGACCGAGGCGCTTTGCTCTATCTCGACGGCGCGAACATGAACGCCATCCTCGGCGTCGTCCGGCCGGGTGACATGGGGGCCGACCTCATGCATTTCAATCCTCACAAGACCTTCTCGGGACCACACGGCGGAGGCGGGCCGGGAGCCGGACCGATCGCCGTTCGCGACTTCCTGGCTCCGTATCTCCCCGCGCCCCTTGTCGCGAAGAGCGAAGACGGATCGTATCGACTCGACTTCGACCGACCGAAGTCGATCGGACGGGTCCGCTCGTTCTTCGGCAACACCGGCGTCCTCTTCCGGGCGTACTGCTACATCCGCAGTCAGGGACCAGACGGTTTGAAGGCCGTTGCTCACCATGCCGTTCTCAATGCGAATTACCTGATGTCTCTGGTGAAGGACGTCTATCCCGTGCCGCTGGGCGAGCGCTGCATGCACGAGTTCGTCGCTTCGGCTCGCGGGATGATGCGCGAACGGGGGGTAAGGGCGATGGACATTGCCAAGCGTTTGCTCGATTATCACTATCACGCGCCAACCGTCTACTTCCCGTTGATCGTCCCCGAGGCCATGATGATCGAGCCGACGGAGACCGAGAGCCGAGAGACGCTCGAAGCGTTTGCCCGGGCCTTGCTGGCGATCGCGGCCGAAGATCCAGAGACCCTGCACAACGCTCCGCACACGACTCCCGTCAACCGTCCTGACGAGGTCGCCGCGGCGCGGAACCCGGTACTCAAGTGGACAGCCAGGCTGGCTTCCCAGGTTTGATACGATCGAGAGGAGCCTGCCGTTGTCGATCGTGGTAGAGGATTTTCACAAGATTTACGACAAGACCATCGCCGTCGCCGGGCTGACGTTCACGGTGGAACCGGGAGAAATCTTGGGACTGGTCGGGCCAAACGGCGCGGGAAAGACAACGACGATGCGGGCCCTGGCGGGCATCCTCGTCCCAAGTCGCGGACGGCTCACGATCGACGGTCATGACCTCGCGACCGACCCGGTCGGAGCGAAACAGGCCCTTGCATACGTCCCCGACGACCCTCATCTTTTCGATAACCTCACGGTCTGGGAACACTTCCGATTCATCGCCGCCGCTTACCGGCTGAGTGCCGAATGGACGGGCCACGCCGAGTTGCTCCTCGAACAGTTCGAGCTGGTCGAGAAGCGGAACGAGCCGACTTCGACGCTGTCGAGGGGGATGAGGCAGAAGGTAGCGATCTCGTGCGGATATCTCCATAATCCCCGCGTGATCATGCTCGATGAGCCGTTGACCGGGCTCGACCCGCGCGGTATCCGAACGATGCAGGAGTCGATCCGCAAGCGATCGGAAGCGGGGGCGGCCGTGATGATCAGCTCGCACCTGCTCTCGCTGGTCGAAGACCTCTGCACGTCGATTCTGGTCATGCATCGGGGCAAGATGCTCCTCCGTGGAACCTTGCTTGAGCTTCGCCAGGCAATCGACGCGAGCGGTCGCCCCGAGTCGCTCGAAGACTTATTCTTCCGACTGACCGAGGCCGATCCGGTCGACGCGGCAACCTCGATCGCCCGGGGGGCCTGATCCCTCATGGACTCCGCACTTCTGTTGCTCTGGCGGCTCCGACTCAAGGCGTTCTTCCGGCGTTGGGCCAAGAACCTGCGGTCGGTCAAGGGAATCGCGCTGACGTTGGTCGGGCTGCTCGTCTTCGTCCCCTGGCTCATCTCGACGTTCGTCGCCCAGAAGGCCGGACCGCCGATCGAGCTGATGGTGGTTCGTCGGTTCGGGCCGTTGGCTCTGCTCGCCTATACCTTCCTATCGTTGATCCTCTCGACGGGGGAGCGTGCCCTGTTCTTCACCCCGGCTGAGGTGGCGTTCCTCTTCTCTGGGCCGTTCAGCCGTAAATCGCTCTTGAGATATAAAGTTGTCGGCATCGTCTGGGGATGCCTCTTCTCGTCGCTGTTTCTCTCGATCGCGCTGGGCCGACCGAATCGGAATCTGCTCGTTTCTTACATGGTCATCGCGCTGACGCTCTTCTTCTTCCAGACCCTCTCGATGGCCGTCGGATTGGCCTCTAACTCGATCGCGGCGCTGGCACACAACGTCAGGCGTCGGCTCGTCCTGGCGGTCTTGCTCGGGTTGATCGTTGCCACTGTCGCGCCGGCCGGGTTCGGCCTGCTCTCGTTGACGTGGGTTGAAGCCCTGGAGCGACTCGAGTCGTCTCCGATATTGAAGGCGGCGGTCTTACCGTTCAAGCCGTTCGTCCTGGCCTACACGGCCGAACGGATCTGGCCTGACTTTGTCTCCTGGTTGGCCGTCTGTCTGGCACTGATCGGCGGGATGCTGGCCTTGGTGTTCGCCGTCGACGCCCAGTATCTCGAGTCCGCTGCGACTTCGAGCGCGCGGATCTACGACCAGATTCAGAAGATGCGTAAGGGAGGGCTCGCCGGTTCGAGTTCGCGGCCGAAGAACACCCGGGTGCGCGTCGCGATGCTTCCCTGGTGGGGGGGCGTCGGCCCGATCTTGTGGAGGCAACTCTCGACGGCCGCGCGCGAGCCGTTTCGGGTGATCTTCGTCTGTCTGATGGTCCTTGTGCCGGGAGGTGTGATGCTTTACGGGATGATTGCCCATCCCAATCCAGATCGCACTGCGCTCGTCATGGGGCCGGTCATGAGCCTGATCATGAGCCTCTGGATCTCGATCTATCTCTCTCCGCTGGTCGCATTCGACTTCCGGGGCGATATCGACCGGATGGAGGAACTGAAAACCCTGCCGACTCCTCCATCGGCACTCGTCTTGGGCCAGGTGCTGACTCCGGTGATGATCTTCACGGTCCCGCAGTGGCTCGGATTCGGCCTTGCCTCGATCTGGCTCGGGGTGGTGAACGTGGAGTATTGGGCCACCCTGGCGATGGCCTTGCCAGCGACGTTCCTCATGTTCGGCATCGAGAACCTCATGTTCTTGCTCTTCCCGACCCGAGCCACCGTGGCGAACCCCGCCGATTTCGCCGCGTTCGGCAGGCAGATCCTCCTCATCATGTCCAAGGTGTTCGGGGTCTGTCTGACGCTCGGGGCATCGGCCCTCGTCGGGTTTGGGGCGTACTCGCTCCTGGGTGCCGGTCGGGGTGTCTCGCTCGCTATCTCGTTTTGCGTCGCGAGCGGATTCGCCGTGGCCCTCGTGCCGCTGATAGTCATGGCATTCCTTCGCTATGATGTGGCCCGGGACACACCGGCCTGACCCGCAGGCCAAGGGAGACCATCGTATGATCGGCTGCCGGATCTTTCCCCACCGAATTTCCGACGGTCCGGGCAACATGGCCCTTGATGAGGTATTGCTCGACGCGGTTGGCGACGATCCGACATACGCCGCCTTTCGGACCTACAGTTGGATCGCGCCGACCCTCAGCCTGGGGTACTTCCAGACGATCGCGGCAGCCGAGGATGATCCTCGATGGCGCGGCGTACCGCTTGTACGTCGACCGACGGGAGGCGGGGCGCTCCTGCATCATCACGAACTGACTTATGCCCTGATCGTCCCTAGGGACCATCCCCTCTCGCGGCGGAGCGAAGACCTGTACCGATCCGTCCATCTGGCCATTGCGAACCTTCTCGAAAGCCAAGGGTTGTCGGCGAGTCGTCGAGGTGAGGCAGAGGTCGCTCAAACTGACGTTACCAAGCCCTTTCTCTGTTTCGCCGACCGCAATGCCGAAGATGTTGTATCCGGTGCGGAGAAGGTGGTCGGGAGCGCGCAGAGACGGCGAGCGGGGGCCATCCTCCAGCACGGATCTCTTTTAATCTCCCGGTCAGCGCTAACTCCCGAGCTTCCGGGAATCGCCGAGCTGGCTCCTGTAGACAGCGACCCCCTCGCATGGGCAAGTCTTCTGGGCCGTGCCATCCCGGCCGCTCTCAACTTGAACTCGATCGATGGGGATTTTTCCTCAGATCTGCTCCAACGGGCCGACGCCCTTGCCTTCGACGTCTATCGGAACTCGTCCTGGACCCGGAAACGCTAGGAAAAGTCGACTGGACGACAGCGGACTCTCCGGCCGATGAAAGAAGGCGGGACCCTCGCGAAAGCTGTCGAAAGAGGCCAGAATCCCGATCTCGGTCGGTCCTTGTTTGGCCCTACTCCGCCCGGCTATGATTCAATGATCTCGCATCGGGCGGACAGCACCTTCATTTCGTGCTGAGTCGGGACGAACGACTCGCTGCCCTTCTCTCGTAGTCAGTGGTGGTTTCCGTCGGCTGCGTGATGCGGTTTCACGTCCAAATCTTCGCGGTAGACCTTGTTGGTCGGGACGATATTCATGAAAGTTCAACTGATCGTGGTTCAGGGTAAGCCGGAAGGAAAGACCATCCCGCTACTCGGCCCCCGGTTCAAGATCGGCCGCGGCGAGACGTGCCACCTCCGCCCGAACAGTGAACAGGTCAGCCGGGAGCATGCCGAATTCGCCGTCGGCCCCACGACTGTGACCGTCGCCGACCTCGGCAGTCGTAACGGCACCCTGGTGAACGGCCGGGCGATTACCGCGCCGCAGTCGTTGAGGAACGGCGACCTTGTCCAGGTCGGCCCCCTCACCTTCGCCGTATCGATCCAGGGTGCGCCGGTCGAGGCCGTCAAACCCACGTCAAACGGTCCCGCGTCTGGCAAGCCCAGCTCGCTCGACGACGTGAGCAACGACGAGATCGATTCCTGGCTGATCTCCGACAAGGAAAAGCCGACCCCGGAGAGCCCCTCGGGCGTCTACGGCGGCGATACGATCACCATCTCCGCCTTCAAGGACGCCAGTTCGTCCAAGAACGCGATACCGACCCCTCCGCCGACTTCACCCCCAGTTCCGGCCCCAGTCGCAGAAGATAACGACGAAGAGTATGAGCGGCTCGAAGCCTCCGACGACGAGAACTCGGACGGCGAAGAGGACGATGAGAACGACTCGGAGCCGATCCCTGAGGAGTTCATCGACGAGAACAACCCGTTCTACGTCAAGAAAAAAGCCCCCGAGGCCGAGACCGGCACGGCGAAGCAAGTCTTCAAAGATACCAGCGACGCCGCGACCGATATCCTCCGCAAGATGATGGAACGTCGCAAACAGAAATGACTTCTGCCAGCCTCGACTTGAATCAATCAGCCCGCCCCACGACGTAAGGCGGGCTGATTCTTTGGAATTCGCACCCACTCTATGTCTCAAATCGAAGCCACCGGCCGCATCCTCGCAGAGCTGATCGAGCGGCTGGAGCGCGACGTCGTCGGTCAACGTCCGCTGCTCGAACGACTGATCATCGCCCTGCTTGCGGGTGGGCATGTCCTGATTGAAGGGGTGCCGGGCCTGGCCAAGACGCGGGCCATCCGGTCGCTGGCGAGGGCCCTCGACCTCCCCTTTCGGCGCATCCAATTCACGCCCGACCTCTTACCCGCCGACCTCACGGGCACCCAGATTTATCGCCCGGGAAGCGGGACGTTCGACGTGCGCCCCGGGCCGATCATCACGAGTGTCTTGCTGGCCGACGAGATCAATCGAGCCCCCGCGAAGGTCCAGAGTGCGCTGCTGGAAGCCATGCAGGAAGGTCAGGTCACGATCGGTGATGAGACGGTGATCTTGCCCGACCCCTTCTGGGTGCTCGCAACGCAGAATCCCATCGAGCACGAGGGGACCTACCCACTCCCGGAGGCCCAGCTTGACCGATTTCTGTTCAAGCTGACCGTTACCTACCCTGACCGAGCGTCAGAGTTGACCATGCTCGACCTCGCCCCGCCCGAGAGCCGAGGCGACGACGCCCCGCTCATCGGTCCGAGCGACGTCCGCCTCCTCCGCCGTTGCGCAGAGGCGACCCGCGTTGCCGACTCGATCAAGGGATATATCGTTGATCTCGTCAGGGCCACACGTGAGCCGGGCTCTTATGGACTCGACATCGCCCCCTACCTGGAACTGGGAGCGAGCCCCCGCGCCTCGCTCGCGCTAGTCGCCGCGTCTCGCGGTCATGCGCTGTTGGCAGGCCGCGATTACGTGACCCCCCACGACGTCAAGAGTCTCGCACGCGACGTATTGAGGCACCGCCTCGTCGTCAGCTATGAGGCTGATGCCGAAGGGCTTTCGGCCGATGACCTGATCGGCCGCATCCTCGATTCGATCGCTGTCCCCTGAGAGGGAATGCAGGGATCAAGCGGCAACTGCCTGATCGGCGAAACGACCTCGGGGCAACGTCCGAAGGTAGGCCCAATACCCGAGGCCGAACAGGAAGAAACCGACGCTGATCGCCTGCGAAATCGTGAGACCGCCCACAAAGCCAACTTCATCGTTTCGAAGCTGCTCGATGAGAAATCGCGTGATGGGGTATGCCATGATAAATATGGCGGTGACTTCGCCGTCACGCTTGCGGAGCGGATAATACGCCGTCAGCAGGATGAGTATCAAAATTCCATCGATGGCTGAGTAAATCTGGGTTGGATGCACTGGGAGCGAACGTGCGGCGGTCGCCAAGATCAGGTTGTGATCGAGGTGGTTGATCCACGGCGAGGTCTTCGCGGGAAACGTTACTGCCCAGGGAAGGTTGCAAATGTCGCCATAACAGCAACCGTTCAAAAAACAGCCAATTCGCCCGAAGGCGATGCCAAGAGCGACTGCGGGGGAGATGGCGTCGAGCATGGGTCGGAGCGGGAAGGGCCTGAGCGTGCGATACAACAGCAGCCCAATCATCCCGCCGATGATGCTGCCATAGAGGACGATTCCGCCGTTCCAGATCTTGAAGATGTCGTAAACGCTTTCGAACGACTTCCAATATTCGATAACGAAAAAGAGTCTAGCCCCGAAGAGGCCGCCGATCAGCACCCAGATCGCCAGGTCGAACACTTGATCGCCGTTGAGCTTCTCCTTCCGCGCACGCCAGGCGGCGAGGTTCATCGCAGCAAGCATGGCGAGGGTTAGCATCAGGCCGAAGCCGTAGATTTTCACGCCCAGGCTTGGGATGTCGATGAGGATCTGGTGCATCAGTCGGGCTCCGCCGTCGTGAAAGAGGCGGGCATGGCTTCGCCGATCGGGGGATATTCGAGTCGCTCAGTGATCCGGTTTCGGGCGTCCAGCGCGACGACGACCGGTTGATGACGCGGCAATTCGTGGGGCTCTAGTTCGGCGAACGCCATGACGATCACTCGGTCGCCTGGCGCACCGAGCCGGGCCATCGCCCCATTCAGCTCGATCTGACCCGAGCCGGCCGTCCCGACGAGCGCGTATGTTTCGGCGCGAAGTCCCGTGGACACGTTGCTCACGAGGATTGCCTCATACGGATGAATGCCGACGGCTTCCATCAAGATGGGATCGATCGTGAGACTACCATGATAATTGAGGTCCGCCCGGGTCACGGTCGCCAGGTGGAGCTTACTTTTCAGGACCTTGATCCGCATAGCGACGCTCAGTTCGGGAGGATCGCATTATCGATGAGCCGAGCCGGCCCGACCCGGGCCGCCAGCAGGGCTACCGCTCGACGACCTGTGCCGAGGTCGCGGAGTGGTTCGAGCGTGGCCGCATCGGCCACCTCGGCATACTCGAGTGAGGCCAACGGTTCCGATTCTATCCTCCGGGCCAAAATCTGTCGAACCCGGTCCGCAGACCTCTCCCCCGCGCTCACGGCCGTCTCGGCCTCGGCCAGGGCCTGAGAGAGCACTCGCGCCGCCACTCGCTCTTCCGGGTTGAGATATCGATTCCGGCTGCTCATCGCCAATCCGTCGGACTCGCGGACGGTCGGCACTGTGACAATCTCGACTGGCACATTCAGGTCTGTGACCATCCGTCGGAGGATGAGTTGTTGCTGATAGTCTTTTTGACCGAAATATGCCGTGTCAGGGATGACGACCCCGAAGAGCTTCAGGACGACCGTCGCCACACCCCGAAAATGGCCAGGTCGAATCGACCCTTCGAGGATGTCGGAGAGTCCGGGAACCTCGACGTAAGTTGAGAGTGGGCCGGCGGGATAAATCGTCTCTCGCTCGGGGACAAAGATCAGGTCGGCCCCCGATTCTTGGCAGATCTCCCGGTCAGATTCGAAAGTTCGGGGATACCGTGAATAGTCTTCGTTAGGGCCGAATTGGGTCGGATTGACGAAGATCGAGACGACTACGAAACCACACTCGCCTCTGGCTTGCTCGACCAGACGTGCGTGGCCGCGATGGAGTGCCCCCATCGTCGGAACGTAGCCAACAGACTGGCCTCGACGCTTTGCCTGTGCGACACTCTTACTTACCTCGGCAATCGTGACGGCGACGATCGGCGACATGGGTGGTCCCCGGCGGTCTTTCGTTTGGTCTCCCCAAGCGATTCGACGCCGGGAACTTCCGGGTTATACTCGAACCCGTCTACGACGTTCAAGTTCGGGGCTTATAGAGAGGGTGATTCGCCCGTGGATGTGTCGTCGAACCTCCCGGACAATGATTCGCACGAACTCGGCCGTCTCGTTGACCGATCCGCGCAGGCTTGCCTGTCGACCGATCTCAATCTGCGCATTCTCCGAGTGAACAAGGCTTTCGAAGAACTCACCGGCTATTCGGCCGAGGAACTAACGAAGCTTTACGTCGCTGATCTCACGCCCGCGAAGTGGTACAAGACCGGCAAGCAGGCTGTCGAGCGGGTCCTGCGAACCGGACAGGCGGTCCGCTACGAGAAGGAATATTGCCGGAAAGACGGTCAGTTCGTCGGGGTTGAGGTGGCGATCGACCTCGACCGGGACGACAACGGCCATCCACGTGGATATTTCGCCTTCGTCACCGACATCAGTGAACGTCTTAAGTTAGAGTTGAGCCGGATTGACATAGACCGCCGTCTCCGCGCAATCTTCGACCACACCTTCCAATTCATCGGTTTACTCGATCCCGACGGGACCTTGCTCGAAGCGAATCACGCGGCGCTCGACTTCGTGGGAGCGGATCGGGAAGACGTCGTCGGCAAGCCGTTTTGGGAAGGCCCCTGGTGGACAGACTCAGCCGAGCTTCGCCAGCAGCTTAAAGATGCGATTGGCACGGCCTGTCAAGGCCGAATTGCGCGATTCGAGGCCACCCACCCAGGGCGTCAAGGCGAGGCGATCCTCGTTGACTTCAGTCTCAATCCGGTCTTTGACGAGGCGGGCAAAGTCGTCCTTCTCGTTCCCGAAGGCCGGAATATCACTGAGAGCAAGCTCGCTGAACTCGCGATTCGGGAGTCGGAGGAGCGATTCCGGAATCTCTACGATGAGGCCCCGGTCGGCTATCATGAGATCGACACCGAAGGCGTGATCGTCAGCGTCAACCGCACTGAATGCGAGATGCTCGGCTACTCCCGCGAAGAGATGCTCGGGCGGCCGGTCTACGACTTCGTCGTCCCTGAGGCTCGCGAGCAAGCGCGGGTCGCGGTCCGTGAGAAGCTGCAAGGATCCCGGCCATTGCGCCCGTTTGAGCGTCAATTCCTTACACGCGAAGGCTCCCGACTGACAATAGCGATCGACGAGCGATACCGGCTGGACGACCTAGGCCAAGTGATCGGCATCCGCACCACGCTCCAGGACGTGACCGAACGCAAGCGGACCGAGGCCGCACTGGTCGCGTCAGAGCGCCGAATCCGGGCGCTCTTCGAGGGGATCGAAGATGCGGTCTTCGTCCACGACTTCGACGGCAAGATCCTGGACGCCAACCCCGCCGCATGCCGTCGCCTCGGCTACTCTCGCGAGGAACTGCTCGGGCTTCGGACGAATCAGGTTGATGATCCCGACTTCGCTACAGGATATGAGGAACGGCTCCGCAGGCAGATGGAACGCGGTCACCTGTCGTTCGAAGGCCGGCACCGGACGAAGGATGGACGGATCATCCCCGTCGAGATTAACACGTCGACGATCATCTTTGACGACCAGCGGGCGGTGCTCGCTGTGATCCGGGACATTACCGAACGCCATGCGCTTGAAGAGACCCGAAGGCGGTTCGCCGAGTCGCAGATCCGCGCCGCTGAGACGATCGAGTCTAAGAACCGCGAGCTAATCAGTTCCGAGGCCCGATATCGCCAGCTCACTGAGGGGGCACACGACGCCGTCGTCGTGGCCGACAATGCCGGCCTCATTACGCTCTTCAACCCGGCGGCTGAGCGGACCTTTGGATATCGTGCCGAGGAGGTCATTGGCGGCCCTCTCACGCGGCTCATGCCCGAGGAGGAACACGTCGGCTACCGGAATGGTTTGAGCCGATACACCGAGACCCGGCAGACAAAGATCGTCGGCCAGACGATCGAGCTTCAGGGCCGTCGCAAGTCGGGCGAACGGTTCCCCCTGGAACTCTCGCTTTCGGCGTTTGAAGCCGATGGACAGTTGCAATTCATCGGGTCGATCCGCGATCAGACCGAGCGTCAGAGGATGCGGGCGATGCTCGTGCAGTCGGAGAAGCTCGCCTCAATCGGCCTTCTGAGCGCGGGGGTGGCCCATGAGATCAACAATCCGCTCGCGTACGTCGGAAACAACCTAGCGGTACTCGAACGCGACTTCAAAGGCATCCTCGCCATGATGAATGCCTACCAGTCAGCACACGAGTCATTGAAGGCGGCCGCGCCCGAGGTTATCGCCCAGGTTGAGGCACTCAGTGAAGATCTCGACTGGCCGTATGTCAGTAAGAACCTCGAAAGGATGATCGGCCGGACCCGAGACGGGGTCCAGCGGGTCGCGACGATCGTACAAAACCTCCGAGGTCTGGCCCGAACTTCCCCCCCAAAACTCGAACCCGCGCTGCTTCGTGACCTGATCAGCCCGGCAGTCGAGATGGTCCAGGGTCGCGGGAAACGGCGGAATATCGAGGTCGTGGTGGACCTGGGACCTTCGATTCGAATACCTTGCGTCACGTCGCAGATCAGCCAGGTGATCCTCAATTTCCTGGTCAACGCGATGCAGGCGGTCGAGGCGACCAACAGGCACGAGGGGGGAAGGATCGTTATCTCGAGCGAACGGCGTGGCGACATGGTGGCCATCACGTTCGAGGATAACGGCGGAGGTATCCCCAAAGAGAATGTACCGAAGCTATTCGACCCGTTCTTCACAACCAAAGTCGTCGGAGAAGGAACCGGCCTCGGCCTCTCGATCAGCCACGGGATTATCACCGGGCACGGGGGACGAATTGAAGTCGAGAGTGAGGAAGGGGTCGGGACCAAGTTTACGGTCCTCCTACCGCAGCATGCCGCCCACGGACCCGTCACACACAACGTCCAACCGGACAACATGGCCGGGCCAGTCCCGGGGGATGGCTAAATCGATGGGGAGCATCACGAAACATTGTCTCCTGGTCGTCGACGACGAGCCCGACGTCTGTGACTCCGTTCACGACCTCCTCAGACGCGAATTTCGCGTACTTAGGGCCAATAGCGCCGAGGAGGGGTTCAAGGTGATGTGCGAGGAGGAGGTGCATATCATCATGACCGACCAGCGCATGCCGCAAATCACGGGTGTCGAACTGCTGACGAAGGTGAAGGCCAAGAATCCAAACTCTGTGCGGATGCTGTTCACGGGTTACGCAGATATCGAGTCGGTCATCGCTGCAATTAACCAGGGACACGTCTACCAATTCCTCCGCAAGCCTTGGCAGCCTGAAGATTTGCAGAACGCCGTCCGCCAGGCGTCGCTTGAATATGACCGGCTGATGGATCAGGCCGAACAGTCTGAACGGCTCCGGGCGGAGATCGCCAACCTCGAACGTCGCGTCAATTTGCTCGAACAAGAGGTCCTCCGGCTTCTAGGCATAAATCGTTCGAACAACTGATAAGACGAGCCCTTTGATCCCTTTGACATCCATGGAGGCGAGCTAGTGGCGGTTGGCGGCGAGTCCAGTACCCAGGACAGGCATACGTTGTTGATCGTCGACGACGAGCCCGACGTCCTCGACAGCCTGAAATATCTCTTCCATCGGACATACCGCGTCCTGACGGCGGAGAGCGGGGCTGCGGCGCTCGAGATCCTCAAAGTTAATGATGTCCATGTGATCCTCTCGGACCAGCGGATGCCCGGAATGACGGGCGACGCATTTCTCGCGATCGTGCGAAGGCTCTATCCTGACTCGATCCGGATGATCTTCACCGGCTATGCCGACCTCGACTCGGTCGTGAGGGCCGTCAACGAAGGCCACATCTTCCGCTATATCGTCAAGCCGTGGGATGCGACCGAGATCGAGTGCGTCATCGGGCAGGCGCTCGACCAATATGAACTGCTCGCGGAGCGAAAACGGTTGATTGCGGAGCTGCAAACGATTAATGCCCAGCTCTCACTCGCCAACGCGCGGCTCTCCGAGGTTAACCAGCTCAAGACGGCTTTCATCGAGGTTGCCAGCCATGAGTTCAACACGCCGATCACGCTCGTGCTCGGCCTGAGCGAATTGTTGCTCCTCTTGAATCCCGCACGTGATCCGGGCGAACGCCAGATCGTTTCTCAGATCGCGGTTTCGGCCAAGCAACTCGGTAAACTTGTCGCCGACACGCTCCAGTTGATGCGGAGCGACGACTTCGGCCAGATCCTCCATCACTCCCCGGTCGACCTCGCTTTCCTTCTCCACGAAGCGGCCGACCGCCTGACTCCGTTCGTCGAGACTCGACGGATGACCTTCAAAGTCGACGTGCCTCCCGACCTTGGTCTCTTCGAGATCGACTCACCGAAAGTACGCGACGCCGTCCTGAACCTGCTCACGAACGCCCTCAAATTTACCCCTGACGGCGGTCAGATCGGCCTCTCAGCAACACTTTCCGGAGCGGACGAGGCCGAGATCGTCGTCTACGACGAGGGAATCGGGCTTGAACCTCGGGCGCTCCGCCGCCTCTTCGAACCGTTCTTCACCGAGTTCGATCCCAGTCGTCATTCTACCGGCAATTTCGGCTTCGAAAAGCGCGGCCTCGGTCTCGGATTGACCATCGTCCGACAATTCGTCGAGATGCACGGAGGGCGGATCGAGGCTCAAAGCGAACTGGGCAAGGGAACCCGCATCACCCTCCATCTGCCCCGAACCCCATTCCCAAATCCTTCCATTGGGATAGAATTCAGTAGTCCGCATAAGGATCAGGCCCCGGAAGACGCGGGCCACGCCTGACAACGTCGATCTCTCCTCCGGCCCGATCACGGGGCCATCGATGCGGTTACGCGTGCAATCGAGGCTTCGAGGAAAACCTGATGCCGACCGCCCTCATCGTCGAAGACGAACCCGCTGCCAATCAGCTTCTCTCCATGCTCGTGCAGCTTCGCGGCTATCAGACGGAGTCGGCCTTTACGGGTGAAGAGGCGATCAAGAAGGCGGACGATAGCCGCCCCGATGTCGTCTTTCTCGACTTGATGCTGCCAGATATTAACGGCTACGACGTCTGCAAGACGCTCAAAGAGCGGCGTGCGACCAGCAATATCCCGGTCGTCATGGTCACGGCCCGTCTCGCTGCCGAGAATCGCATTGAGGGCTTCCGGGCGGGGGCCGTCGATTATGTCCCCAAGCCCTACACGCCCGACCAGATTTTTCAGGCGATGACCCACGCGAATTCGTCGCGATTGCGGATCGCCGAGTTACCTGAAACGGGCGAGATCGTCGTTAAGGTGAACGACGAGGTCGGCTATTTCCGACAGGCCGCCGAGCTTCGGAGTCTTCTGCTATCCCGCACCCGACTCGACGAGGATGTCGTCCGCGATCTCGGTGCGTCCCTGATGGAAATCCTCCAACGTGGCGTCGACTGGGCTCGGTCCCGGGATCGAGACCGGGCGGCTACCCTCGACTTCCACCTGAGCCGCGACCGCGTGGCGTTCACGATCCGCGACGAGTCGGGTTGGTTCGCCCACGACGACCCCAGCCAAAACGGGCTCGCCAACTTACTGGCTCAGAGCAACTTCGACGATATCGCTTTCCGGAACGGCGTCGAACTCAGACTACTCCGCAGCGCTTCCCAATAGTCATCGCTCAATCTCGGTCCTGGAAGCGACCGCCCTGACGCGGTACATTCGAGCGTCGCCGCTCGTGGCCCCTCCGGGAGGCTTCACCATGTCCGCTTCCGGAACCATTTCACCTTCCGATCAGGCCCTGCTCGCGGCGTTCGCCGCTTGGGCCGGCACGGAAGAGCCTGCCCTGCTCCTCCGCTTGGGACACCAGCGAGCCCGCATGCTCTTAGAGGCGAAGAGAACTGTCTCATCCGTCGATCCAATCACGTCTTTGCAAGCGTCCCACAAAGCACAGATCACGGCCGACCCGTCCCGTGTCCACCCGAGCTGGTACGTCCGGGCCCTTCAGGACGAGTCGCCCGCCGTGCAGCGATCGGTGGCCGAGGCGGCCGAGGAGCCGTTGCGATCGATACTACTGCGAGAGCTTCGTCTCGCCGCCGCCGAGTTGAAGCCCGATCGGCCACCTGATCCCGAGGTGCTTCAGATGGCGCAAACCCTCTGGACTGAGCGACTCGTCGGCGACCTTCCCTCGCGCGACGATGACCCGCCCGCCATCAACGCCCTGGTGTGCCTCTCGGAACGTCGCCTCTATCAGCTCCATCGGCTCATGGGCCTGGCAAAGCTCTCGATGCTAGCCGACCTGGATCGCGAGCAGTTTGGGCGTGCCAACCGGTCGAGGCTGCACCACTTTGCTGGGCGTCTCGCAGGGCCGATCGACCCGAGGCTCACTCGGCTCGCGAGAAACGATTGGACCGCATCGCAACCGTTCGGACGCCATGCCCTCGCTGGCCTCGGTTTGACGACCCTCGGTCGCCTCCTGGGTCAGGCCGACCCTCATCGACTGCGCTGGGCGCTTCAACACCGGCCTTATTCGATCGCGAAGCGGCTCCGAGTCGCGGCGAGCCAACCTCAGGCAATGGTGAAGGCCGTGATCGCGTGGGAAGGTCGTTTTCTCGACCTGGCGCTCGAACGGCTCGATTTCGATACCCTCGAGAGGTCCATCACTTGAGCCTCTCCGATCCCGTGGCCGCTGAACCCGAATCAGGCGAGTACGACGCAGCGATCGCGGATCTGACCGGAGCGCCTCTCGGAGACCTGCCGCGTCTGAGTTCGCGTCAGGTCGAGTTCGACCGCAGGGTCCGCAGGCTCGGAGACCGGGAAGAATGGGCGCGACGCTTGCTTCCGGGGCTGCCGATCGAGGTCGGACTGACAGAACTGGTCTGGCGTGCGACCGGTCTCAGTCGGCCAGGTCTTGTCGCTCAGTTCGCCTGGCCCCGACTCGACGTCCGGGTTGGCCTCGGCCTCGAAACGCCGATCACTCACGCCATTGTCGATCAACTACTCGGGTTCGAGCGTCTGCCCGCCGAAGGTTATCGACAAGTGTCTCCCGTTGAATGGGGGATCATGACATTCGTACTCGCCCGCGCCCTGGACCGGCTCGATGCCATTTGCGGTCCGCTCGGCCCCTGGGACCTCACGATTGACCGGGTCGGCCCCGATCCGTTTGATGTCCGCGACCTCGGCCCGATCGTCACCTGGCGATGGCCGGTACGAATCGGCACCGTCGCCGGGTCGATCCGCCTGTGGATGCCGGAATCTCTCCTGAATCAGCTCGACATCACGCCACGACCGGCTGCTCCCCATCGCCCCGGCTTCTCGTCGCTCTCCTCCGTCTGGAGGGCTGAGGCCGGCACGATCAGCCTGGCGCGAGGCATCTCTCGCCTCAAGGTCGGGGGCGTATTTCCCATCGACGACGCTTCCCTAAAAGGGACGGTTACGACTCCACTCGGCCCGATCGCGCTCGTCTGCCGAGATCTCGACGGTCGATCCTGGATCGAGGTCGAGTCCGTATCGAACACCTCGGCTGCCCGTGTCACCGTCAAATCCCCTCCCCAACGCGAACCGACCCCGAGGGAGCCGATCGCCATGAATCCGTCCTCGAACGCCGCTGCGACGGCTGATGTGCCCGTGACCCTTGTCGTCGAGCTGGGCCGCGTGAATCTGCCTCTCTCGCGGCTCGCTGACCTCAAGCCGGGCGATGTCATCGAACTCGGACGTCACTCCCGCGAGCCCGTCGAGCTGACCTCAAACGGCAAGCTGATCGCGCGCGGAGAATTGGTCCAGATCGACACCGAGCTTGGAGTTCGAATCCTCAACGTCTTTTTGTGATCCACTGCCCCGTCAGGCTCTCCGGGGCCTGGGCAACCTCAATGGGAGTGCCCATCCCGACGACTCGGCCGCCGGCCTCCCCGGCACCTGGACCGAGGTCGATGACCCAGTCGGCGGTGCGGATCACGTCAAGGTTGTGCTCGATCACGACGAGAGTATTGCCCAGGTCGGCCAGCCGATGCAGCAAGCCCAGCAACCGCGACACGTCCGAGAAGTGGAGGCCGGTCGTCGGTTCGTCGAGAAGATAGAGGGTCTTTCCGGTCGCAGCGCGTCCGAGTTCGGCGGCGAGCTTCACCCGCTGGGCCTCCCCCCCCGAAAGCGTCGTGCTCGACTGTCCGAGGGCGACATACCCTAGCCCGGCTTCCTGCAACGAGACCAGGCCGGGTCGCACCTTGGGCTGATTCTCGAAGTGGATCAGGGCCTCGTCAACACGCATCTCGACCACGTCGCCGATCGACCTGCCTTTGAAGTTCACTTCGAGGGTCGCGGCGTTGAACCTCTTACCCTCGCACGACTCGCATTTGACGTAAAGATCGGGGAGAAAGTTCATCTCGATCTTACGCGACCCCTGGCCCTTGCACGTCTCACATCGTCCGCCCTTAGCGTTAAATCCGAACCGGCTGGGGCCATATCCCCGGATCTTAGCCTCTTTTGTGTGGGCGAAGACCCGGCGGATTTCGTCAAACACTCCCGTATACGTCGCCGGTGTTGACCTCGGCCCACGTCCGATCGGTGCCTGATCAATCTCGATGAGTTTGTCGACCCCTACGAGACCGAGCATCGCCGCGTATCGGCCTGGCTTCGGGCCCAGTAACCCTAGGTGGCGGCGGACGGCCCTCGCCAGGACCTCGTTCACGAGAGTGCTCTTGCCCGATCCGCTCACCCCCGTAACGCAGGTGAGAGTGCCGAGAGGGATTACGACGTCCACCCCTTTGAGATTTCGTTCGGCCGCCCCCAAGATTTCGATTCGCCCGGAACTCGTGGCCAGTCGGTCCGGACGGCCCTGGACCGGCTCGACCTCGCCACGTAGATAACGCGCTGTGGCCGATTGGCCGGATTCGATCAAGGCAAGCGGATGCCCTTGCGCGACGATCCGGCCGCCATCAGGCCCGGCACCCGGCCCGAGGTCGACAACCCAATCCGCGGCGCGGATCGTGGTCTCGTCGTGCTCGACGACGATCACGCTGTTGCCAAGGTCGCGAAGCTCAACGAGGCAGGCGAGCAGGCGGTCGGTGTCGCTGGGATGGAGTCCTGCCGTTGGCTCGTCGAGGATGTAGGCCACGCCCACCAATCCCGACCCGATTTGCGACGCGAGCCTGACGCGTTGAAGCTCTCCCCCGGAGAGGAACCCCGCACTTCGATCGAGGCTGAGGTACCCCAGTCCGACTCGTTCGATAAACCCCAGCCTTGCCCCGATTTCGGCGACCAACGGAGGCCCGACGAGGTCGTGGGGAGGCTCGAAGGACAATCCCGCCAAAACCGTACGAGCCTCATTCATTGTGAGCGACGAGAGTTGATGGATGGCCACACCGCCGAGCGTCACCGCGCGGGCTTCGGGCCTGAGCCTCGCTCCGTTGCACCCCGAGCAGGTTACGTCGACGCGAAAGGCGTCGAGCGATGAACGCAACGAATCTGTCTTGGCCTGCACAATGAAGATGTCGAGACCGGCCAGCACGCCTGGGTATCCGCTCGCCAGATCACCGCGCAGGAATGCCTCAAAGTTCTTTGCCGACCAGCGTTCGAGCGGGGTGGCTCGGCTGAGTTTTCGCCCGGTGAGGTACGCTCCGAGTGTCAGATCGTCCTCGATCGCCGGCCGAGGCACGACGGTCCATGCCGCGACGGCTCCCTCGTCAAGCGATCGAGAACGGTCCGGGATTACCAACTCCGGATCGAACTCGCGGCGTGTGCCGAGTCCGCCGCAGTCGACGCAGGCCCCGTGCGGACTGTTGAAGCTGAAGCTACGAGTTTCGAGGGGTGGGAACCCCGTACCGCACGATGGGCACGCGTATTTGACGCTCAAAAGCCGGTCAACCCAAGCGTCACCGTGTTGGATCGAGAGGATCAATGACCCTTCGCCGAGTTTGAGCGCCAGGTCAACGCTCTCGGCCAGCCTCGGCCTGATCCCTTCGCGGACGACGAGGCGGTCGATGACGGCCTCGATGTTGTGCGTCTTGGTCTTTGCGAGTTTTGGCTCGTCGCGAACCTCGATGATCTCGCCATCGACGCGGACGCGGAGCAGCCCCGCGCGTCGGACGGCCTCAAACGCCTCGCGATGCACCCCCTTTCGCCCTCGGACGAGCGGGGCCATCACGATGACCTTCTTTCCGGCTCCGAGATTAAGGGCTCCTT
Source organism: Isosphaeraceae bacterium (assembly GCA_025356435.1). Lineage (GTDB taxonomy): Bacteria > Planctomycetota > Planctomycetia > Isosphaerales > Isosphaeraceae > CAMFLR01. The sequence goes on along the minus strand of JANXSY010000280.1, from coordinate 1,898 downwards.
CGACGATCTGCTCGGGCGTCCGTCGCTCGATCGACAAGCCGCAATTCGGGCAATGGGGAAGGCCCGTTCTCGCATAGAGCAGGCGGAGATAGTCGTTCACTTCGGTGATCGTGCCGACGGTGCTGCGAGGATTCGGGCTGCCCGATTTCTGGTCGATGGCGACCGTCGGCGGCAGGCCCTCAATCGCGTCGACGTCGGGACGTTCGAGCTGGTCGAGGAACTGGCGGGCGTAGGTCGAAAGCCCTTCAAGATATCGGCGCTGACCCTCGGCGTAGATCGTGTCGAACGCTAGCGAACTCTTTCCCGACCCGCTGACCCCTGTCAGCACGACCAATCGGTCGCGGGGGATGTCGATCGACACGTCCCGCAGGTTATGCACCCGCGCGCCGCGAACCCGGATCGCTTCGACGTTCTCGGCCGATCCCGGCTCGTCCATCATTGCCGCCTCGATCCGCCAGCCGTCGCACTTGGTCCCGTGAGAGCTTACCGGCAGCAAGGATCGGGTCGCAAGCCGGGCGACGGTCTGGGCAGACGGGGATGCGTCCGTCACAATGATGGTTTGTGGAGGACGGCCGCATGCTCGCCATCGTTCGACTCTTTGCGATCGCCCGTGAACGCGCGGGCCGCGCGGTGATCGAGGTCGAACTTGCCGACGGCGCGAACGTGGGCGATCTCAAGGCCGCGCTCGCTTGCGAGGTTCCCTCGTTGGCCTTACTCTTGCCGACGATCCGAATCGCGGTGAACTCCGACTACGCCGATGACAATTCACCGATCCCTCCCGGTGCCGACCTCGCGGCCATCCCCCCCGTGAGCGGCGGCTGCGAACCAGGAATCCGTCGATGATCGAGATCACCGAACTCCCGCTCGACCACGCCGCGATCACCGACTCCGTCCGCTCGAACCTCGCAGGAGCGGTTTGCTCATTCCTGGGCACGGTCCGCGAGATGACGGGCGAACGCCGGACCGCGATGCTCGAATACGAAGCCTATCCTGAGATGGCCCTCAAGAAGATGGCCGAGCTTGAGGCCGAGGCCCGCCGACGCTGGCCGATCCTCGAAGCCGCTCTCGTTCATAGGGTCGGCACACTCAGTCTCGGCGAGATCAGCATCGTGATCGCCGTGAGTTGCCCGCACCGGCACCAGGCGATCGACGCCTGCCGATGGCTGATCGACACGTTCAAAGACGTCGTGCCCGTCTGGAAGAAGGAAGTCTGGGCAGATGGTACCGAGGAATGGGTTCATCCGGGCATGAATCCGCCTGGCTCCGGTGGTGACGGCTTGGAGCCGCCTCTATAATAGATCAATTGGTATACAGCCTCCATCCTTGAACGTGGGCCAACTCATGTCCACCACCGATCGCCTGATCGACCGCTTCGGTCGGGTTCATAATAACTTGCGGATCAGCGTTACCGACCGATGCAACATTCGTTGCGTCTATTGCATGCCCGAGACGGTCGAATTCCTGCCCAGGGCGAGTTTGCTCACTTTCGAAGAGATCACCCGGTTCGTCCGCGCGGCGACGACTGTCGGCATCGATAAGATCCGGCTCACCGGCGGCGAACCGCTTGTACGCCGCAACTTCCCGGCTCTTGTCGCGCAAATCGCCGCCATCCCCGGTATCAAAGACGTCGGCCTGACGACGAACGGCATTCTCCTCGCGCCGCTCGCGAAAGACCTCTGGGACGCCGGGCTGAGACGCATCAATATCAGTCTGGATACGATGGACCCGACACGGTTCTTCGAGCTGACCCGGCGGACGGGCTTCGAGCAGGTGATCGAAGGCATCCTCGCCGCGAAGGCTGCCGGGTTCAAGCCAGTGAAGCTCAACGCCGTGGCGATCAAGGGTGTCACCGAGGCCGACGTGGTGCCGCTCGGCCTCTTCTGTCGCGAGCATGATCT
>JANXSY010000266.1 GCA_025356435.1 Isosphaeraceae bacterium | reverse complement strand
GGAGCTTGCGACCCGCAGCCGGTCGATTCGCCGCATATTCATACTCCGCTAACCTCATTAAAAGACCACTGAGCGGCTCCTCGACGTTCGGCGAGTTGATCCGATCGAGCGACAACGCGACGACCTTGGCGGCAGCTTCGGCGGTCTCCTTCACGTCGAGTGCGGGCAAGGCCGCATGGCACGCCTGCTCACCGGTGACGGCCAGGCCGTTCTTGGCCATGCCTTCGCGGATTGCGCCGAGCAGCTTCGCGGTCTCGGCGTGGTTCTTCTGCTCGTGCGAGAGCTGGGCGAGCAACACCTTTGCGGGGGCCATCGCGAGTGGGCTCGTCTGCCTCGACTCGATCGCGGCCCGCAATTCATTCGCCCGGTCCGCCTTGACGGCCCAGCGGACAAGCAAGGCTCCCACGCTCCTGGGCAGCTTGAGGTTGCCCATCGAGAGCGGCCGGGCATAGAGGAAGACCTCGCCCGGGCGGGCTGCGGAGAGCACGGCCTCCTTCAAGACCGTGTAGACCGCGACGGGATCGGCCTTCTTCGACGTCCAGATCCGTTCGAGGGCGAAGAGGTGCTCCTCGACGCGCTGGGAGACCGGATCGGTCTGTCCGTCGTTGTTATTCGACGACCGCACCTACCGGGAGTTCTGGGCGTCGATCGCGATCGGCGTGACGGGCGGGCCGGCGACCAGGGCCTCGCGTATCGCCTCAATCGAGAGCCCCGGCATTTCGTGCTCGGCCGCGAGCTTGGCCAGCCCAACGGCCTGGTCGAACCGTTCGAGAGTGACGACCGCCGTGAGGGAGGGCGCGGCCGGCGACGCGAGTCGCGCCGGGGCAGCCTTGGTCAACGGGTCGACGGGAGGGGCTGTCAGCTTCGGCGTCTTGCCTGCGCACGAGCTTGAACATCGACCGCCTGGCGGCCTCGATGGCGCGGGCGGCAAGACGATCGCCGATCGGCCGGGTCACGTTGTGCTTGGCGCAGTCGCGGGCGACGACCCAGACCAGCAGTTGCCGCGCGGCCTCGTCGCGTTGGCGAGCGTTGGGCCTGACGTTGGCGGGCAGGAGATCGAGCGGGGTCGCCTCGACGAGCTTGGCTAAGCGCTCGGCAGCGGGGGCGAGCGTTTCGGGCCTGTTGTCGGCAGCGGCGAGCATTGCGGCGGCGGCCTGAACAGAAAGGTCGTTGGGATGATCGGCGACGAGCTTCGCCATCGTCGCGTGGACCTCGGCGTCGAACTCCTTGCTGTCCTTGAGCGACTTGACCGCCTCGGCGAACAGGCAGATGACGCCCGCCTTATCGAGGTCGCGCGGGTGGCAGAGCAGGACGAGGTCGAGCCTCGGCTCGCCCGGCTTGGCGTCGGGTTTGGGGGTGAGGAGTGTTCGGACGGTCCGCTCCATCGTCTCTTTGCCCATCCCCTGGAGCGACTGGGTGAGGCCCTGGCGGATCTGGTTCGAGAGCTGGTCGGTATTGCCGTACCACTGCCGGGCATTGTTGATCGCATCGGTGTCGTTGGCGATCTCGCTATAGAACAGGGCCGCGTCGGCCGGATAGCCGATCTCAACCATCAGCGAGGCAAGCTGCATAAACTCGTTGATCTTCTGATAGGAGGCATAGTTGGGGTCATAACCGTTCCAGTCGTTGGGCGTGCGGGCGTACTTGAGGATGAGGTCACGCGCGTCCTTCGACCGGCCGCTCTTCTTGTAGAGCTGGGCCAGCCGCTTGCCGGGGCCGTACTGGAAGCCATTGTTCCGCATCATCCCGTCGGTATCCTCGGCCATCGCCCCCTCGTAAAACTTGATCTCCAGGTCTTTCAGGGCGGTGATCTTGTCGAGTTCCTGACCGATAAACATCCGAGAGGCCGAGGGGATGGTCGTGTCGCCGTTCAAGACCGCTTCGAGGTCGGCGCGGGCCTCGTCGACCTTGCCTCGACGCGCCTTGATGACGCCGATCAGGGCCTTGCCTCCGGTCCACTCGGGAGACCGGTTGAGGGCTTGGGCCACCTCGGCGGCGAGGCCGTCGAGCTTGTTCTGGCAGGCCGCCGCCTCGACGAGCCGGCTGAAGACGCCGTTGACCCGGCCGTCGCCCCCTCCCCAGGAGTTGATCTGGTCGAGACCATCCCACGGGTTCGTCACCATCTTGCCTGCGGCGGGGATCACCACCTGGCGGGCGTAGTCGTAGATCTCGGGCAGATTCCAGACGTCGTCGTTGTGGAGGTTGCCGAGGAGCTGAGTCCGCGATTCGGGCATCTCCTTCCACGCCTTGCGGAAGAGGATCAGGGCATGGTCGCGGGTCTTGGTGTCTTGAAAGAGCTGCTGCAGGGTGTTCTGGATGATCCAGGGGTTGCTGCTAAAGCTCTTGAAGTCCATAGAGTCGTAGAGCTTGACGAGTTCGTCGGGCTTGTTGGCGTGCCTGAAGGCGCTCTGGACTTCGTAATATTGATTGGCGAAGAGCGCCGGCTCCTTCTTGAGCGCGGCCCGATAGTGGTCGAGCGACTCGGCCGCCGCCCCACTCTGGGAGAGTTGGTTGGCGATCTGGAACCGGAGCTTGGCGTCGTCGGGCCGGAGCTTGGCGATCCGGTCGTAGGTCGACGTCACCTTGTCTCGCTGGCCGTCGGCCCGATAGTAGTCGACGAGTGTCTGCAAAAGTTGGAGCGAACTGGGTGAGTTCGCGAGCTGTATCTGAGTCTCGCCGTCGAGCCGCAGGCCGAAGAGTCGCTCGGAGGCCTGCCTCGCCCGCTGCACGTCGCCTGCAAGCACAGAGAGCCGGAGGGCCAGCATCTCGCGACGCTGCATGGTCCGTTGGTCGAGAGGCTCGACCGGTTCGCCGCGCTGGGCGCGGAGGTCGGCCAGGCTGAGCCGCAGGTCGCCGTCGTTCTTGGCCAGTTCGGTCGCGCGGGTGTATTCGCGGAGGGCGTCATCCTTGTCATCGTTCCACCAGAGCAGGTAGCTCAGGGCAAGCGTCGGGAAGAGCTTGGCGTCGTCGGGGGCCTTGGCGACCTGAGACCGGAAGTGGGCGATCAGGTCGCTGGCGAGGTCAGCCTTCTTGTAGATCTCGAAGGCGTTGCGGAGCAGCAGGATCGCGCCGTAATCGAAGTTGCTGAGGATCTGGATCTGGATCAGCTCGGGCCTCCGTTTGCGTAGAGACTCGAAGCCGTCGAGCACCAGCTTCAACTCGTCGGCGGGCAGGGGCGGGGTCTTGTCGACCTTGCTCACGCTTCCGGGCGCGACATAGCGGCGGCTCGGATTCGGGTCGGTCACTCGCGAGCCCAGGTCTGTGAGGAAAGCGTATTGCGCCGAGGGGTCGGTCGGCAGGGCGCGGGCCAGCCGCACGCTCGCGGCGTAGCTCTGCTTGGGGTCGGCGAGGACGAGTTGGAGGTAATACCAGTCCCAGAGAGCACGAGGATCGACTTTTGACTTTTCGACGATGGCACGCCGGGCAGCGAACCCGGCCTTGGGGTCTGACTCTTTGAGCGACGCGGCGTAGAGCCACGCCTCGGCCGCCATCCGAGCCTGGCCGAAGTCGCCGGGAGTCCAGATCGAGTTCTGGCCGCCGGAGTAATAGCGTTCGATATCGAGCTTGACCGCCGACCGGATCTGATAGGCCATCTACGCCCGCTGGACGATCGGATATTGATAGAATTGCATGATCCGATTGGCTATGACGCCCGACGGCCTCGACGCAGACCCTGCGCCCTTCTTCCTCGCCTTGGCGATCGCGGCGAGGTCGTCGTCATTGGCGTGCAGGTCGAGGATCGCTCGGAACCGCTTGGCCGCCTCGGCAGGCTTGTTGAGGTTGATGAGGGCGACGCCTTCTCGATAGAGCGCGTCCCAATCTCCGGGCTGCTTCAGGAGCATCCGCTCGGTGAGCGTGAGCACGGTCTCGTTCTTACCGTTGGCCAAGAGGCTATCGACGGCCGAGAGGGCGCGAGACGGGTCATGGTCGCCCGACGCCAGCTTGGCCCAGACCGCCTCGGCCTCACTGACTTCGCCCGACCGCAGGTGGAGCTGCGCCAGCCGGACCGTGCCCTCAGGGGTGGGTATGATCTCGACCGCCTGCTTCTGATACCTCGCTGCCAACGAGACGTCTCCCTCGGCTTCGGCGAGGTTCGCCAGTTGGGTGAGCAGGGTTTCGAGGTGCTGTCGGGCGGTGCCAAGGTCGCCCGCCGCCTGGTGGGCCTGGGCGAGGCAGATCGTCAACTCTCGCTTGCCGTCGGGCTCATGCAGCTCGCGCTCGAGCCGGGCCACGAGTCGGTCAAACTGGTTCCGCTGGAGGTATTGCTCAGCCAGCCTCGAGACAACTTGCAGCCTCCCTTCAAGCTCTTTCGTCCGGTCGAACGACCGCCAGTAGAGCTCGATCGCCTCCTCGGTGCGGAACTGGCGGGCGAGCGCGTCGGCAAGGGTGTTCGTTGCCTTCGGGTCGGACGGGTTGGCCCGAGAGGCGCGTCGGAGCGACTCCAGGCCCTCGTCGTTCTCCCCCAGGCTGAAGCACAACTCGGCGAACTCCTGATGATGCTCGACGTTCCCGGGGGCGGCGGCGAGCAGCTCTCGCCCGGCCTTCAGAGCCTCGTCTTTCCGGCCGAGCCGGGCTTCGAGCCGGGCGATGGCCGAGAGATAGTCGGCCCTCGCCTTCACGGTCGCGAGGATCGCCTCGGCGGGCTTGCCGTCGACCTCAAAGTAGCGGGCGAGCCGGGTCCATCGCGCGGCGGTCGCGTCTTTGCCCGTGTCGAGGTCGGTCTTGAGCCGAGCGATCTCGCCGCCTAGCGCGTTCGCCGCTTGATGGGCCTTGATCTCTCGCGACAGCACGGCCTCGGCCTGCTCGGGGCTGTCAGACGCCTTGCTCGCGGCGATGAGTTCGGTAAACGAGTCGAGCGGTCGGTCGAGTTGAAGCAGCAGGTCGGCAAGCTTGAGCCGAAGGTCGAAATCGTCGGGGGCAAGCTTCACGGCCTCGGTCAGCGGGTCGAGGGCCTCCTTGCGATAGCCGAACCCGGCCAGAACCTCGCCGAGCCGACCCTGCTCGGCGGCCGTCTTGCCGACCCCCGTCCGCCAGGTGGCAAGTGCATCAGCCGGACGCTTGAGCTGATGGTAATACTCGCCGAGATACTCGCGGTACTGCGCCGAGTCGGGGGCGAGGCCGATCGCGTCGTCGACCATCTCGGCCTGGCGGAGGAGGTCTGCGGCCTGGGCGATCGCGACCGCGTCCTTCACATCCTCGGTCGCCATCCGCTTCCAGACGGCTGCCGCGGCGGCCTTGCGTTCGGCCTCGGGCTTTGACATGTCGCGGAGCAGGAGCCCGCCCCAATCGCGGATGATGTCGGGGTTGCCGGGCTCGGCCTTCGCGAGGGCTTCGTACTGCGCTGAGGATTCGGCGACCTTCTTCTCCTGGACCAGTTGCTCGATCAAGGCCATCCGCAGATCACGACGAGACGGCGCGAGCTTCACCGCCTTGTCGAGCCAGCCTCGCGACTCGGCGGCTCGGCCAAGCTGGGCATACGTCCGTCCGAGCCGGGCCATCGCCTCCACGTCGTCGGGCGTCTTGGCGATCCACGCCTCGTAATACTTGGCCAGTCCGGCGAGGTCGTCGTTGCGGAGAAAGACCTCCTCGACTTTGCGGCGCACTTCCTTGAACAGCCAGGCGTCGGGATTGAGCTTGCCGAGCCTCACCTTCAGCTCGGCCGCTTCGAGGCCCATCTGCACCTTGCGATACTCGTCTTTCACATCCCTCGCGAGCCCCTCGTACCGCTCCAGGGCCTGCGCGGGCTGGTCTTCCTCTGCGAGGGCAGCGACGATCTGCTCGCGGACACGGGAATCGTCGGGAGACGAGGCTTCGAGCCGCGCTCAGACCGCGAGGGCCTTGTCGGCACGTCTCGCCCGCTGATGGACCCGTCCCAACGCCTGGTAGATTTCGAGCAGATCGGTCCGGATCGGTCGCTTGGTCAAGGCGCGTTCGAACGCATCGACGGCCGTGTCGGGCTGGCCGACGAGCACCAGCGCCTGGCCGAGATAGAACGGAGGCAGGGGGTCGGCCGACCTAACTTTCTCGGCCTCGCGGAGCGCGGCGACGGCGGCAGCATCCTTGCCGCGCTGGGCTTCGATCAGGCCGAGCAGGAGCCATGCAGGGCCGTCGACCGGGTCGGCTTTTGTCCGATCTTCATAGCGCTTCACGAGCGAGTCGAGCGTGCGTGCTCGACGTGATAGCCGTAGACGCGATCGAGGGCGGTACCTCTTCTGGGCGTCTTCTCCAAAACGGTCTGGAACCGCTCCGTCACCTTCCGTTCGGCCGCGTCGGTCTCGGCCTCCTGCGCCTTGACGGCCGAAACGGCAAACAGGCCGAGACAGAGACCGATCGAGACCCATCGCAGACCGTCACGGTGCGTCCACATCGCGGCGCGTCCTCAAAGGGTTGCAGGCCGACCGGCTCCATCATACATCAAATTATACAGATTCGTCAGCTCAGGTCAACGGCACCGAAATCCTTCGTCAATGAGCCGCCATGACAATTGTCTGCGAGGCGAACTGTTACGATCGGCTCTCAAACTGTCGACCACAACGATCGAAAGGGCTCGTCGAATGGCCAGGCAAGAGACCGGCAGCCTCTTTGGCGACGCGCCCGAAGAGCCCGAGGCCGACCTCGCTGACGCCCCGCTCGCCGAGCGGATGCGGCCGAGGTCGCTTGAAGAATTTGTCGGCCAGAGACACCTCGTCGGCGAGGGGCGGCTCGTGCGCAAGCTCGTCGACGGGGGTGGAGCGCTGCCGTCATTGATCCTCTGGGGCGGACCCGGCACGGGCAAGACCACGCTCGGCCGATTGCTGGCGAGGCAATCAGGTTCGAGATTCGCGTCACTCTCGGCCGTGCTTTCGGGTGTCAAAGAGCTGCGAGAGGCGATCTCAGAGGCTCGCGACGCCCGTCGACGCGCCAGGCGGACGGTCCTCTTCATCGACGAGATCCACCGGTTCAACAAAGCCCAGCAAGACGCCCTGCTACCGGCGGTCGAGGACGGGACCGTTACCCTGATTGGCGCGACGACCGAGAACCCCTCGTTCGAGGTCAACGCCGCGCTGCTCTCAAGGGCTCGAGTGCTGACGCTCAACGCGCTGACCGAGGACGACGTGGCGACGATCCTCCGGCGCGCCCTCGCCGACACCGATCGCGGCCTCGCGTCACGCCACGCCGTGGTCGCCGACGAAGACCTCCGCCACCTCGCCCGCGCCGCTGGGGGCGACGCACGTGTGGCCCTGACGGCCCTTGAATCGGCCGTGAACGGCACCGAACCGAGCGACGACGGCGTCAGGCATATCGACCGCGAGACCCTCATCGAGGCGATCGGCCGGGCACGATTCGCTTACGACAAGGGGGGCGAAGAGCACTACAACCTCGCCTCGGCACTCATCAAGTCGCTCCGCAACTCCGACGTGAATGCCGGTCTCTACTGGCTCGCCCGCCTGATCGAAGGCGGGGCCGATCCGATCTTCATCGCGAGACGACTCTGCATCCTCGCGTCTGAAGACGTCGGCCTCGCCGATCCGCAGGCGATGGTTCAGGCGGCGTCAGCGGCCGAGATCACCCGCCTGATCGGTCTGCCCGAGGCGCTTTACCCGCTCTCGCAGGCGACGATCTACCTGGCCCTCGCGCCGAAGTCGAACGCCGTGAAACGGGCCTATCAAGCCGCCGCCGAGGATGCCGCCGCGACGGCCCGCGAGCCAGTGCCCCATCACCTTCGGAACGCCGTCACCCCGCTTATGAAAGCGGAAGGATACGGCCAGGGATACCGCTATGCCCACGATGATCCCGACGCGAAGGGCGAGATGACGTGCCTGCCTGACTCCCTCGCGGGCCGGGCCTATTACACGCCCGACCCGTAAGCCTCACCGCTGGATCAGGGGTGAGCGTGGAGGCGACTCGACGGGTTTGCCCTTGGCCTCGGGCGGCCTGGATCGGGCATTCCACAGGGCAAGACTCAGGATCGGGATGCCGACGAGGCCGGCGAGGAGCAGGTAGGCCTGGATGACCGAGCGGAGCGGATGGGCCATGATTAGCTTGCCGAACTCTCGGAGTCGGCTCGGCCTGCGGAGAGGCTCCAACCACTCACCGTTGAGGTAGCGACGGAGATCGTCCCCAAACTCCTGCGCCGTGGAGTAGCGTTTGGCCGGTTCCTTGCAAAGGGCCTTGAGGCAGATCACCTCGAGTTCGATGGGGATCGCGTCGTTGAACCGGGTCGGCGGTAGGGGATCATCTTCCTGGATCTGCGCCTCGAGCATTCGACCGAAGCCGCGAAAGGGAAGCTCGCCGGTCAGGAGTTGATAGAGGATGATCCCGGCGGAGAAGACGTCACTCGGAGGCCCCAACTTCTCGCCCCTGACCTGCTCAGGCGACATATAAGCGGGCGTCCCGATCGCCACCATGTCGGTGGTGACGATGGCCGAATTCTCCCCGCCCTCGCGCTGGGCGAGGCCGAAGTCGGTCAGATGCGGGCGGCCCCACGCATCGAGCAGGATGTTCGAAGGCTTCAGGTCGCGGTGGATCACCTGTTTCGGGTGCTCGTGGGCGTAGTACAAGGCGTCGGCCACGGTCGCCATCAATTCGGCCGACGTGGCGAAGGGGAGCGGGCCGTCGCGGAGGGCGTCGGCGAGCGTCTCCCCCTCGATGTACTGGCTGACGATGTAGGGCATGCCATCGATCGTCGAAGTCTCGTGGAGCGGCACGATATGGGCGTGGACGAGCAACGAGGCAATCCTCGCCTCGCGGAGAAAAGTCTGCACGTCTTCGTTCGATGTCAACGCACCCTGCCGGGGGACCTTGACCGCGACGTGACGCTTCATCACCGTATCCCACGCCCGAAAGACCAGACCGAACGAACCCGCGCCGACTCGCTCTCGCAACTCGAAGCGGCCGAACATCGAAGGAAGTTCGATCTCGGGTTCGGCGGGCTGTGCCATCGGCGATCGCAGGTTGGTGAGCGACGAGGCCCCCGTCGGCTTGACCGACCGCAGTTCGCGACGTTCGACCACCGCGTCGAAGAGCGAGGGAAACCGGGTCTGGTACTCGGCATCGACGGGATCGGGGCCGATCCGGCAGCGGATCGACCACTCGGTTACAATCAACTCGACGAGCGAGCCTTGGTCGCTCGCCAACTCTTCCGGATAGCGTTCTTGATAGCCTTCAACCCGCACGGGCTCGCCCGCCTTGAGGCGGAATTCCAGTTCGGCGTGGACCAGTTCGACGACAACTTCGTTGCGATCGGCACCCACTTCGGCGAGATAGTCGTCAATGAGGGGCCGTTCGCCCAGACGCCACGCCTCTTCAAATCGAGCCACGATCCGCCGGATGATCGACCAGCCGACATCCCCACCCGTCGTCACCGCCATGTCGCTCGAACTCCCTTTGGTCAGCCTCAACCATCTTCGGAATTGAGCTGTTCGAGCCGATCTCTCAAGTTCTTGCGGAGTCGACGGACCGTCCGCTCGCAGCATCCGAAATGGTCGGCGATCTCGACCGCCGTATATCCCTGGAGGATGCGCTCGGCCATCTCGCGATCTGCGGAGTTGAGTTCGCCAAAAAGTCGGCCGATGATCTCGGTCAGGGCCGCGGCCTCGGCGGGGGTCGGTGCGCGGTCGATGGCCTCGATCCAATCGCCACCGTCGACCAGCCCCATGCCGCCGGGTCGGTGGACCGGCACCGTCGGCTCTTTGCGATACTTTAGCCGCCGCTTCGAGCACTTCCGCACGGTGATCACCGCCAGCAGCTTCCAGAGCGATTCCCAGTCTTCGAGCTGATAATGACTCCGCACATCTCGGGAGAAGAAGCTCCGGTAGACTGATTGCACCACGCCTTCGGGATCGGCCCGGTGGCGAATACCCGAGTCGAATTGCCGGCTCGCGAGCGCGGTAAGCCTTCGGACGTAACGGGCGAAGATCTCTTCCGCCGCGTCTTCCTGGCCCTCGCGGAGTCTCACCATGACCCCCTTGAACCCGTCGATGCTGCTCATGGCGCTCTTTCCGGTCCGGCGATGTCACGGCCCGAGACGAGGATCGAAACCCGTCCAGCTATCTCACCGCAATTGCAGAACTTACGCAATCAAATAGTACGTAATCTTCTGACTTTTCTGATGACACAGATGCCTCGATTCCGCTGACCGGTGCGACATGGCCGGAGAGGGGGTTGAGGGGCTAACCGTCTAATTCGCGATCCCACAGTCGCGGAGAGGTATCGATGGTCAACGTCGGCGTTGCTCCCGGCCTCAGACGCGGCACTTGGTAGTCATCTCGCAGGATTGCGAACGCTTGCCGACGCCGCCAGGCGAGATATTTCAGGGCGTCGGTGATGCCGAGAATCGCGGCCACCATCATCGCAAGCGCCGAGGCATAGTGCTGCTGCCAGAACCAATCCAGCCATACATGCCCGGGGTCATCCGGGAGGTAGAGCACCGCGACTTGCTGACCTCGGTCTAAGCGAACATATCAGGCTCGAAGGGTCGCGCCGACTTGTTTCCCTTCAGCCAAATGCACGACCGTGGAATCCGTCTGGCCGCTTCGACCCGCAAATCCGCTCTCGACGACCTCGGCCTCGCCGACCCTCGCGCGGCTGGCGAACTCCCACTCGTAGGCCAGCATCAGAACTGCGGCGATGCCCATGAGCAGCGCACCGGAGTTCCATTTCATCGCGACGCCTCTCACAAAACCGGCGGGCAGGGGCCTCCCACCGAGACAATCTGGTCCTAGCTCTCCACGGTCCATTCGTCACAAGTCGCGGAGTCTTGGAACGAGAACGTCACTGTTTAAAGACGATCTTTTCACGATCGAGGTCGAGATCTAGAAAATTTCCAAGAATTATGTCCGGTTCCGGTCACGAATCGGCATTGACTGTGTGTGGACGACGACGACCTCCCCATGTTGACCGAAAAACAACCGTTGGGTCTGCCTCATTTTGTGCCGTCTTGTGCGTGCCGAACCGAGAAGCTTCCAGCCTGATCGGGAAGACGTCGATGTCGCGGCCCGACCTGGGTCGCTTGCCGAGAGCCAGTGAGTGCGAACCGGAGGCACCCCCCCCCACTCCGTCGTCACTGGTTCTCGGCGAGAGCCCCGGTCTGTGAAGAGTTAAGGCAAAAAGACCACAATCAGGTGAGACGACCGCGAGGAATGCGAATGGCAAGGCCGGTGTTAAGGTATAATCCGTAAGACCGCGTCGTACGTCGGCCTCGACCCACTCCCGCTTCCTCGCGGCATCACCTTCGATTCAGGGATTCGGCTTCACATTGGTCTGCCGGACCTGGGTCGAGAGATGGTAGGACAGCCCGTCCATCTCGTATTCGAGGTCGGCGAAGAGGGCGACGTTGCCCTTCTCCGGTCGTGTCACCTCGCCCGCCATAACGGTGCCCGCCTTGAGCGGGACCGGCGACCATTTTGACTTCCGAAAGTCGAGCGAGTCAGACGTAGCCGTCCAGAGCTGGGCCGACTTCGGGGCGGGGCTTGAAGTCACCGAGAGCTGGAGCGCGCCGGAGTCGGTGTCGCCGTGCTTCCATGAGAGTTCAGGAAATGGCTTGCCGCCGATGGCATTTCGAAAGATCGCCCCGACTCCGTTTGTCGCATACTCGCGGTGCTGGTCGAGTCCGTGGCCGGCGTTCGGCAGATAGACGACATACTTCGGCCCTTTCAGGTCGTCCCAGAAGACGTTCATTGAGTCGAGCGTCCAGTACGGGTCGTTCGTGCCGTTGATCTGGAGCTTGGGCATCGTCAATCGATCGCGATAGGTAAGGGGATCGACCATGAGCCAGAGCCGGTTGCCTTCGGGCGTCTCGATCTTCTCCATCAAGCCACGCGCGGTGTAGTCGTCGATCTGGTCCGAATATTTGCCGAAGATTTCGAGTTGGTGCCTGTTCTGGGCCCTGAAGTTGAGCGTCGGGATGACCATCGGCGCGATCGCTTTGACCCGAGGGTCGACGGCCCCTGTCAGCCAGGTCGTCCAGCCCCGCTTTGACGCCCCGCTCACGACAAACCGCTCGACCGGCTTGTTCCGCCCTTTCGCGAACGCCTGCACTGCGTCCATCGTCCGCACCGCGCTCTTGACCATTGGAAAGAGCAGCGGCCACTCCTCGTCCTTGGTTTCGAGATAACGGACGAATGTTTCGGCGATGAGCGTGTCCTCGGTCTTGCCGCCAAGCAAGGGCTGGTTGGGCACCTGCGGCAGCACGGCGACTCTTGCCTTGCACGACTTCGCGAAGATCAACCCGGTCGCGATGTCGCCATTCCTGGGTCCGTCGCCGACCTTGCCGCCCGTAATGAACAGAAGCATCGCGTCGGGATATGCAATCTCCGTTGGCTCGATCACGGAGACGACGTGGGTCCACGTGATGCCCTGCCAGACCTGAGACGTCACCTTGAGTCGGTAAATCGTCGCGCCGGGGGACTCTTTCGTCTCTTCGAGGGTCCACGCAAACGCCGGGTCGGGCTTCTTGACGTATTCATCGAGCCCCGCTCGGCTCGGCATAGCCCAGAGCGTGGCGATCGCCAGCGCGACGAGGGGGGAAAAGAGGATGCGTCGCGTGATCGGCATCGATGGAGTCTCCCGACCGGGGGGGGGTGATGCTTGACGGCGGAACCTACAAGGCCCTTCCGCCCTCCCCATTGGAGCACGACCGCCGAGCCGACGCCACCGGCTCAAACGCGCTCCTTGCATCTTGCGTCGGAGGCGACTTAAAGCTTGAGGAAGATTTCGTTCTTCTCCAGATAGCGAAGCAACAGATAAGTCAGACCGAAATAGACCGCGAATCCGCCCGCGAGGAACCACGACGGCACGTCACTCGGGAGGTACGGTTTGACGGCTTCGCCCACCATACCGTGCAAGATATAAGCCGCGAGGGCGTTTCGGCCAAACGTGCGGAAGAGCCCAACCCGAAATCCCCCCACGTCGCTAAGCCCCACGAAGCCGACATAGACGGCCATCGAGAAGCCCGCCGCGAAGAATTGATAACTGATGCTCCCTGAGCGCTGGCACATCGTCCACAGGTTGACAGACGCAGTCGGGGCCAAGAACGGGGCCGCGTCCGGGACGCCGTCGAGGCAGGTCAGTCCGTATCCCCCCGCCATCAAGATCACCGCGAGCGCGAGAAGTCCGACCGTCACCCCCCGACGGCCCGAGGCCACGAGATCATAAGCCAGCGAGCCGACGAGCAACGGGATCGACCAGGAGAGGAAGCCGAGCGGACCGCCATCGATAACCGACCGGCCCATCAACCAGGAGAAATACCACCACGCCGACAGCCCGAGGTGAAGTCCCGCCGATCCGAACAGCCAGGCCACTCGCAACCCCACTCCCCGCCTGATGACCGGCAAGACCCAGAGCGAGGCGAGCGCGATGTGGACGAGGGTCTGAAAATAATCCTTCTGGAAAGCTGTCTTGAGAAATCCGACGAACCCGAGCGTCTTCAACTCGTCCCAGGTGTTGACCTTGCCGTCGAGGTGATAGACGACGAACCCAACCAGGAGCAGCCCCCCGACCCGCCCGAGAGCATGTCGAAACGCGGCCCGCGCTCCGTCACGATCGATGCGTCGCAGCATCGTCAGGCGGTAGGCGAAGCCGACCGCGAAGAAGAACTGCGGCATGATCGTGTCGGCGTAGCTGCAATAGGTGTTGTGGTGCTTGAGGATCGCCGGCACGACCGCAAAGCTGCCGAGGAAGTTCACGAGCAGCATCCCGGCGACCGTGTAGCCGCGGAATTGGTCGAGCGACTCGATCCGGGGTTGTGATCGGGCAGGAGCCTGTCCACCGTCACCCATCAAGGCCTTCCTCGCGATGCGAATCCACGATCATTCCAAAAGCCAAGGCGCGACGATAAACGCCTATCTCCGCGCGATCAAGAGGACACCCCACAGAATACCGGATACGCAATTCCCGCAAACACAATCCCGCAATAGCAATGGCGCACTCGACATTGAGGCTTCAGCCCCGCCCGCCTTCGCAGCAGGTCTCGCAGATTGTCCGGCACCGAGCGCACTGAAGCTTGCCCCGGATTTCAAGCAGGCCCCCACCGCAGACCGGGCAAGCCGGACGCTCGGGATCGGAAGAGGTCGTTGGACTCTTCGTCGGGATCGGCACGACGGGAGGAGGTTCGATCGGTTTCATGTCGGCTTGGGCGATGGAAGTGGGAGAGGTCAGAGGGACGATATCGACAGTCTGACGACGACGGGCGGCGTCGGCAAGTCGGCGCGCATCGCGGGCCGGACGGATGATCCTGTCCGGCCCGCTTTCACTTCCGCCGATTGAGATCAACCCTTGCGAGTCAGCGACTGATCGAGGCGGTCCCAGGCGTCTCTTGAGGCGTGGCGGGCCTTGTCCCAGTCCAGCTTCGAGGAGCCGCGAACCTTCTCCCAATCGCGGGAGAGATGGGACTCGACCTCATCGAATTTCTGGTCCGCGTGCTGAGTGCGTGATTCCCAGCCGTAGCGGTAGGCGGGCTCATACTCTTCGTAGTCGTGACCGGCATCGACATAGGGCCGGGTCTTGTAGTTCGTGCGCCAGTATTCGGACTCGTCGGTCGGTTTCACGTCCTCGGCGATCTCCTTGCCTTTCAGGCCGCCGACGACGCCGCCGATCACCGCCCCGAGGGCCGCGCCCAACGGGCCCGCCAACGCACCGCCGGCCGCCCCCGCTCCCACCCCACCCGCTATGGCACCGAGACCGGCCCCGATCGGGTGGGCACCCTTTTCGCCGGTCAACGGGTCGCGGTTTTCCGTGGCCGCATGCCCCTCGGTGCCGGGCTCGTGGCGGGCGTCATTTGCGTTTGCCATCGTCGTCTCCCCTGATGAGATCCAGGTTGCCTGACATGAAAGTCAACGACAACGTAATCTGCAAAAGGCGTACCGATGGAGCCGACGCGAAATCGAGGACATAAGGCCAACCGATCAACGGGATCGCTTCTCGGCAGGGCTGCCTGCCAAAGGCAAGACGGCCGGAGAAACGTGCCGACGAGATCGTCCCGAGGGCAGTTGACCGTCACGGCTTTCCTGTTCGATGATCCCGTATTTATACAATTTTTTATAAAGCGTCATGCGACTGATCCCAAGTTCGCTGGCGGTGCGCAAGCGATTATGGCCGTTCTTCTCCAACGCTTGGGTAATCCTCGCACACTCGGCCTCGCATTTCGTCTGGGCGAGTGTGGTCTCGGAAACGGGAGCGGTGTCGTTGCCAAGGAGCGATCCTGTGGCCTTGACCGGGAGGTTGGCGGCTCGCACTAGGCCAGGGAAGAGGTCACGGCCGAGCCCGGGACCCCTCCGGTGGGCGAGGGCCGATTCGAGCACCTCGCGAAGTTCGCGAACATTGCCGTGCCAGCTATGAGACTCGATCGCATGAAGCGCATCTGGTTCCAGCGCGATCGACGAGCCACCCAATTCGGCCAGAAGAACGGCGGCCAGAGGTCCGACCTCCTCCGGACGCTCGCGGAGCGGGACGAGCGAGAGGCCGATGACATTGAGCCGAAAGAAAAGGTCGGATCGAAAGCGGCCTTCGGTCACGCGTTCAGAGAGCACGGAGCGCGACGTGGCGATCAAACGAGGGTGTTTCGGGCGAGGTCGCACCAGGTTGGCCGCCTCACGGGCGTCATCCTCGATCCAGCGAACCAGCGCCGCCTGCGAGCGAGGAGATAGGGTATCGATGTCGTCGAGCAACAGTGTGCCCTCGCTCGCCTCGTCCAGCCGACCCAATCCTGATACGGGCGAGCCAAACTCGAAGTCACGCCCGAAAAGCTCTTCGGTGAGGCCGTCGGGGGCGAGCGTTGAGCATCGGATCGTGACGAACGGCCCGTGTTGCCGGGGTGACAGATCATGGATGGCCCGGGCGAGACGAGACTTCCCAGTGCCCACATCACCCGAGATCAACACCGTCGCGTCCTGAGGGGCGACCCGACGTGCCTCGGCGATCATCGGTTCCGATTCGTCCCAGATTCGAATCTCATGGGTGGTCGCCGAAGCAGGGGGGGGCACACGGGGCTGCCGCGAACGCAAGGTTAAGATATCGATAAGATAAGCGAGTCGGACCATATCGATTGGCCGAGGGAGGATGTCGGCCACTCCCATCCGGAGCAAATCGGTCGTCTCTTCGTCTTCGAGGCCGTCGGCCAGAACCACCGTCGCCACTGGACGACGCGCGGCGGCGAGCATTCGAAGGAGCCGCACGACGCCCATGATCGCGTCTCGCCGCTCGTGATGAATCAAGACCAGAGCCACGCGACTCCATGCACCGTAAGTGTAGGCTTGGTCGAGACTTTCAACGACTGACAGGTCAACCAGGCCCATCTCGGGCGAGAGTCGGCGAACACTCTCGATCAGGGCGCAGTCTTTACTAATGAGTAATACGGTTGCGTCTGTCATAGAACCCCATCTCCGACGGCATCCGATTCCCGCAAATTCGGGCGTGACACGGTCTTTGCCAGGGACCGAAACCGCTCCTCGGTCTCGCAACGCGACAGGCTTGGGGGGGGAGCCCGGCGATCCCATATCAATACAAACCGAACAGGAAGTGCGCTGGGCGAGGAGATGGCGACTGGGTATGGATTTTGCGTCCTGTTTAACTCGTGTAATACCCGCATCAACATCGGCAACGATCGCGTCGGACCTTAAGAGTCTTATTCTCTATTACGGAGATGCTTTTCTGCGTGACTGTCTTTTTTCGGCGTCTTTGAAATCATCCAGACGCATCCACGCCTCCATTCGACACTTCTGAATGCTGTTGTACAAGCAACGATCCGCTCGTCCTCGCCCCCAGGTGGACTTCGGTGAAGACAGTCGACGCACATCTTCACATTCCTGGACATTCCCTCGCATGAAAGCTTCCACGTCGTATCTGGCCATGAATATCCCGGCAACGACGGGATTCCGGAACATCACCCCCCTCGTCGACGAGGTCGTAACGAAGTCGGGCGTGCGGGAGGGCCTGTGTCTGGTTAATAGCATGCACATCACATCGAGCGTCTTCATCAACGACGACGAGCGCGGCCTGCATCACGACTTCGGCGTCTGGCTCGAGCGCCTCGCGCCGTTCAACGCCTCGCCCGACGTCTACCACCACAATCGGACCGGCGAGGACAACACCGACGCCCACCTGAAGCGGACGTTGATGGGGCGTGAGGTTGTCGTTGCGATCACGAACGGTACGCTCGACCTTGGGCCTTGGGAGCAGATTTTCTACGGAGAGTTTGACGGCAAGCGGGTTAAACGGGTACTGGTAAAGGTTATCGGCGAGTAGAAGGACACCGAGTCCGAGGAGTCGGGATCAGATGAAACATGTGGCTTTGGACCCGGCGTGGCCTCTATCGGTCAAAGAGAGCCATGGGTATGACGAGCTGGAATTCTGGGGAGATCGGGCCAGCCCCGGCTACACCAACGCCTATCGCAACCGATTCCAGATCGCCATCGATCTCGTCACCGCCTCGGCCCGACCGCCCGCGAGAGTGCTCGACCTTGCCGCCGCGCAGGGTAACTTCACGCTCAAACTGGCCGAACTTGGTTACCAGGTCGTCTGGAACGACCTGCGATCCGAACTGGCTGACTATGTCCGCCTCAAGCACGAGTTGGGCAACGTCACCTATCAGCCTGGGAACATCTTCGAACTCCCCAGCGACCAGGTGGGCAAGTTCGACGTCGTCCTGGCGACCGAGATCATCGAGCACGTCGCCCACCCCGACCAATTCCTCGCCAAGCTCGCGACGTTTCTGGTCGACGACGGCTCGATCGTCCTCACCACGCCGTGCGGGAACTACGTCCGCAACAAGCTGCCGCGATTCTCCGACTGCCCCGACCCCTCGGTTTACGAGTCGGTTCAGTTCAAGCCCAATGCCGACGGCCATATCTTCCTGCTTCACGTTGACGAGATGACCACTCTGGCCGCCCGCGCGGGCCTGAAGGTCGAGTCGCTCGTCCTCTTCAACAACTCTCTTACCAGCGGCCACGTCAAGACGGGTCCGCTCCTCCGCATCCTGCCGCAAGGCGTCGTGAAGCTCGTTGAGTCGATGACGCGAAGCCTTCCCTCGTTCGCGAGGAAACCACTCAACGCGCAAATGGCCGTGCGGCTCACAAAGGCATAGGTTGGCGATTTCATTGAGGAGTGCCGAGCCGCGTTCGTAGGCGTCGAGTGTCTGCGCGTCGAAGAGGACGAATGGGATTCGCTCGACCGTCCGGGTTCAGGTCGATCGACTCGATTCGACGGCTCCGCCTTGACGGTCTGACGATCTTTTCCTAAAGTTCGCGTCGGTCCCGACCGATCGACCCGCGACGGGTCGCGCCTACTCTCCTTGAGACCACCTCGATGAACTCGCGCGCCCCCTCGCGAAGACCCCGACATCGGGGGATGGAGGGTGCATTGTCTCGACGAATCTGGGTCGTCAAGCGGCTGGCGATCTCGGCCTTTCTGGTTATCCACCTCGCGGCGCTCTTCCTCTGGAACATGCCCTATTGCGCAATCCGGGTTCGCACCCTCGATTTCGCGGTCAGATACCTCTACCCGCTCGGCCTCTGGCAGAACTGGGCCATGTTTGCCCCTGACCCGGTCCAGAACACGCTGATGCTCCAGGCGGTCGCGGTCGACAAAAACGGCGTCCTCTACAACTTCGCATTCCCGAAGATGGCCGACTTCACCCTCTGGCAGGGGGTGCCTCGGGTCAGGCATACGAAGTTCAGCAGCTACTTCGCCAACGATGAGTTCGCTGCCCATCGCGAATTCGGGGCGCGTCACGTCGTCCGACAGTTGAACATCCCTCGCGAGGCGTTCCCCGTCGAGGTTGAGCTTCAATACGTGGTCCGCGACACCCCGCCCCCCGGCACCGTGCCCGACCCGATGGCCCCAACGCGGACCGTGCCAATCAAGGCGTACCGATTTCCCACTTGGGAGGAGACGCACCCGTGATGTTCCACCCGCTCAAGGTCTGGAATCGGTTCTGGTTCGCCCCGGTCTCCGCAAAGCCGCTCGGGGCGTTCCGCATCCTCTTCGGTCTGATCGCCGTCTTCAACATCCTCCTGTTGTTCGTCGACACCGACTATTGGTTCTCTAATCGCGGAATCCTCCAGGGAAGCGAGGCCCGCGAACTCGCCGGCCCCTATCGGCTCTCCCTCTTGCATTGGTTTCAAGACCCGACCAGCGTCCGCGTCGCGCTGGTCTCGACGATGGCGGCGGCCGTCGGCCTGGCCCTCGGCTGGCATACACGAATTATGAGCATTCTCTTCTATCTAGGAATGCTCTCGATCCACCATCGCAACATCGCCACCGCGAGCGGGGCCGACGTGCTGGTGATGGTCACAGCCTTCTACTTGATGCTGAGCCCATGCGGGGCCGCCTATTCGCTCGACGCCCTCCGCGCCCGCAAGAAGCGGGGCGGCACGCTCGCCGACGCCCTCATCATCCCCTGGGCACAACGTCTCTTGCAGATTCAGGTCTGCATCCTCTACATGACGACTTCGCTCTTCAAAGCCGGAGGCGCGAGCTGGCTCAACGGCACGGCGCTCCACTTCGTGCTCTGTAATCGCGAAGTCGGCCGGATTGACTTCAGCGCCCTCGCCGCCTATCCGCTCCTGGTCAACGTCATGACCTACTGTGGGCTGGCGACCGAGTTCTGCCTGGCCTTCCTCCTCTGGTCGAAGGCCGCGCGACCCTGGGTCATCCCCGCCGGGCTCGCGCTTCACGGCGGCATCCTCTTCGTCGTCAACATCCCCGTCTTTGGCGAGTTGACGACCGCTCTCTATCTCGTCTTCCTCACGTCGGCCGAATGGGAAACGCTCCGCACGCGGTTCAACCCGCTCGGCGCGCTCAGGCGGCTGTTCTCGTGGACGAAGCTCCGACCGGCCTACAGGCGACCGGGGTCGATGGGCAACGCTGCGGCGAGCGTCAGTTTGGCAGAGTGAGTCGAGACGGACGCCTCTCAACCGACCCGATACTTCGCGATCCCCTTCTCATTGATGTTCAGGCCCAGCCCCGGCCCGTCGGGGACGGCCACCCGGCCATCGACGACGCGGATTGGTTCGCTGATGTGATGGCGCAGGGTTGTGCCTTCCTCGACGACAAATTCGAGCAACCCGAGCGTGTTGGGGATGCTCGCGAGGAAGTGGAGTGCGGCGGCGACGTTCAGATAGGTCGTGAACCCGTGATTGACGACCGGGATGCCCCGATCGGCGGCGAGCGACGCGATCTTGATCGCCTCGGTAAAGCCGCCGCAGCGGGTGAGATCGACCTGGATCACGTCGACCTGGCCCACGTCCATCAGTTGGATGAACGACTTCCGCTCGCTCTCTTCCTCGCCCGCAGCGATCCGTAATGGGCTGGCGGCGGAGAGCTTGGCATAGCCGAGATAGTCGTCGGGGAGGAGTGGTTCCTCGAACCAATAAGGTCGATATGGCTCGAACGATCGGGCCCGCTGGATGGCGGTCTTGGCGTCGTAGACGAGGCCGGCGTCGATCATCAGGTCGGGGACGGTTCCGAGCCCTTCGCGGGCCTCGCGGACGAGGGCGATATCAGTCGCCTCGTCGCGGCCCATTGGATCCCAGCCGAATTTCACAGCGGTGAAACCCTGGTCGACGAACCTCCGGGCGCGGTCGCCAGTCTCGGCAGGCGTCGCGCCAAAGAGCGAGCTGGCGTAGGGGCGAAGTGACTTCGTGAAGCCGCCCCCGAGCAGCTTCCAGATGGGCATGCCAAGGGCTTTCCCCTTGATGTCCCAGAGGGCGAGGTCGATGCCGCTCATCGCGTGGATCGCGACGCCTCGCCGGCCCCCGTAGATGTTTGCCCGATACATCTTGTGCCAGAGATATTCGGTCTGAAACGGATCTTCACCGATCAAGACACGGCCGAGGCCCGTCGCGGCGGTGTGCGAGAACGGCCCCTCAATGCAGCCCTTCGCCGCCATCGGGTTTGAGTCAACCTCGCCATAGCCAATGATCCCCGCGTCGGTCGTCACCCTGACAATCAGCGCATCCTGGCCGCTGTCGCACTGTTCCTTGACCTCGGGGAGGCGGAGATAGATTGCCTCGACTCCGGTGATCTTCAGGTCGCTCAGGCGTTCCGGTCGCGCGTCGGGCATGGCGGGGGTCTCTCGAAACGACGGGAGGATGCGGGCCGACTGACCTTTTACCATGCGGGCCGTCTCAAGGCGATTGGTCAGAAGGAGGACCAGGTCGGAAACTCTTCGAGCCCCCAAAGTGGCAACAGTTCTTGAACCGGTGACGACCGACTCCGCACAAGCGAGCGGTCTTTCACCGTCCTATATCCCCGGTTCGAGGGTCGGGGCCACCCCAACGTCTTGGGACGCTCGTACGTCGACTTTGCACCCTCCCGCCCTTGACGGTCGTCGGCGCGAGACTCTACGCTGGATTTCTGGACGACGAATCGCCGATTCGACCCGTCGAGTCCTCTCAATCGACCCGCCCGCCGGCGAAGGCCGTGAACCCCCATGCTCGTCCTGAAAGGTCTGAAGAAGTCATTCATCGAGCCGGGCGGGGAACGCCTGCCGGTGCTCGACGTGCCCGAGTTCCGACTCGGCGAGGCCGAGCAGGCCGTGCTGCTCGGGCGGAGCGGGTGCGGCAAGACGACTCTGCTCCACGTCATCGCCGGGATCAGCACGCCCGACTCCGGGGTCGTCGAGATCGACGGTGTCGACATCACCAAGCTCGACGAGGCACGCCGCGATCGAATTCGCGCTGAGAAGGTCGGCTATATCTTCCAGACCTTCAACCTCCTCGCAGGCTTCAGCGCCCTCGAAAACGTGATGCTCGGAATGACCTTCGCCCAAGGGAAGCGCGACGAGCGCCGCGCCAGAGACCTGCTCGGACGGGTCGGACTCAGCCACAGGCTCAGGCACAAGCCGGGGACGCTCTCGGTCGGCGAACAGCAGCGTGTCGCGGTGGCGCGGGCATTGGCCAACCGGCCGAGGCTGCTCCTCGCCGACGAGCCGACCGCGAGTGTTGATCCCAAACATCAACAGCAGGTGATCGACCTGATCCGCTCAACCTGTCGCGAGGAATCGGTCGCGATCTTCCTTGTGACCCACGCTCCCGAGGTCGCCTCGCAGTTCGATCGGGTCGAGCATCTTGAACAATTCAACCGGGTGGCCGCCCTCGCATGAGCCTCTTCAAGATCGCCTGGCGGAGCATCCAGCAGCGCGGGCTCGCCTCCGCCCTCACCGGCCTCTCGATGGCCCTCGGCGTCGCCCTCGTGGTGGCCGTGCTGGTCATCCACAACGTCGTTGCCGACTCGTTCCAACGCAGCGCGGGGCTGGGTTATGACCTGATCGTCGGGGCGAAGGGGGGCAAGCTCCAACTCGTCCTCAACACGGTCTATCACCTGAGCAGCCCGGTCGAGAACATCCCCTACACATACCTCAAAGATTTCACCGAGGGCCAGTACAAGGAGTACGTCTCGAAGGCCATCCCCTATTGCCTCGGCGACAACTACGAAGGCTATCGGGTCGTCGCGACCGTGCCAAACCTCTTCGAGGACGAAAAGAACGCCCCCGGCCAGCGCTATGGCTTCGCGCAGGGGCGGAATTTCAAGGGGGATGCCTATTTCGAGGGGGTGGCTGGTGCCCTCGCCGCGCGTCGGCTCAGGCTCAAGGTTGGCGACAGCTTCCGCCCCAGTCACGGCGTCCTCGACGACGGCCAAGGGCACAAGCACGACGCCTTCACCATCGTCGGCATCCTCGAACCGACCGGGACACCGAACGATCGCGCCCTGTTCATCAACATGGAAGGGTTCTACCTCCTCGACAATCACGCCAAGCCCGTCCCCGGCGCGACCGAGGCCAAACCCACCGCGGTCGCCAAGCATGACGACCATGACGACCACGACCACGACCACGACCACGAATTGAAGCCACTCCCCGAGGGTCAGCGTGAGTTGACGGCGATCCTGGTGCGGACGTCATCCCCCACGGCCGGGATGTTCCTCCCGAACAAGATCAACGAGGGACAGGTCGCGCAGGCCGTCTCCCCGATCCGGGAGATCCGGGGTCTTTTCGATGCGATCGTTGAGCCGATCCAGTGGCTCTTGCTAGGTCTGACGGTGTTGATCGTGGCGGTTTCCGGGATCGGGATCTTGGTGAGCATCTATAATTCGATGAGCGAGCGGCGGCGTGAGATCGCCGTGATGCGGGCCTTGGGGGCCAGGCGGACGACCGTCATGGCGATCGTGCTGCTGGAATCGGTGCTGCTCTCGCTGGGAGGGGGCGCGGCGGGCTGGCTGCTCGGTCGCGGGCTGATCGCCGCCCTGAGCCCTGTGATCGTCGCGCAGACGGGCGTCTCGATCGGATTCGCCCCGCTGATGCCGGCCGAGCTGCTCCTCATCCCGGGCCTCGTCATCCTGGCGGCGCTGGTCGGATATCTCCCCGCGATGAGTGCCTATCGAACCGATGTAGCCCGCTCGCTGGCTTCTGCGCCATAATGGAATGGGGGGAGTCAGCCGACCCCCTCGATTGGAATCCTCATCCCGCTGCGTCCTTTTCATCAAGAGGTCGGCGATGTCGAAGTTCTCGGATTCTCTCGTGAGCGACGAGACGCTCCCGGAGGAGATTCAAAACTACAAGCCGATCAGCCCGATGGCGACCCTGAGCCTGCTCTGCGGGATCGCCGGCGTGATCGCCGCGATCACGGTGGTTGACCTAGGCTGGGCGTTCGCGGCCGTTCCCGCGATCGCGGCCGTCCTTGGGTTTCGCGGACTCCGCAGCATCAAGCGATACGATATGGCGGGCAGAGGCGCGGCGAAGCTGGGTATCGTCGTCTCGACGCTCGCGCTGCTCGGCGGGACGGGTTATTATGTCTATTACTTGAAGACCGCGATCCCTCCCGGCTATGCCGAGATCACCTACGAACCGCTGCAAACCGCGACTCCCGAGGCGGCGGATTCCTCGGCGAAGGCGCTCGATGGCAAGAAAATCTATCTCAGGGGATACATCTACCCGACCAATCAGTCGACGGGTATAAAGACGTTCATGCTCTGCCGAGACAACGGAACCTGCTGCTTCGGCGGCCAGCCCAAGTTGACCGATATGGTCGAGGTGAAGCTCCAAGAGCCGCTCACGCTCGACTACACGTCGAGCCTTCACGGCGTCGGCGGGGTCTTCCGGGTCAAGAGCGAGGGGGCCGGGAAGCTCGGAACCGTTGTCTACCACATCGACAACGCCGACGTGCTCCACTGATTTCCTCGCGGTCATGACCGTTTTCTCGCGGCGGGCGGCCTAGAAGTCGTACTCACAGTAGACGGCTCGCTGCAACCGCCGGTTCGACCTGTGTCGACCGGGTTCGTAAGCGTGTCGACCCAAGAAACCGAGGATTACCGATCATGCTGCCGATCCACCGTGGCCTCGCCGTTGCGACTTTGCTGGCCTTCGCGGGACTCGCTGGCTGCGAGACCCACCCCGAGCCGACCAACGCCCCCGCGCCGGTCACGACGGGCGAGAAGATCAAAGAAAAGGCGGGCGAGATCAAAGAGAAGGCCGCCGAACTCACGAACAAGGCCGCCGCAGCGACCGCCAAGGGCGCTGAGAAGGTCGGCACCGCGATCGAAAATGGCGCGATCAAGCTCGAAAACGCCGTCAAGAAAGCCGAAGGCAAGTAATTCGAGACCGGCTCGACCGATCGAGAACCCGAGACATCGCCCGTGTCCGGGTCTCTCGTTTCGGATTATACTGACGGTCGATCGGCGACACGTCTCGCCGCTCTCGTCCCCACCCGGAGCCGGTCGCCCGCGCATGTCATTTCTCTCGTTAAGCAACGTCGCGTCTGCCGTCGGGGTCACCGCGAGTCTCATCTGGATCGGCCAATTCGCCCGCATCTTCGCCAACCGTCGCAAAGCGGTCCGGCTCCGCGACCTCTCTGACGACGAACCCAAAGCCGGCTGGCCTTCGCTCGCCGTGATCGTCGCGGCCCGCGATGAAGACGCGAACGTCGAGCGCTCGGTCCGCTCGCTCCTCGCGCAAGACTATCCCGCGCTCGAAATCATCGCCGTTGACGACCGCTCATCCGACCGCACCGGCACAATCCTTGACACCTTGGCCCGCGAAGCCGGACGGCTCCAGGTGGTGCATGTCACCGACCTCCCCTCCGGATGGCTCGGCAAGACCAACGCGATGCAGAGAGGGGCCGAGGCGACCAACGCCCGCTGGCTCCTCTTCACCGACGCCGATATCCTCTTCACCCCGGGCGTCCTCCGCCGCGCGCTGGCTCTGGCCGAACGCGAGGGTCTCGATCATCTCACCGTCTCGCCCGACGCGATCACCCATTCGGTCGGCGAGCGGCTGTTCATGGTCCTCTTCTCGTTATTGTTCTCTTTCAAGTCGCCCCAGGCTCGGGTCGAGGATCGAGAGAGCCGCGCGTCGATCGGTATCGGGGCGTTCAACCTCGTCCGCGCCGAGGTCTTCGAGACGATCGGCGGCTTCAAGCGAGTGGCCCTCTCGGTCGACGAGGACATGCGGCTCGGCCAGGCGATCAAGTATGCCGGATATCGCAATCGACACCTCTTCGGCACCGGCGACGTGGCTGTCCGCTGGCAAGTCGGCCTGGGGGGGATGATCCGGGGCGTCGAGAAGAACTTCTTCGCCGCCCTCGACTTCCGCCTGCCGATAGCGATCGTCGCGACCCTCTTCATCCTGGTCGCGACGCTCGGCCCGACCCTGGGCCTCTTCGTCGGTCCCTGGTGGGCTCGCGCCCTTTGCGCGATCGGGATCGTCGCGACGATGGCCCTGCTCGGCATCGTCGACGCGAGCGGCCGCCGCTATTGGTTCTACGTCCTCACACTTCCAATCAGCGGCCCAATCATGGCTTACGCTCTTATACGCTCGACTTTACTGACATGGAAGCGTCAGGGTGTAAGCTGGCGGGGCACGCTCTATCCGCTCAGCGAACTCAAGGCCCATGTGGGGCTGCGGAATTACTGGCTTCACGAGGTCTGGCACTCGACGCGATGACGGTCGGGTTGTTTTTACCGACGCCCGCGAAACCGCTCGTTGAAGGCAACGGCCAGCACGACGACTGTGCCGAGGACGAGGCCCTCGATCTGCGAGCTGTCGATCCCTTTTACGACGATTCCGGTCCCCTTGATGACGACCTGGATCAGGATCAGGCCGAGAACGGTGCCCCGGATCGAGCCGACGCCGCCCGCCAGGCTACAACCGCCGACGACGGCAGCCGTGATGGCGTAAAGCTCGTAAGAGACGCCCATCGTCCCCTGCGCCTGGCCGGTATTGCCGGTGAAGAGGATGCCGCCGAGCGCCGAGAGCATCCCGGAGATCCCGTAAGCGATCGTCTTGAGCCGTTTCGTCCGCAGGCCGCTCAGCCTCGCGGCGGTCTCGTTGCCGCCGAGGGCGAACAGGTGCCTGCCGAGCACGGTCGCCCCCATCATGACGCTCATGAGTATCGCGGCGGCGACGAAGATCGGCACGGTGTAGCGGTTGTCGTTCCCCAGCGACCGGAACGTGCTCGACGTCACATTGATCGAGCGATTGTTGCTCATGATGATCGCCACGCTCCGCAGGCCGGCCATCGTCGCGAGAGTCGCGATGAAGGGGGGCAAGCGGAACTGGTTAATCATCAGGGCATGGAGCAAACCGACTAAGAGCCCGACCACAAGCGTCGCCCCCACCGCGATCGCGACGAGGAAGGGCGAGAGCGACTCGCCTGGCTTGGGCAGCCCGGGCAGCCATTCGGTAAGCATCTTGGCGCAGAAGACCGAGGAGAGCGCGACGACTGCCCCGACCGAGAGGTCGATACCCCCCGCGATGATAACGGTGGCCGCGCCGAGCGAGAGGACGCCATAGAGCGCGACGTTGTGCAGAACGTTTTTGAGACTGTACTCGGAGAAGAAGTTCCGTGACGGGTCGACGAAATAGATGAATGCGGTCACGACGAAGATGCCCACGAGCAGGCCCCACTCCGGGGCACGGAGCGCGGCGGCGATCGCCCCGCGCCCCGCTTCGTCGCGGTTCATCGCACCCTTGACCGGTCGGGCTCCGACGGATTCGGGTTCGTTCATGACGACTTCAGGCCCTTGCTCGCGAGCCACGACTTCATTTCCTCAATGGTGATCACGTCGTCACCCTTGGCCTTGTTCTGCTTGAAGACCGGGGAGTCGCCCTTGGGGACGATCACGCGGACGCCGGTGTCGCGCGTCTTGCCGTCGCTGAGAACCTCTTTGACCGCCTTCTCGTCCTTCTGGATCAGGGCCTTGAGCACCTTCACGCCCTGGTAGCCCATCTCGTAGGGATTCTGGCAGACGCTGGCGTCGATGAAGCCCTCGGCGATGTCGGCCACGGCCTTCTCGTCGAGATCAAAGGTGACAACGGTCGCCTTCTTGCGGACCTCGGGCGACTTGCGCACTTCGCCCGCGATGGCCGTGGCGTTATACGACCAGAGGCCGAGCAAGACGCCGAGGTCGGGCGTCTTCGAGATGGCGCTCTGGACGTTGGTTGCGGCCTTGGTGTGGTCGCCGCCGTCCTGCCAGGTCTCGACGCGGGTGAACTTGGCTCCGGCCCCCTTGAAGAAGCCCTCTTCACGCTCGCGGGCGTTCGCGGCCGACGACGTGCCGACGAAGGCGACGACCTTGCCGCCGTCGGGCCGAAGTGTCGCACCAGCGCGGCCGGCGGCCTCGCCCGCCTTGACGTTATTCGTGCCGATATAGCCCGACCGGGCATCCGAGGCGGTCGGGGCGACGTCGGAATCAATCGCGATCACAAACTTGCCAGCCTTCTGAAGCTCACGCATCACGTCGATCACGCCCGGGGCGTCGGCCTCGATCGCCGAGACGGCCACTCCCGCAACGTCGGAAAGCGCGAGCACTTCCTTGAGCTTCTCGACCTGCCCCTGGGTCCCGCCGTCGTTCCGCTTCATGCGCACTTCGCAGCCGAACTCTTTGCCGCCGTCTTCCATCCCCTTCTCGACCGCGTTCCACCAGTCGGCGTTGCTGTTCGTGACGAACATGATCTTCGGCATCCCGGATTTCTTGGAGCTGTCTCCCGTCCCGGGCGCAGAGGTGCCGGAGCCCTCCTTGCCGGCATCGCCGCAACCGCTTGTCGCAATCAGGCCCAGCAAGGCCAACAGACTCCACGCCCCGCGTCGCATGCACGTTCGCATCACGGTCAACGGCCCCCGGTCCGACTGTAAGGTCAGATGGATCGAAAGAATTCGTATCGAAATGAGTGAGGAAGTGGACCGAAGCTTGCGCGGATCGCACACAGCTTGGTCAACACCGACGCATCTTAACCGACTTCTCTCGACAAAGAAATGCGCCGGTGTCGTCGGAAAATGGCCGTTTCGGGCGTCGCGATCCCGGACGGTCAGA
This sequence comes from Isosphaeraceae bacterium, assembly GCA_025356435.1. Classification (GTDB taxonomy): domain Bacteria; phylum Planctomycetota; class Planctomycetia; order Isosphaerales; family Isosphaeraceae; genus CAMFLR01. The sequence goes on along the minus strand of JANXSY010000266.1, from coordinate 26,822 downwards.
AGGCGAGCGAAGCCATCAAGCGAACCAACTCGGTGACGCGGACCGGGTCAATCGCAGCATACCGATCGCCGTCGACGCACGCCGCGCCTCGGACTGCGAAAAGATCAGGGCCGAGCATGGTGAGGCGGCGGATTGCCTCGGCGTCAAGCCGTCCCGCCAGAGCGACGAGCCGCCCGGCGGCCTTGGCCCTGGCGACGACGGGAAGCCAGCTCTCACCCAGCCGACCGGGACGGCCCTTGTCCCAGGTGTCGATCAGCACGCCGACGCAGTCGAATACCGAGAGCGCCACGTCGAGCACGGCGTCGGGGGAGGGCGACTTCGCGGCGAGCCAGTCAGAGTAGATGGTGGCGATCCACGGCGGGCCGGGATGGCGACTGCGGAGGTCGGCCCACCGCTCGGCCCAATCGTGGCCCGCGCGGGCGAGCCCAAGCTTGCGGTAGGAGAGCCCGGTCCAGTCGATCGCGCCGGCTGACACTTCCCACTCGTTCAATTCGCCCAGCGCAACCGAGACGGGGATCGTCTTCGGGACGACAGCCCGCACCTCCGACCAGACCTCACGCGAGGCACGCCCGAGGGGTCCGTGAGCGGGTTCCTTGACATCAATGACCGACACCCCGGAGGCGACAGCCACACATGCCTCTTCGGCCGACCGTACGCTCACCAGCAGCCCTGCCAAAGCGTCACCCCTCGATTGCACATGGGGAAGAAAAACCCAGGGTGGTCCGGGCCGATTCGGCTTGGACCACCCTGGGAGGTTGGATTTTCGATTCCATCGATGACGATCAGGCGTCAGCGAGTCCAACCACCGTCTCGGGCCGGCGGCGGGCGGTGACGTGGCGGGCCAGGGCGTCGAAGCCGAACAGGACCGAGACCCCGGCGAGGTCGGCAAGCACCGTGTTCTGGAAGAAGGGGATTGCCGCGACATAGCAGGCGACAAGCCCTTCGCTCGAGATCGGATAGAGCTTCAGCGGGCCGGCGATCCACTCGGCGAAGTTGGTCGTGAGGAAGAACAGCCCCGAGGCTGCCAGCGAGAGCGGGACGAGCGTGGCGGTCGACTTCATCCCAGCCGGACGGCGGGCGAGCAATCCGAGGAAGGTGATCGCGATATAGGTCGCGTAGATCGTCAGGCGGCTGACCTCGAAGACACCTCGGTTCGAACCCCAATCGAGGATGAGGTCGGCGAAGGCCATCGACAGGACCGGCACCAGCCAGGCCCAGCGGATCGGGAGCTTGGCACCGGCGAAGAGGGCCACTGCACCCAGGGCGACGGCGTTCGGCGGATGCGGTACGACCCGGCAGAGGGTCCCCAGCACGATCAGAACTAGGGGCGTCGTCATCAGCATTCGCCTTCTTCGCGCCGCGAGGCAGGGAGGGCCACGGAAATCGATCAGGGAGTCATCACGCCCTGTAACATAGTCGTTTAACCCCCGATATTCAATCGAGGATCGGCGGTGAGCACTTCGTAGCTCCGCACGCGGTCGAGGCGGAACTCCTTTTCCTTGATATCGATGTGGCAGAATGAGGCGACATACGAGACCCCGCCGCGATTGACGAACCGCATCGGCGTGATCTCGCGAGGCGTCTCGCTCCGACGACCGCCCTCGTAGATCATCCGCACCCGCAGCCCCTTGACCACGGCCTCGCCCAGATTGTCCCAACCCCTGGGCGCGGGCATTGGCCCGGCGGGATCGTAGATCGGATAGATTGCGGGCACGACCGTCGCAAGCCCGGCGTCACCCCCAAGGGCAAACCAGAGAGCCATCACCCGTCGGCTGTCGGCCAGGGCTCTGTGGGGACCGTCGGGGTCAAGACCGAAGTGCCGGGCCAGCACGTCAAGCCGGTGGCTGGACAGTTGGGGGAGCCGTCGGCGGGCGAAGGCCAGCGTGTCGACAACCGCATGACGCGGCACCGCCTGCCCGATCCGCGCGACCTCGGCCCCGAGGAAGCCGGCGTCGAAGCTGGCGTTGTGAGCCATCAAGGTCGTCGATTCGGAGAGATCGAGGAAATCAAGGAAGGTCGGGATGATGACCCGTGCCGTCGGGGCGAGCGCGAGTTCTCTGTCGGAGATCCCGTGGACAGCCAGAGCGCGGGGATTCGAAGGCCGTTGCGGATTGACGAGCGCCTGAAACGTAGCGATCTCTCGACCCTCGCCGTCAAACTTCACCGCCCCGACCTCGACCACGCGGTCGTCCCGGGCGCTCAGGCCGGTCGTCTCGAAGTCGAAGGCGATGTAGGTGCGTTGGTCAGAAGTCATGCGCGGGGCCTCAAGCGGTTGGCGATACAGACGTCGCTCATCATACGATTGCACTAGGCCTCCCGACCAGAACAACAGGCACGTCGCGTCGTCGCGTCAGATCCGGCCCGATCATCGGACCGCAATTCGCCGCCTCCGGGAACACGGCGGGTTATGCTTGCCCATCGGGCGTGACTCCGGCCATGTCGGTCGTGGGATGCGCTGGAAAGGATGCGGATCGATGAGCCGAAGTCAACGGATGGTCCTGGGGGTCCTCGGCGGGTTCGTCCTGCTGGGGATCGGCGGATGCACGGGCGGGATGCCGCCGAAACGCACGCTGGCGGCACGCGAGCCGTCGCTGGCAATGCCAGGCGACCCGGAACCGGGCTTCGTCGCCGAGAAATCGACGCCGTCCGGCTCGGTCGCCTTCGTCGAGCGTCACCCTCTCCTGTCCAAGCCAAAGGAGTTGTATGACAAGTCCGGCAACAACAAAATCGTCAAAGTCGCAGGCGCGACGCTGGTCGGAGTCCCGCTCGGGATCTACGGTGAGCTCAAGCAGATCGTCATTGGCACACCGGCCGCGAAGAGTTACTGATCGACGGCCTAAGGGTTGACCAGCCGGTCGGCGATCCGGTCGTAAAGCCATCCGGGCATGAGCTGCACCAGACGTAACACGCCCACCATCGGCCAGGGGAAATCGACCCGCCGCTTCCCCCGCGCTACCCCTCGCAGGATGATCCTCGCGGCGCGGTCGGCGTCCATCATAAATGGCTGGCGATGCCCGCCGTCGGCCGTCATCGGGGTGCGGACGAAGCCGGGATGGACGGCCGTGACCGAAATGTTCTTGGCGAAGAGTTCGGCCCTCATCCCCTCAAGCAGCGCGGTGAGCCCGGCCTTCGTCGCCGAGTATCCGGCCGAGCCGGGAAGGCCGCGATAGCTCGCCAGGCTGCTGATGCCGACGATCTGCCCGCGACCTCGTTCCAGCATCGACGGCAAGACCGCCTCGATCGCATAGCCGACGCTCGTCAGGTTGATCCGCACCATGTGATCGAAACCCTCGGCCGAGAACCGCACGGCCCGCGAATCGGCCCCGGTGCCGGCATTGGCGATCAGCAAGTCGATCGGGCCGAGGCCATCAATCAGCCGAGCGAACGCAGCGCGGGTTGAGGTGGGATCAGCGGCGTCTCCGGTTGCGACGACGGCGACGCCCCCCGCGTCGCGGATCGTTCGTGCCACTGCCTCAAGCTCGACCTCTCGCCGCGCTGTGAGGCCGACTCTGACCCCGGCCGCCGCAAGTTGGCGGGCGAGTTCTGCACCGATCCCGCTCGATGCTCCCGTGATGATCGCCGTCTCCGCCCCGATTCGCATATCTCGCCCCCGGTTTGCCTCATCCAGATGACCTCGGTCCGCCGATTTTCGTAGGAGACCACATGAGGATGCAACCGGGAGCCGGCTCCTTTCGGAAAGGTGGGGCAATCCCCATGAGGCGGAACGCAAAGGCGCGGATGCTGGCGGTGCTGATTTTATGCCTCGGGGCGGCGTCGATTTCGACGCGCGCTGACGACGGCCTGCCACTCACCCCACCCGCCGGGCAACCCCCAGCGATCGAAGCCCCCGCAGGTGCGACCCCCATCGCGCCGAGGCCGATTCCCGCCCCGTCGTCGCCCAAGCCGACGACTCCCCCCGCCATACCTGCTCGCGATGATCGCCCCGTTCTGGCCCTGCCGGGGATCACGACCCCGGCCTACCGCGCCCCGCGTACCGAGCCCTCGACGACCGCCGCCCTGCCGTCGAGCCTTGCCCCGACCTCCGACGGCGGGCTGCCTCCCCTCGAAATGCCTGGCGCAAGGCCGAACACGTCGAGCATGCCCGACTTGCTCCCGCTCCCGTCCGAACGGTTCCGAGGCCGCGTGCTCGAATCGACGCCGATCGAGGCGATCCTGCCCCCGCTCGACGCCCCGCCGATCCGGTCCAGCACCGCTCGACCGCGCGGGATCACGGCCCTGCCTCCCATCGGCACCCCGGGCCGCTCCCGGACGCTGCTCGACGAGTCAGACCTCCTCGACCCGATCGACATGAAGGATGAGGGAGACCTCAAGGGCCGCGACAAGGACGGCGACAAGGCACCCACTCCTCCCCCTCGACGGTTGAACCTCTTCAGCCGCTTCGCACTGCGACCGATACCCACCACCTCGGATAGTGAGATCAAGGCTGAGCCACGATCCGACCCCGCCGCCGATGCCGCGATCAAGCGACGCGTCGAACGGCAGGCCAAGGACGTCGTCGGCGACCGCGTCAAGGCCGTCGACGTGAAGGTCGTCGGCCGGTCGATCACGATCCAGGCGCGCGGCGTGAAGTTCCTCCAGAAGAGGACGATCCGCCGCTCGCTCGAAAGCCTGCCGGGCCTGTCAGGCTATCGCTCGGTCGTCGAGGTGCTCGACTGACCCACCCCGGTTTCAGAGCGTTCGATGATGGCGGCTGAGTGGGATCGCGCCGGGCGGACAGCGATCGACCTTGACCGGGTCGGTCCCCCCGCGCCGATACCAGGCCTCTTCGCCCGTCTTGGGGCATTGGAAGACGTACCGGCCGTTGCGGCTGATCGGCTCATCGTCGGCGTAATAGAGGTCGTGCGGGTCGCCGCATGACTTGCACGCGGCTCGCTTGATAATCGACGCCATCACCCGACCCTCTTGGCTGTCTCGTCGATCTCGCTGAGCCGGAGATAGCCGTCACCGAGCACGACGGGGGGGTCGATCCATCGGGTCTTCGGAATGACCCGGGGAGTGAAACCGTCGAGCAATCCGGGTCGGAAGTGGCCGATCCGCTGGAGCTTGCTGGCGATCAGGGGGCTGCGGGCCGAGTTCAGGCAGGAGATGACGTGCGCGTCGTCAGCCAGCAAGTCGGCCCTGGTCAGGACGCCGAGGACGAAGCCTTCGCGAAGGACGTCGGCAAACTCGTTGTAGATGTACGACTCGCTGCCGCTGGCCCACCAGTCGCGATTCATCTCGCCGAACCGCTCAGCGGCGGACCGGGCCACTTCGGCATCGGTGAACGCAATCGTCGAGTCAACGACCGCGAGATGCCCGAGGAAGTTCGCGACCATCTCGGGCGTGGTGACACGGCACGCCAGGCTATCTCGGAAGAAGTAGTCGAGCCGATCTGCGCACAGCCAAGGGAGAGGGCGTTCGAGCAGCGGGTAGACGGTATCGTCGAAGAAGTCTTCAGGACGATGCCCGAGCCTCGCGAGCGCCGCAACCATGTCGGGGCGATTGAGGAACTCAGGCTTGAGCCCCTCGTGGTGGTCTTGCTCCTCGGAGTCGAAGAGGAAGTCGACCGCGTGCGAGAACGCCGTGTGCGAGATGTCATGCAGCAGGCCGGCGAGCTGCTCTTTGGGCGACGCCCCCAGCCGGCCGAGCAGGGTGAAGACGCCGAGCGAGTGTTCGAAGCGCGTCACGTCTTTGAACGGATACGAGATGGCCGACGGCCCGGCCTGGCGGATGCCGCGAAGCCGCTGAAAGGTGGGCCGGGCGATGAGGGCCAGCACGCCGGGGTCTTCGATCGTCACTTCGCCGTAAACCCGATCATTCCATCTCATCCAGACCACCCTCTCGACCCTCGTGTCCGCAAACCTCAATCATCGGAAACCCGGCCAAACTCCGCAAGGCCTGACGCAGAACGCCCCGCGACGACCTCGTTCGGGTCGTCGCGGGGCGTGCGGGGCGTGGAGCAGAGTCGATCAGGGGGTCGCGGCCTTCTTGGCGGCCGGTTCGTCAAGCAAGAGCGTCACGATCGCTTCGAGCACGGGGGCCGGCGATGAGCCGATGAGTTTGAAGCGGACCTTGCCCTCACGGTCGATGAAGAGAGTCGTCGGGAAGGCCGAAAATTCCGGGATCATCTCCTGGGTCTTGTCGTCACCGATCACGCACGGGTAATTGACGTGATTCTCGGCGACGAACGAGGAGATCAAAGACTTCCACTTGTCCTTATCGCCCTTCTCGTAGTTGATGCCGACGATGGCCAGGCCCTTCTCCTTGTACTTCTTGTTCAGCTCAACGAAGTGGGGGACCTCTTCGCGGCAGGGGGGGCACCAGGTTCCCCAGACGTCGACGATCGTGACCTTACCCTTGAAGTCGGCGAGCTTGACGGACTTGCCTTCGAGGTCGGGCAGATCGAAGCTGAACGGGAACGACTTGAAGCCCGTCATCTCTGTCTTGACGTTCGTCACGAGTTCGGCGAGTTCCTTCTTGACGACCTCCTCAATCTTCGCGGTCAAGGCGGTGAACTCGGGCCGCTTGCGAAGGCTGGCGAGGTCTGCGTCGGCGAGCAGGGTCTTCGAGTCGGTGAAACCGGCCTCGATCGCCTCGCTGAGCGACGCCAGCGCCTTGTCGTCCTTCTTCTGGAAGGCATAGACGCAGGCTTCGTTATAGACGGCGAACGCGAACAGGCCCTTCTCGCGCGGGCGAAGCGTCTTGTCGACGTCGCGAAGCTTGCGGATCGAGTCGGCCGAGCGGAGCAGGAATTCGTTCTTCTTCACGCGGTCGGCGGCCTTCCCGGCGAGTTCCTGGTCGATCGCGGCGAGGAAGAACAGCCCCTGGCGATTCTTGGGGTCGAGCTTAACGGCCTTGCCGATCTGCTCGGAGGCCTTCTCCATCTCGCCCTTCTGGGCGTCTTCGAGCCCATGCTGGAGCAGCTCGGCGACAGCGGCGGCGGCCTTGGGCTCGTCGGCGGCCTTGCCCTTCTCGTCCGGGGCGGCGGCGGCCGTGGCGGCGGCCGGCTTGTCGTCCACGCAGCCGATCAGGGCAAAGCTCAGCCCCGCGATGCCAAATAGCCGGAAGGTCATCAGTCTTTCCTCTCAACGGGTCCAATGATCGAGCCGGCGTGACAAAGGACGCACCCGCAAATGCACGCGGGACGGCCGACCGGACTCATTGACGCCGATCGCGCGGCGAAGATTCAACACCTAGTTCACTCGATCCAACCCGGACAATTCAATGCCCCTCCGCGAAATTCGGCGAGGTTCGGCCGGTCCGCGTGACTTCGTCGCTTGTTCCATTGACGACTATTCGCCTCTCCATCGCGCAACGTCCTACCCTCGGAGCCTCATCCGCATGATCCCCCGCCGCCCCTTCCTGGCCCTGCTCGCGCTCGCCGCGCTGGCACCCGCCGCCCGCTCCGCCGAGCCGGTGCCCTCGGTGAAGACCGTGACCTTCGAGGCCCCCTCGATCGGCCGCAAGACCGCCTACAAGATCGCCCTCCCGGCCGACTACGAGACCTCGGGCGACAATCGCTATCCTGTCCTCTACTTGCTCCACGGCTATTCGAGCAACTATCTCGCCTGGACCAACCTCGGCGCAGCCAAGGCGGCAAAGGGGCTCGACCTGATCGTCGTCATGCCCGACGCCGGCAACTCGTGGTATCTCAACTGGGCCGAGAGCGCTGAGGGTCAGAAAAACGCCTGGGACGACTTCATCGTCAAAGACCTGATCGGCCACATCGACTCGACCTACCGGACCGTCGCGGCGCGGGAAGGTCGCGCGATCAACGGCCTCTCAATGGGCGGCTTCGGCGGCCTGGCCCTCGGCCTCCGTCACCCCGACCTCTTCTGCTCGATCGGCAGTCACTCCGGCGCGATTGCCTACGCTCGCGGGGCAGGGGAGCGGCTCCGCACCAATCAGACGCCCCCCCAGCGCAAGAACGGTCCTTCAGACAATCCCGACCCCAAGATCGAGATCGACGGCTTTCGCTCGCAGGTCGAGCGGAGCCCGAAAGGCAAACCCTTCCTCAAGCCCGAAGACGCCGATGCGGCCGACCCGTTCAAGCTCGTGCTCGCCGTTCCCAAAGAGAAGCTCCCGCATATCTATCTCGACTGCGGCACCGAAGACCGCCTGATCGGCGGGAGCCGCGAGTTCGCCAAGCTCCTGATCGAGCACAACATCCCCTTTACCTATGCCGAATCGGCCGGCGGTCACACGGGAGCCTACTGGTCGCGCGAGATCGGCACGTCCGTCGCCGTCCAATACATCGTCCTCAAGCGGAACCTCGCAGCCAGGGCCGAGCCGCCGAAGGAGACGAAGGAGTCGAAGCCCTGATCGCGTGTGCCGCCGAGTTCGGTTGACCCTCATCCCCGGTCGATGCTACGCTCGGAGCTGGAATGTTCCGAGGGATGGCGAGGCCGGAGACTCTCCGAGGCCCGCCGCCGGGACGGGATCACAAGGCGGGACGAGATGACGACGGTAACACCCTTCCTCGCCCGTCTAAAAGACGCGACCCGGCCCCACCACGAGGCGACCGAGCTGACGGTCAACCTCGGCAACCGTTCGAAGACCCGCGAGGGTTATCGCGAACTGCTCGGCCGGTTCCTCGGCTTTTACGAGCCGGCCGAGGCCCGTCTTGCCCCCGTCCTCGGGCAGACGGTGGACCTCGACTTCACGAGGCGGAGGAAGACCGAACTCCTCAAGGCCGACCTCCGCTCACTCGGCCTCGACGACGCGGCGATCAACTCGCTCCCCCGCTTCACTGCCCTCGAACCACTGCACGACGTACCCACCGCGCTGGGGTCGATGTACGTCCTCGAAGGGGCCACGCTGGGCGGGCAGTATATCGCCAAGTATGTCCAGTCGGCCTTGGGCGTCGAGCCGGGGCAGGGGTGCTCGTTCTTCAGCAGTTATGGCGAAGAGGTCGGGCCGATGTGGAAGGCGTTCCGCGAGGTCTTGACCGCCCACGCCGACGCCGAGCCCGATCAAGAGGCGATCATCGACTCCGCCAAGGCCACATTCGAGCACTTCAACGACTGGTTCCTCGCGTTCGGCAAATAAGAGCGACATGCGAAGATCTGCCTCACAACGTCCAGACTGACGTGTTATCTTCGGTCTCTCCACCCTACCGCCTCCAGCCAAGGGAGTCGTCCCGATGGTACGACACACATCCGCATGGATCTTGGGTTTGGCTCTCGTGTTCTCGTGGGCGTCGTCGCCTGCCAAGGCCGAGACGAAGACGATCGCTCGCTGCGGTGCTGGCTTCCTTGAAGAGGTTGACGGCTACAAGGTGCTCCACATCAAGGGGTCGCCCTATGAGATGGGCTACCAGCAAGGCGTCTTGCTCAAGGACGACATCCACAAGCTCGTCCGCCACCTGTTCGACGTGAAGGCCAAAGAATTCAAAGTCGAGATCGTCCCCGGGCTCAAGATCAACCCGAACCCGAAAATCCTCATCGCCACGATCTCTGAGAACCAGAAGAAATACGTCCCCAAGCGTTATTATGAAGAGCTTCGCGGCGTGGCCGACGGCTCCGGGGCCAACTATAACGAAGTCCTCGTCGCCAACTTCCTCCCCGAACTCTTCCATTGCAGCGGCTTCGCCCTCAGCGGCTCGGCGACCAAGGACGGCACCCTCTATCACGGACGCATTCTCGACTACGGGTGTGACTGGCAGCTTCAAGAGCATGCTGTGCTCACGATCGCCGAGCCTGATGGCAAGATCCCATTCGCTAACGTCACCTATGCTGGCTTCATCGGCTCAGTCACGGGGATGAATGCCAAGAAGGTCTCGATCGGTGAGATGGGCGGCAAGGGCATCGGCCACTGGGACGGCGTGCCGATGGCCCTCCTCGTGCGCTGGGCGTTGGAAGAGGCGAACACGCTCGAAGAGGCCGTCGCCATCTTCCGCGATCACCCCAGGACTTGCGAATATTACTACGTCATCGCCGACGGCAAGTCGGGCAAGGGCGTCGGCATGGAAGCGTCGTGGAACAAGTTCTTCACGGTCGCGATGGGCGAGGCCCACGAGAAGCTGCCGACCGCCGTCAAAGACGCGGTCGTGCTCTCGGCCGGCGACCGCTACAAGGAACTCGCCCGCCGCGTTCAAGCCGGCCACGGTACCTTCGACGCCGAGTCAGCCCGGCACCTCATGGATCGGCCGGTTGCGATGAAGTCGAACCTGCACAGCGTCCTCTTCGAGTCGACCACGACCAAGCTCTGGATCGCCAACGCCTCCAAGTCGGGCGAGCCTGCCGCGAACCAGCCCTACCACGCCTTCCAGCTCTCTGACCTCCTCACCCACACCCCCGCCACATCGGCCCCGATGGTCCCGTGCCCGAAAGCGCCGGCCGTCAAGGCCGCGACCACCGTCGGAGCCAGGTGATCGACCGGATAAGGAGCCTTCCTCAATGCGTCTCGCCCTGACCTTCGCGATCGTCGTCGCTCTGACCTCGTCCGCGCTCGCCGAATCAAAGCAGATCAACCTGCGGACCAAACAGGGCGTCGCCAAGGTCGGGGGCGAGTGGCGATACTCCAATGTGAAGCTCGTCGAGGTCCCGAGCACGGCCCCCGACAAGAACCCGCCCACGACCTATAACTATGAGCCCCGCGCCTCGGGTGCCGACTTCGACGACTCTCAGTGGCCGGTCATCGACCCGACGACCCTCGGCAAGCGCCGCGCCGGGGGGTTGATCTGCTTCGCCTGGTATCGGATCAACCTGACGATCCCCGAAGAGGCGAAGGGTAAAAAAGTGTTCTTTCAAACGACCGTGGATGACTACGGCGAAGTCTGGGTCGACGGCAAGCTCCCTTACACCGTGGGCAAGACCGGCGAGGCGATTGTCTCCGGGTTCAACACGCCGAACCGGCTCGAACTCAAGGGGGCGGTTCCGGGCAAGACGTATCGGATCGCCGTCTTCGGCATCAACGGTCCAATCTCGGCCACGCCCGGCAACGGCATCTTCCTGAGTGAGACGTTCCTCGATCTCGTCGAATAAGGCCTTGGCCCGTCGACGACCTCGGCCTTGCGTCGAGACGCGGGATCGGCTAAGATTGTTGTGTAATCATCCATGCCGCAAGGTGTTGGGTCTTAAGGGATTCCTTCTCATGCAGACGCAAGACCAGGCCGGGATTCGCTCACTCGAGTCGGCAGACGACTTTGCCGAAACCAGGCTCGAAGCGATCGGCTTCCTCTTCCACGGCACCTTCCCCGTCGAAGGCGCGAAGCGGCCCGCTGTGCGAGCCGGCACCAACCTCCTCCACTTTGCTCGCTGTGCCAAGCTCGAACGGGTTGGCGACAACGAGGCCAAAGTCTGGTTCCGCACCATCGGCATCGCCAAGAGCCACCTCGACGGGGCTGTCGGGCTGAGTCGCTGGAAGTGGTGCAAGATCTGCGAACGCGAGATCACCCAGAAGATCCTCAACGAGCGTTGATCGCGCCCGTCGAAGCCGAACGCCGTCCTCCTCGATCGATGAGTAAGAACATGGCGATCCCGATACATGGGATCACCATCCCGACCCCGATGGCCAACCAGAGCCATCGGCTCCTTCCACGTGCGCGCTCGATGAGCACCAGCGAGACCCACCCGGCCGTCAGGAAGAAGTCGAGGATCGCCACGTCGAACACCCTCTCTCCCTTGAGCAATTCCCAAAACCTCGGGCTCGAAAGCCCGATCGTCGTCTGAATCTCCCAGAGTAGCCAGCCGCCGACCGGCACGGCGATCGCCAACAGGACGAGAGCAGTCCGGGGATCGCGGTTCAGTTCCTTCGCAGGCGGAACTTGGCTCGATTCGGTAGGCTGGGCGAAATTCATCCTGTCGATCTCCGCGGGTAAGACGTGAGACCCTTAAATCGGATCTCATACTCGCATTCTGGTCGGTACCGTCCCGATCGACCAGGCGGGGCATCGCAGTTGCGGGTGCGAAGGGTGCGGGTTGGCGACGAGTCGTCGCGGCCCCGGTGCGACCCTGGAGTGTCCTGACATGCGATCTTCCTCCCGTCTTACCTTAGTGATCTGCTGCGCGTTCCTTATTTTTAACGGGATCGTTGCCGGTCAGGACTTGCCGCCCCCGGTGCCCCAGGGCTCGCTCGTTGTCCGCCCCTCCGGCGACCTTCGGGTGTTGGTCACGAGGATGGCCGAACAGGTTCGTTCACTCGGCGACGAGATCTCGGCCGAGATCGCTCGTAACGACGCAGGACGCTATTTGACCCAGGACTTGCAGGAACTGGGTCGGTCACTCGAAGACTTCAACGCCCAACTTCCAGCGATCGGTGCCGACTCCTTCCGCGTCCGACAGCAGTTTGCGAGCATCGACACGAGTTGGCGTCACCTACGCGCCCGGTTCTCTGGCCCGGTGCTTGCACTGCCGTCGGTCGTCCGCGCGGCCAGGAGGGTTGACGAAGCTGATACGGAGCTAATCAACGCGATCGGTTTGAACCCGACACCGCCCGAGTACTTTAGCGCCGGTCCCGCCCCCTCCGCGAATAGCTCTCTCGAGACCCGCCGACTCGCTCGCTCGCTCGTCGATCGCGCTGAGGCCGTGGCGGCAGCCGCCCGAACCGAGCTAGGCCGGCAGCCAATGGGCGAGCGTCTCGTCGCCGATGCGACCGCGATGGCACGCGACGCCGACCGATTCCACGACGGCCTCGAACGATTCGCAGGCCGTCGCGACGATATCTCTCGTGAGTTCGTCGAGGTAACACGCCACTCCGCCCGCGTCCAGGCCGATCTCGATTCGATCGACGAGCCCCCTTCGGTCGTCTATGCCTGGCGGAGCTATCGCACCGTCGAAGACCTCCTCCGCAATCAGATCGGCCTTATCTCGCCCATCGCCGTCGTCCCGGCCCCCGTGATTGTCGTGACACCTCCTGACGTCGTGAACCTCAACTCGTCGATCACCGGCTGGGCCGATGAGCTAGTCCGGGAGATCGATCCGTTTATCGCCGCTGTTCAGGCTGGACAGGGACGCATCCCCGAATGGCCCGCTTTGCTGATCAACACCCAGCGACTCCTCGCGACCGCCGTCGAGTTCCGCGATCACGCCGCCAGGGGCCGAGACCTCACAGGCTTGGCCCACGAATTCCGCGAGGTCGACGCCGCGTGGCAGCGCCTCTCGCGGCAGGTCTATCGCATCTCACGCGGCCAGCAATCCGGTCCAAATATCGACCTTGTCAAGAGGATGGGAGCAACCGTCGAGCAAATCCACCAGGCCCTGGGGATGCCCGGCTATCCGACGGCCGTCGAGCCGCCGACCTTCATCATCCGGCCCTGAGAGCAGGGGACAAGCCGTCCCCTAGACCAATCCCGCCGCCTGGGCGTTCGCGTTCAACAGGGTCAGCATCTCGGCTCGCTGGACGCGACGCGCGATCGTCTCGTCGTCAGACCCCCGCCGGGCGCGGGTGCAGAAATCGGTGAAGGCGGCGGGGTCCCAGCCTTCTGAATGGGTGAAGCGCTCGGCGATGGGCCGGACTGCGTCCCAGAGCGGGCCGAACTGGGGATGACGGCCAACGCGGCGAAACCAATAGGCCGCGTTGCCGGGATCGGGTTCGCGTCGGTGGGCGATCCCGTGCCAGTAGGCCGAAAAATCGCGCTCGCCCAGGTTGTCGGCCGCCTGTGCAGCGTCGTGCGAGGCGTCCCAGAAATCCTGGACCTGGAGCAGACCCGCCGCGAGCGCCAGCCGCACGCCGAGGTCGGCTTTCGGCGCGACGACGCGGATCGAGGGCTCGCAGAGGGCCGAGAGCAGGGCAGGGCGGCGTGGGGTGCCTCGGGTCAAGGGAAGACCCATCGAGTCGTCGCTGCCCAGGGACTCTGCGGCGACGGCGGCAATCACGTCGCCAGAGTCGATCGCGAGAGCTCTCATGACCTCGTCCCAGCCGTCCCCGCGTTCTAAATGCTCGATCACCGACGCGACCGCCACGCCCGACTTGCCAACGACCGGGCCGTCGGGCTGGAACGTCACACGCGACATGAGTCGATTCATGACCTGGTCTCCCTGCGTCCTGATCGGCTCTGATAACCCTGGCCCGAGAGCCACGCGACCGATCATACTCGACGAATCGGGCCATCGAACAGCAAAAGAGGATGATCCCCATGTCGGACGAAACGCCGCACCTCACGCTCCTCCAGCGCAGGGAAATCGAAGCTAAGATTGTCGGGCCTCTGATCCTTGGCTTTATCGAGGCGATGGGGCGCGACGCCGCTCTCGCCGTCGTCCGCTCTACGGTCTCCAAGTTAGCCCGCGAAGGCGGTGCCGACCTCGCGACCCGACTCGGCGACGCATCGCTTAACGGGTTCGCGCAGACGCTCGAACTCTGGCGTGAAGGCGGTGCGCTCGAAATCGACCTGCTCGAACAGGGTCCGGAGGTCCTCTCATTCAACGTCACCCGATGCCGGTATGCGGAACTTTACCAAGCACTGGGCCTCGCCGATCTCGGCGGCAGTCTCTCATGTCTGCGAGACTTTGCGCTCGTTGAGGGGTTTAATAAGAGTATCGAACTCGAACGCACCCAGACCCTCATGGAAGGCGCCCCATTCTGCGACTTTCGGTTCCGAACGAGGACAAAATGATCGTCTTTCCCGCGTCGAAATCTGAGGCCCAGTTCACTATCAGAAAGTATACATGGATATCAGTTTCCGACATGAGAGCGTCAATAAATTAAGACAATTGCCACTTTGGCGTGGGAAAAAATCAACCCCGGTTGTCATTGAAACTTGCTTCCGTAGTATGCCATTAGGATCGATGATTCAAGACGACAATCTCGCCTCAAGACATACCAATATGAGCCGAATTTCGACGACCAACTTGAATCAAGCTCCTTGCATTGTCCCAATGCGACGCGGATCGGATATCCTCTGCGTGGGAATGTATCGGTCAGGGTCGACCTGGCAATACAACGTCACGTGCGACCTGCTCGAGCGCATGGCGAGAGGGATCCGGATCGGCTTCGTTGAGGGGAACGGCTATTGGTCCCGGCACCTCAACTGGAGGTCCCGGTCTCGCATCTTCAAGTCCCACGACGCTCATGAGACGTTCGCCTCGGCCCTCGTCGGCGGTCGGGCCCTCGCGATCTATTGCGAGCGAGACCTCCGCGACGTGGTCTTCTCGGTGATGCACAAGTGGGGATACACATTTGAAGAGGTGACGGCGACTGGAGGTATGCTCGATCGGTGCCTTCGCAACGACCAATTCTGGAGGTTGACGCCTCGCACTCTCATCCAGAGATACCAAACGATTGTCGCGAACCCGGTGAAGTCGGTTTCCGAAGTCGCCTCGTTTCTGGGAGCCTCATCCAAGGCCGAAGACCATGTGGCCGTCGCCGAGGCGCATGACCTCGAAAAGACTCGGGCCCACATCGAGTCGCTGACGAATTGGCTCGTATCGCAGGGGGTTGACCTCAACGCCCCCGAGAATGCGCTGCGGCACGATCCCGACACGCTCTTCCACTGGAACCACGTCCGGCCGTCAGGGAGTGGTTGGAGAGACCTCGCGACTCCTTCTCAGCGTCTCACACTCGCCCGAATCTGCGGCGAATGGCTGATCCGGCACGGTTACGAGTCGGATTCCTCGTGGGTCGACGAATCGCCGCGAGCATAAGACGCGGCGATTCGCTCCTGATGATCGTCCTCGAAGGCTCAGACGTCGCAGACCGCGACAGCCTGGCGAAGGCCGACGAGGGGGTCACGCGTCGGGATGAATTCCTGGCCCACCCAGCCAGAGTAGCCCACCTCGATCAGCGCCTTCATGATCGGCGCGTAGTTGATCTCTTGCGTATCGTCGAGCTCACCGCGTCCGGGATTGCCCGCCGTGTGGACGTGGCCAATCACGTCTTTGTGCTGATGAATCCGGCGGATCACGTCGCCGTCCATAATCTGCACATGATAGACGTCGAACAGCAGCTTGAGGTTGGGCGAGCCGACCCGCTTGATGATGTCGACGCAATACTCGGTGTGGTCGCCCTGATAGCCGGGATGCCCCTTCATCGGATGGTCACTGGCGCGGGTGTTGAGCATCTCCAGGCAGAGCGTGACGCCCTTCCGCTCGGCATGGCCGATGATCTGCTTGAACCCCTCGACGCAGTTCGTCGCGCCGACATCGCTCGGGATGTCTTCCGTCATCCCCGTAAATGAGATCACCCGCTCGATCCCGTGCGCCGCACAGGCGTCGATCGCCTCTCCCGTCGCCTTGATGACCTGATCGCGATACTTGGGATTGTTGAAGCCCTTCACGAACGGCGGCTCGGCCCCCATGTCGATCGAGCCGATGGCGCACTCCAGGCCGTTCTCTTTGAGGATGGGATAGAATTGGGGGGCACTCAGCTCGATGCTCCCGATCCCGAGCGACTTCGCCACTGCGATCATCTTCGTGATGTCCCAGGCGTCAGAGAAGCACCAGTGAACGAACGACTGCTTGATCCGCCCCTTGCGAGCGGCCCCCTCTGGACCGTCTGCTGCCGAGGCCACTCCCGCCGACGCGCCGAGCAGCGTCAGGCCGGCCGTGGTCTGCAACATCTCGCGGCGGTTGCTGTCCGAAGGGTCAGGGGCGTCGTGTGCCATGAGAGGTCTTCCCGCTTTTCATTGAGAATCGAGGCCAAGGATGGCCCCAGGATATCGCGCCGAGACGATCCGATCCACAAAAGCCGTCGGCACTTCCCCAGCCCGGTTGCGTCGACTTGGCGGGATGGATAAGATTGCTCGTTGCCAATGTTACGATCTCAGTTGTAGTAATACGGCGATCCTCCTCTCCCCTTCCACCGAGATCACGATGAAACGACGGGGCTTCACTCTGATCGAGTTGTTGGTGGTGATCGCGATCATCGCCGTCCTGATTGCGATGCTGCTCCCTGCGGTCCAGGCGGCGCGTGAGGCGGCTCGGCGAATGCAGTGTCAGAGCAACCTCCACCAGATCGGTCTGGGGACGATGCAGTATTTCGACGACTGGAACGGCCAGTTCTTTCTCCACCACCCGTTCTTCGCTGACAGCGTCACGTCGGTCTCCAAGGCCGAGTCGTTCGCCGAGATCTTCTGGGCGGACAAGATCATGCCGTATGTGAATCCTGCATATGCCAATGAGGCGATCGCCAGGGGTGGCGTCCAGGTGGCCGACGAGCGGATCTTCCGCTGCCCGAGCGACCTCTCCGCACCGATCCCGTTCGTGAACCCCGACGGGACAATCGACGGGATTGCCGACCGGACGAGTTATCTGATGAACTCGCTGCTCAGCCACAAGACGATTCGCTACGGCCGGTTTAACTTCCCCCGGTTCCAGCAGGAGGTTGGCACATCGAACTTCGTCGCCTACAACGAGCGCGACGCGGCCGGCCTGCTCGCCAGCCCGCAATCCGGCCAGTCGAGGCAGGATGACTATGATCTCTGGCTCGGCACCGACGTGCTCGACACCTGGATCGCATGGAGTCGCCACGGCAACTCCAACGTCCTCTATCTTGACGGCCACGCCCGGTCGGTGAGCAAGACCGACGGCTATCTCGGCATGTATCCCGCGTCCGGCGGCGGCGTCTACCGAGACATCAAATTCTATCCGTGAACGAAGGCCGAAACGCTCTTTACCGCTCGAGGATGGCTGGGCGGGGAAGAGCGAAACCTTTCACCATCACCTCGATCTTCGGCCAGTTCTGGGCCTCGGTGACGACCTCGAAGCCGCGAGAGTCGACCACGACCGTATCTTCAGAGCGCGCTGAGCCGACGGAAGGGCTCCAGCAGACGGCCATCCCGTGCGCGAGCGTCGCGGGGCAGTCAGGGCGGAAGACCATCTCACGAGGTGCGTAGCCGATCTGTGCGCCCTGGTAGTCGAGGGTCCACTCGTGGGGACAGTCATACTTCTCGTAGATTCGCTTCGCCCGCCGGAAGACCTCGGCCACGGCCTCGCCGGGCCTTGAGAAGTAGATGCAGGTCGCGTCGACCATCGCAGCCAGCGTGTGCTCGGTGCGGGACGACGCATCGACCTTGCCGAACGAGACGGTTCGCGTCACCGCCGCGCAGAGGCCGTGACGTCGGCCGACAGCCGCGATCGTGGCGCGGCTCTTGATTTCCGCCGCCTTGAAGGTGGGCTGGCGATATCGGGCGAGCCGGTCGTCGCCCGCGATCCGAAGGCCGACCGGCGTTACCCCTTCGCGGAGCAGCCGGTGCGACAAGTGGCCGGCGATATCGGCCTCGGTCTCGCCGGGCTGGAAATTCCGGCAGGTGGCCTCGACCGCCAGCGTCAGCGTCCGGCCCAGCTCGCGGAGCCGCTGCCGTTCGAGGCCCGTCAGCGGATAGCGCAAGGCGCGGAGCGGCTTTGTGGCGTCAATCAGGCCGGGCTGGGGCAGGTCGGTGGCGAGCTTCTTACCGTGCACGAGCGTGGCCAGGAGGATGGCGGGATCGTCGGTCCAGGCTCGCTCTTTGAGCTGAAAGCCAAGTCCGGCGAGTTCTTCCTCGAAGAGGCGGGCGCTCTGCACGTTGTCGGTGATGAGTGAGCGGCACCGCTTGCTGATGAAGAGGCTCGCCGCGCCGGCTTCGGTGCCGAGGTCAACCGCGAGGTCGCCGCCCGAGGTGAACCAGGCAAGCGAGTCGGCCCGTCCGAGCAAGACGCCGTCGTATCCGTTCGCTTCAAGGAACTCGATCACGCGCTGATGCTTCGCCTCGACATCGGCCCGACGGAGGCTCAGATTCGCGTCTTCGTGATCGGCGGCGGGGTCGGAGAGGGCTGGGAGCGAGTCTTCCTTGGGGCGGTCTTTGGCCGTCTGCACGACCCGATCGACGCCGCTCGGGACGCCCGTCTCCCTCGCGCCAGGGAATGACGTCCCCTCATCGCCCCCGTTCGAGACGAGCATCTGCGCCAGGACCTGGTTGAAGTCATACTCGGCGGACGCCATAGGGACCCTCCAGTTCTCGGCCGTGACGGGAGCATCCGTCGAGAGCGACCTCACGAGACGATGCCGCAACACCCAGGCCCGAATTCGTGGGGGGGGGGCATGGTACGCGCTGGCGAACGGCGCGGAGAGGCCGCGAAGACGCGTCGATCGACGCCAAGGAAAGGAGATGCAACCCCTTCATCCTTCCAGCCTCCCGGGAGAAATGCAAGCCAGGCGGTCGATTTTTCCCAAGTGAGCCCGCCCCCTCTCCCCATCGGTCGTGAATCGCGTCGATCACCTGCCCGCCTTGCGGTTTCGGCCGTTGTCAACTAAGGTGCGAACCGGGTGGGGCCGCCACCGACCACGACAACCGCTGCCCTCGGCCCGGAGGCCCGATCGATGCCGCTCCCATCTCGTCGAACCCCCGACCGACTCGCCTCGGGGGCCTGGATCGTCGCCATTGCCGCGTCGATGACGTTGCTCAACGCCATCAAGCCGCTGCATATGGACGACGCAATCTATCACTCCTACGCGACCCAGATCGCGGCGCAACCGGGAAATCCCTATGGCGGCGCAATTAACGACTACTGGACGCCCCCCAAAGACGGCATGGACGTGCTGGTCCCCGTCTTCCTCCCCTACTGGTGGTCGTGGGCCTACCGGATTCACGGCGATAACACCTTCCTCTGCAAGCTCTGGCTCTTTCCCTTCTCCCTCTTGCTGATCGGTGGGGCCTGGGGGCTCGCCCGACGCTTCGCGCGCGGGACCGAGCCCGCGATCGCGGCCATGATCGCGTTTTCTCCCGCGATCCTCCCCAGTCTCAACTTCATGCTCGACGTGCCAACCCTCGCCCTCGGGGTGGCGGGTCTGTGCGTCTTCGCCAGGGCCTGCGACCGACGACCCGGCTCCCTCGCTCTGGCGATCGTCGCTGGCCTGCTCGCGGGGCTGGCGATCAACGTCAAGTGGACCGGGTTCGTCTTCCCGGGGGTGATGGGCCTCTATGCCCTGACGCATCGGAGGATCGGGCTCGGACTCGTCGCGGGCCTGACGGCGGCGGCCCTGTTCGTCGGCTGGGAATACCTCATCTACGTCCAGTATGGGGCCTCGCATTTCCTCTGGCATTCCCAGAAGAAGCATACGGCACTCTTCGATCGGATCAACGCCGCCAAGGCGCTCGTGGCGATTCTCGGCGGGGTCGCGCCCGGAATCTTGCTCCTGGGGCAGGTGGCGCGTTCGCGGCCGGTCCTGGCAAGGGTGACGACCGTCCTCATTCTCGGCGGGTTCGCGGCGATTGGCGCGGGCTATCAGACCCAGCCCGCCTTCCTCGTGATGGGGTCGCTCCTCATCATCAATCTCTCGGCCGTCTCGTCTGCCCTCCTGCGACGACGGGCGAGCAACCCGGCCCGGCCTCGATGGCGGGGCAACGCCGACAGCCTCTTCCTCGTCCTCTGGCTGGTCCTCGAAATCGTCGGCTTCTTCGTCCTCTCCCCCTATTCGGCGGTTCGTCGCGTCGTGGGGATCATCGTCGCGGCGACCCTCCTCTCGGGACGACTCGCCTCGCGCACGTGCCGGCCGACCGTCCGACGATCCGGTATCTCCTGGGCTGCGGCGGCGGGCGTCGCCCTCGGCCTGTTCTATTACGGTGTCGACCTCCACGAGGCCCGGGTCGAGAAGGCCGCCGCCGAGACCGCCGCGAGCGACGCCCTCGCACGACTCGAACCGGGCCAGACCGCCTGGTACGCCGGCCGGTGGGGCTTCCGGCACTATGCGGCCCAGGCCGGTCTCAAACACGTCGTCCTCGGCCGCACCGAGCTGAAACGCGGCGACATCTTTGTCGTTCACGACGACAAGATCGACATGGAGCCGAAGGTTATCATCGACCCCGCGCTCGTCGAGGAAGTCTTGACCCTCAAGTTCGAGGACACGATTCCCTTCCGGACCGTCCCGCCGTTCTACTCGGGCAAAGAGCCGCTCCAGCGCCAAGCGGGGCCTCGGTTCGTCGTCCACCTCTACCGGGTGACGAACCCATTCACCCCGCTCGGCTGGATACCGCTCGAATACGGCCCGAAAGACCGGCCCGTCGGGGCGACCATGCGGCGGTATCGAGACAAGTGAGCGACTTCCGACGAATCAGATCGTCCGATCGCCGCCCATCGAGGTCGCCCCCTTGTGATGGTCGAGCTTGCCGAGGGTGTGGGCGAGGGCATGTTCGAGCTTCTCGGACGCCCCCGAGATCGCATCGTGAATGCTCCCGGCTTCGTGGGTGACGGCGACGGGCTGATGGCCCGCGATCCGGGCTTCCATCACGCAACGCTTGTCGATGCCCCCTTTGTGACCGTTCAAGTCGTGTAGGTGGACCTCGACCCGCGTGATCTGTTCGCCGAACCGCCCGACAGCGCCGCTGACTTCGGCCTCGACCTGGGTGGTGAGTGTCTCGCTCCCATGAATATGATTGTCGGTGTTAACATGAACGAGCATCGGTCAGCCTCCTTCGGCACGTGATTCAGATCGGTCACTTTTACATCAAACGAGCATGAAGCAACGCCAGAACGGCCGCCTCTTCGGGGTTGAGCGAGGCGATATTGTCAGCAAGCTCGTCCTCAGCCTTCTCCTTGAGTGTAGCGAGCATTGAGCCGTCGAGATACGACTCGATGATCTGGGGATGAACGTAACATTTGCGGCAGACGGTCGGCGTGTTGCCCAGGCGTTTGGCGACCGACTCGATCGCGCAGATCACGTTTTTCTTGGCTTGCGTCTCCGAGTCGAACGCCTCGAATTCCCTGAGCGCGATCGCCGCGAGCACAGTCCCGGCCCAGGTCCGGAAGTCTTTCGCGGTGAAGTCTCTCCCCGAGAGGGTGACGAGGTAGTCATTCACGTCGGCCGAGTCGATCGCGTGCGTCTTGCCGTCATGATCGCGATACTGAAAGAGTGTCTGGCCCGGCAGGTCGCGACACTTCCGGACGATCCGGGCCAGCCGCTTATCGGCGAGGTCGATCACATGCTTGACGCTGCTCTTCCCCTTGAATGCGAAGGTTAGCTTGCCTGGACCCTCCTTGACGTGGCGGTCGCGCATCGTCGTCAGCCCGAACGAGCTGTTAGTGCGCGCATATTCTTCATTGCCGACGCGGATCAGCGTCATCTCAAGCAGCCGGATAATCGTCGCGAGCACCTTCTCACGCGGCAATCCCGGGAGGGCAAGATCAACCTCGACCTTCTCACGGATCGTAGGCAACGACTGCCCGAACACCATCATCCGGCCATATTTTGTCTCGTCACGCGTCTCTCGCCAGCGCGGATGGTAGCGATATTGCTTCCGCCCCTTCGCATCCCGCCCCGTGGCCTGAAGATGCCCGTCAGCCCGTGGGCAGATCCAGACCTCGGTCCACGCTGGAGGGATCGCCAACGACTTGATCCGCGCCAGATCGTCCGCGTCTCGCAGCGTCTTGCCGTCGACCCCGACGTAAGTAACCCCTTTCCCTTTCGCCTTCCGTCCAATGCCCGGCGACTCGTCCGACACATACCGCAGCCCCGCCAATTTGGCCGAAACGACGGGGTCAACGTGGACAGGCTCGGGTTTCGACTTGCGGCGAGAAATGGTGCTGCACCTGAAATGAACTGTGAGCAACTCGAGTGCCGAACGCGGTTGTCCACGACCAGTTATTACTCTCGATTCTGGGGGTTGTGCCCCGTCCCGGTCCATCGCGATCGAGTCTTTCCTCCGGCAAGATAAAAGGACGTTTCCAGCCCCTCATTCCGCCGAGCAGTCGCGGGGAGGACAGGGATCGCGCCTGGAGGTGACCCATGGATCAAAAGCGACAAGGTGTCCGCTCTCGATAGTTGGAGTGGCGGATCGGCGGGGTGATGATCGCCATTGCGGTGTTCGCTCTAATGTGTCGCCCTTCGTCAGAATCGTTGGCGATCCAGTTCGCCTCCGCCCTGATCCCGCAGCGTCAGCCCGGCTTCGACCCGACCGAAACCGGGCCGACAAGATCGCTCCGAGCGCGGGCAGCAACGTCTGGCGGGTTCACTTCACCAGGATCGAAGGCGTCGGCGCGGCGGACTGCGAGGCGATGATTCCGGTCTGGCGTATCCAAGAAGAACAGCATCGCTTTGGAGAAAAGCGGCCCCAACGACCTGTCTTTGCAACCGTGATGACCCCGAAACAAGGCGGTCCGTAGAGCCGTCGAGGTCCAACAAAGCTCGTCTGATGTAGGCCCAAATCTCAGCCCTTGGCCCCCGTCGGCACGACGCGAATCACGACGGATTTCGACGCTGGGGTCCGGCTGCCATCGGCGTAGTCATCGACCGCGACGAGGACATTAGACTCGGGAAAATAGGTCGCGGCGCAGCGTCGAGGGATGTCGTAGGGGACGACGATGAACCGGCTCGCTAGCCGACGCTCGCCACGGAACTCGCCGATCAAGTCGACGACCTGGCTATCGACAAGGCCGAGTTCGGCGATGTCGTCGCGATTCATGAACACAACCCTGCGCTCTTGATAGACGCCCCGATAGCGATCGTCGAGGCCGTAGATCGTCGTGTTGTACTGGTCGTGGCTCCGGACGGTCATCATCAGGATTTGGCCGGGGGCCAGGTCGATTCGGGGGATCGGCTGGACTGTGAATCGCGCCTTGCCGGTGCCGGTCTTGAAGTTGCGCGACGCGGCGGCGTTGGGAAGGGTGAACCCTCCGGGCTGGCGGACCCGCGTGTTGAAGTCTTCGAAGCCGGGGATCACGTCAGCGATCCGGTCGCGGATGAGGTCGTAGTCGGCGGCGAAGCTCGGCCAGTCCACGCCCGACCTTGAACCGAGTGTGGCCTCGGCGAGGCGGGCGACGATCGCCGGTTCGCTCAGCAGGTGGGGCGACGCGGGCACGAGACCGCCGCGCGACGAGTGGACGACGCTCATCGAATCTTCGACCGTGATGAACTGCGGCCCGTTCGCCTGCGTGTCGACCTCGGTCCGGCCGAGGCAGGGGAGGATCAGCGCCAGCTTGCCGTGGACGAGATGCGAGCGGTTGAGCTTGGTCGTGACGTGCGCGGTGAGCCGGCAACGACGGAGAGCCTCAGCGGTCAGGGCGGTGTCGGGGGTGGCCGAGTGGAAGTTGCCGCCCATCGCGAAGAAGACGTGCGGCGGGCCGGCGTGCATCACCTTGATCGCGGCGACGACGTCGTGACCGTGTTCGACCGGCGGAGAGAAGGCGAAGACCTTGCCGAGCCGTTCGAGGAACGCCTTTGACGGGCGCTCATAAATCCCCATCGTCCGGTCGCCCTGGACATTGCTATGGCCTCGGACCGGGCACGCCCCCGCGCCCGGCTTGCCGAGGTTGCCCCGGAGCAGGAGCAGGTTGACCACTTCGCGGATGTTGCCGACAGCGTTCTTGTGCTGCGTGAGACCCATCGCCCAACACGCGATGACGCGATCGGCATCAATGTAGATTTTCGCAACCTTGCGGATCAGGTCGCGGGCGATGCCGCTCTGCTCGACGATCTCGTCCCACGAGGCCGCTTCGAGCGCTCCGGCAAACTCGTTGAAGCCCGAAGTGTGTTCATCAATGAAGCTGCGGTCGAGCACCTGGCCCGGCCGTCTCCGCTCCTCGTCCATCACCTCTTTCATGATCCCCTTGAGCAGCGCCACGTCGCCATTGATCCGCACCGGCACGGCCAGCTCGGCGATCGAGGTGCCGCCGGTGAGCATCTCGGTGACGTGCTGAGGGTGGGCGAACCGATCCATCGCGCGCTCGTGCAGCGGGTTGATGCTGACGATGTGGCAGCCTCGCCGCGCGGCCGACTGAAGCGACGAGAGCATCCGGGGATGGTTCGTTCCCGGATTCTGACCAATCACGAAGATGGCGTCGGCCTTGGTGAAGTCGTCGAGCGAGACGGTCCCCTTGCCGACCCCCAGCGTCTCGTTCATGCCGACGCCGGTTGACTCGTGGCACATGTTCGAGCAGTCGGGCATGTTGTTCGTGCCGAACTTGCGGACGAACAACTGATAGAGAAAGGCCGCCTCGTTGCTGGTCCGGCCCGAGGTGTAGAAGATCGCTTCGTCGGGCGATCCGAGAGCGTTCAACTCGTTCGCGACCAGCCCGAAGGCATTGTCCCAGGAGATCGGCTCGTAATGATCAGACCCTTCGCGGAGGACCATCGGCTCGGTGAGCCGGCCTTGCGATTCGAGCCAGTAGTCGGACTGTTCGAGAAGGCGGGACACCGGCCACTCGCGGAAGAAGTCGGCGGTCACTCGCCTGGTGGTTGCCTCAGCAGCGACGGCCTTGGCCCCGTTCTCGCAGAACTCAGCGTGCGAGCGGTGTCCGGCGTCGGGCTCGGGCCAGGCGCATCCGGGGCAGTCGAAGCCATTGACCTGGTTGAGCTTGAGCAGGGTCGATGCGCCCCGGATGATCCCCGTCTCGTGAATGACGTGCTTGAGCGTGCTCGTGAGCGCCTCAATGCCGGCAGCCGGGTGATGGTTAGGACGGACGGCGAAATCCGCCGTCTCAACAGCCCGCGACTCCGGAGTTTTACCCAGTGGCTCTGACATCGCTCAATACCCTTTCGAGACGGGCCGTCAGCCCACCCCACGAATCAAGACACGTCAATCCGATCGGGATGAGTATAGACGTTGAAGCGCGGCCCCCGCAGGAAACCGATCAGTGTGATGCCCAGCCGATCGGCCACCGAGACCGCCAGGCTCGACGGGGCTGACACCGCACAGACGATCGGCACGCCCGCCACTGCCGCCTTCTGAAGAATCTCGAAGCTCGTCCGTCCCGAGACCAGCAAGATCCGCCCCGAGAGCGGCAATTCGCCATCAAGGAAAGCCCGGCCGACCAGCTTGTCGACGGCGTTGTGCCGGCCGACATCCTCTCGCACGGCGATCGCTTGCCCCTCAACGTCAAACAGACCGGCCGCATGCAGCCCGCCGGTCCGGTCGAATGCCGACTGGACTCGTCGCAACGTCTCAGGCAGCCCGACGATCACCGAACGGCCCACGACCGGCCCCGCCGCGACGCGATCGCACCGCACCGCGACCTGTTCGAGCGTTGCCTTGCCGCAGACGCCGCAACTTGAAGTCGCGAAGAAGTTTCGCTTCAACGAGTCGCCGTCGAATGGTCGAGACAGGACGACCGCGACGACGTTGCACGCCACGCCGACCTTCGTCGGCACGCAAGGGCCAACAGAGACCACCTCGTCGCGCGACCGGATCAGCCCCTCGGTGAACAGGAACCCAACAGCCAGCTCGGGGTCATCGCCGGGCGTTCGCATCGTGACCGCGACGCTGACCACCTTCTGCCCCGGTCCCCTGGCCCGGATCTCCAGCGGCTCCTCAATCGCGAGCCAGTCGGACCGCACCTCAGCCCCCCCCTCGCCCACGGCCACCATCTCGACCGGCGCGACGTCAAGAGGCATCGGCGGCCCGGAAGGGGTCGGCAGGGAGGGCGGGGCGGCGCGAAACCCGGAGCGGTTCAACATCACACCACCCGACGATGATTGAAGCGTTGTTAGTGAAAGCACCCACTCCATTGTGCGGCCGATCACCGCCGATGGCAAGGCAATAGCCCAGGCGGGACGGGTCGGACGCGGGGAGCCCCCTGACTTCGCAAACCTCCCAACCGACCAGACAGCTTGCGAGAGCAAGTTTCGGAGTTGGGTGGCCCAACGAGTTTCCGGCCTTCCAAATCTCCCGACCGACCGGACCCGTTCCTTTCCGGCCGTCAGAAGGTCGGGTATTATTAGATGTGTCGGTGCGACTTCCGACGACTTCATCAACGAGCGATAGGAATTCGGCACGTGATGGATCGGGCATCAGCGAGCGACCGGGTCGTTGTGGTAGGCGGGGGGCTTTCGGGGCTCGTCGCGGCGCATCGACTCCGCGCACGGGCGGCGACGGGCCGGCGACCGATCGAGGTGGTCTTGCTCGAAGCGAAAGACCGGCTCGGTGGGGCGATCTGGACCGACCGCGAGGATGGTTTCCTGCTCGAAGGCGGGGCGGA
>JANXSY010000209.1 GCA_025356435.1 Isosphaeraceae bacterium | reverse complement strand
ATCCGGCCGTCGCGATCTTGCTCGCGGAAGAGCAAAAGTGTGATCAGGAAGCCCGAGAGCACAAAGAAGAGATCAACTCCTAACCTCGCGGCGGCGAAGTGGCCACCGACCGCCGTCATTAAGGACCATCCCTTCGTGCCATGGGCGTAGAAGACGAGAGCGATCGCCACGGCACGGAGCCCATCCAGGCACGGAACACGCCCACACGTCACCCAGGGAGACATCGCGTTCTTTAACGATGTCTCCCTGGGGTATTGGGCTATTTTTTAAGTTGTTCATAAATCTCAATTAAGAAAACGGTGTGTATTTTGATATTAAGGAGCAAACTTGTAGATGATATTGAGTCCCTTGACACGCAATTGCAAGTCAATAATCGAAGACGTGATGAAGAAATGCAACATTTCCTTGTCGGCCCCGGCGCGATGACCGGAGGAGTAGTTCCCGCGAACGCCTATTCGCACGACTTCGGTCCCTGGTCCGCAAGGCGTTCATGCCCATCGTCAAGGTTCCGGGGGAATCCTCGCTCGAACCGAAATCGTTGATAGCGGCGTGAAGGACGGCGTCAGAAGTGGTTCACAAGATCCTTGCACGATCCACGAACACGATCTCGATTTCAGGTAGCGGGAGGCTAAGGTCAAATTCGGCTTCGGGACAATCGTCGAATTCGACCATTTCCTCGTAATGACCGTGTTGTCGCCCGATTCCTGCCGATTCCGACTGCTACTTTGGTAAGTCCCGCCCGTCCGGCGGGGCGATCCTTTCGACGCGACCGGGCCAATGACCGACCGGGATGCGACGACGACTCGACGGTTGGCTTTCGGAGATTGCCGACCGACCGGAACTGATTTTTGACCTGGAATTTCCACCGCCTCGCGACTCCGGCCCGCTGTTCGACCATGAGGGTCGTCACGGGGCCGTCCGGAACGCGAGGTCCGGCCCCGCGAGCCAAAGGAGCTGTGCCCGATGACCGTCCGTTGGAAACCCCTGCTCATTCTCTCGGCAGTGTTTGTGGCCGTCGCACTGGGAGGGCTGGTTGCCTTCACGGTCGTGCGAGGCCCTCGGGGGACGGCAGGCATCCTCGCCAAAGCCCGCGCCGAGGCGAAGGCTAGGCGGTTCGAAGAGGCCGAGGTCGAGTTCAAACGGGCGCTCCAGCAGGACGGCCGCAACTCCGCGATCCATCTCGAATTCGCCGGACTCTATGGAGAATGGCTCGGCGCGGCCCCGGCCGATAAGGTGGCGAAGATTGACGCCGCCCGCCGTGTTAGCCTGGCCGAGGCCGCGAGGTGGGGGCCTACACTCGTCGAGCCGGTCAGGGCGCTGCTCGCCTATGCGGTCAACCAGGATGAGCACGCCGAGGCGGTCCGACGGGCCACCGACCTGCTCAAGCTCGACGCGACCGACCCGACTGGCCACTATGTCCTCGCGTCGGACTTGCTCGACGAGTCGTCGCCTAATATGAGCGAAATCAAGCGACATCAGGCGTTCGTCGACAAGGCCTCACCCCGTCCCGTCCGCGCTTTCTGGCTGGCGGCCCGCATCGCCCAGGTCGGCAATGACGCGGCCGGGCTCAGGTCGGTGCTCGTCGCCTCTCGGGCGATCAAGGAATCGATGGGCCTCGCCTCGGTCGACTCGATGGCGTTGTTCCGGCTTCGCGCCCTCGATATTCAGACGATCGATGAGTCTTCGACGCTCGCCGACCGCGTTCAGGCCGTCAACGCCTCGGCGCAGACTCTTACGGCGGGAGACGAGGTCGACCCGACCCGGATCGCCCGCGTCGGCCGGGTGATGGAGACCGTCCAGAACGTGCTCGTGAAGATGCCCGACCGGAAAGACCTCGACGGCTCGGTCGAGGCTGTGGCCGAGGCAATCTTCCAGAAGACGCTCGCCACGAAGGGCGGGGCCGAGCTTGGCGTCTTCTTCGCCTATGCCGACCACCTTCGGTTTCGCGACAAGCGGAAGGAATGCCTTGCGGTGATCGAGCGGGCGTTCAAGGCACCCGCCGCCATCCGGCAGGCGAACAGCGACGCTGGCCTCAGCCTCCGCGCCCTTGCGGTTCACGCGATCCTTACCGGCAACGAAGATCCGGGCCGCTTCGAGCTTGCGGCCCCCCACATCAAGGCCCTGCTCGACGGACCCAACCCCCGCTTCCGCGCCTTCGGTCACATGTATCAGGGCCAGACCGAGATCGAACAACTCACCGCCCTCCAGGCCAAGAACCTCGACGGCTCCGCTCAGGCCGAGGCCAAGTTCCGCACCTCCGCCCTCACGCACCTCAAGACGGCCGCGGCCGAACTCCCCGAACTGGCGGAGTCCCAGGCCCGTTACGGCGTCGCGCTGATCCTGACTCGCGAGACCGAACTCGGCCGGGTCTATCTCCAGAAGGCGTCCCGACTGGGCAACCTCGAACCGCGCTACCAGGTCTGGGCCGCGTGGGCGATGGTCCACGGCGGCTATCCCGAATATGCCGAGCCGATCGTCATCGGCCTTCTCGCTGAAGTCGACGCAGGACGGCTCGGCAAAGACATGGCGGGCGTCCTCCACCTCGTCTATGCCGAGATCCACCAGGCCAAGAAGACCCCCGACGAGCTTGCCAAGGCGATTGAGTCGTATCAGAAAGCGTTTGCCAACGGCCAGAAGCCGACGGCGACCGTCCAGCTTCGACTGGCGCAGATCGAGTTGTTGCTCAACCGGCCCGACGACGCCTATGCCCGCCTCGACGCCATGAGCAAGGCAGGCCAGGCCAGCCCGAGTTGCGAGCTGCTGGCGATCAACACCCTTCGGGGCCAGAAGAAGTTCGACCTGGCGACCGCCCGACTGCGGAAGGCCCGCGTGCAGTATCCCCGGAGCAGCGAGCTGATCTCGCTCGAAGCCGAGATCCTCGTCTCCGAAAAGAAGGCCGAAGAGGCCGATACGCTCGTTGCCGCCGCGTTGGTGGCCGATCCCGAGAATATCCTGCTCGTCGAGTTGCGGTCGTGGATCTTGGCCGATCCGCTCAAGAAGCCCGCCGAGGCGCGTGCCCTGCTCGGCCAGATCGCCGAACGGTGTGACCGGTCGTCGCCGCTCGTCCGGCTCGCCCAGCTCGATATCCAGGGGCGCGACTACGAAGCCGCCGCCGCGACGATCGCCAAGATCCGCAACCGGTGGAAAGAGGCCTCCGTCGCTGACATGCTCGACGCCCAGGTCGCTCTTGCTCGCGGCAACACCCGCCTCGCCGCGACCTTCTACGAGGCCGCGCTCAAGAAAGACCCGAACAACAAACTCGTCCAATACTGGAAGGCTCAACTCGACGGCCTGACCGACCCCCAGGCCGCGACCAAGGTCCTTGAAAATCTCGCCAAGACCGACTCGGTGAAGGAGGTTGACACCAACCTCTCGCTGATGACGGCCGCACAGTCGGCCCTTGCGAACCTCCAGCTTGAGACCGGTGATATCGACGGCGCGATCGCGCGGTATCAGGGGATGCTCAAGGAGAACTCGCCCGCGAACGTGACGCGAGACCTGCGCTGGAAGCTGATCTCGGCGAACATTGCCAAGGGGCAATGGCCCGCCGCGAAGGTCGAACTCCAGGCGATCCTGGCTGACACCGCCAACCCGGCATCGACCGAAGAGCGGGTCGCCGCCGCGATGTTCTTCCGGAACAATAAAGAAGAGGCGACCGCGCAGGAACTGATCCTCGCCGTCCTCAAGGAGAAGCCCGACCACCCCTGGGCCGTGAGCGTCGAGACCCAACTGCTCGCGACGACCGACAAGCTGGCTGAGGCCAAGGCGCTCGTCCGTCGCGCCATCGACACCTCGAAGGACAAGGCAAAGACGCCGGTCGCCTTCTATCTCCTGCTCGCGGCGGTCGAGAACAGCCTGCCGCCTGTGTCCGACTCGCTCCCGCGCTCGATCGGGGCGATCGACGAGGGGCTTTCAACGCAGCCGAAGTCAGTCGAGCTGGCTCAGGCGAAGGCCCGACTGCTCGGCCTGAACGGTGACCGCAAGGGGGCGATCGCGTTCATCGAGGCGAAGGCCAAAGACGACCCCAAGGGCTCGTTCTCGCGCATTCTCATCAACCTGCACCGCGACAACCGAAACTATGTCGCCGCCGAGGGGGTCACGGTCGACCTGCTCAAGGCGAACCCGACCGATCAGTCGCTCGCCGTCTCGCTCGTGAGGCTGGTGGCCTCTCAGGCGATCGAGGCCAATGGCAAGGGCGACAAGCCGGCCGCCGACGCTCTCAACGCCCGCACGTTGAGCCTGATCCGCGAGTTCCGCACGAAGTTCCTCGAAGACCCTGCGTTCGCCCAGCTTGAATGCGAGCTGGCGATCCGCAAGGGCGAGACCTCGCGGGCTGTCACCCTGACCCAAGAGATCGACAAGCTAGCCAAGGGGACGTCGCTCGGTGCCCTGCTCCGGGCCCAGATCTATTCGACGCAGGACCGGCCCCGCGACGTGGCCGCAGCCTATACCGAGGCCCTGGAGCGGAACCCGCGTCAGTCAGAGGTCAGGCTCATGCTGGCCCAGACCGACCTCCAGTTGGGCGACTTCGACCAGGCCCTTCGCAACGCCAAGATGGTCCTTGATGCCGACCCCGCCCAGCCCGGGGCGCTGCTCATCAAGGCCCGCGCTCTCTCGGCCTCGACGGGTTCGCCGTCGCAGGTCTCCGCCAACCGGGCGAACGCGATCGCCGGCCTGGTCGAGGCGATCAAGGCGCGGCCGACCTTCTCCGAAGCCTATCACCTGATGGCCGAAGTCTACATTAACAACGGCAGCAGAGATCAGGCGATCGCAACGCTCAAGGCGGGCCTCAAGGCGGTGTCGACCGACTCGAACGGCCTCTCGATCGTCCTCCGCATCCTCTGCCAGCCCCTCGCGCCCGGCCAATCCGCCGACCCCGCGACGCTCGCCGAGGCCAAGGCCCTGGCCGAGGAGTATGCCGGCAAAGACACTACGGGCGTGATGTGCCAGGCGGTAGCTGTCGGCCTGCACCGGTCGGGACAGCTCGAAATGGCCCTCCCCTGGGGCGAGAAGGCTGTCAAGCTCTCGAACACCCGGACCGTGCAGCTCAACCTGGGAGACCTGCTCCTCTCGCTCGCCGAGTCGCGGCAAGGCTCGGAACGGGTTGACTATCTCAACCGTGCTCTCGCCGAGTTCAATCTGGTTTTGAAGGACCAGCCGAACAACGTCGAAGCGGTGAACAATAAGGCGTGGATTCTCCACACCTATCTGAATCGCGGCCAGGAGGCCATCGACCTCGCTGAAGGGCTGGTCAAGCGGGTCGAGCTGGCGACTCTTCCCGCCGAATTCTTCGACACCCTGGGGGCCATCCAGCAGGCACTTGGGCGGTCGCGAGAGGCCGAGGAGTCGTTCACGCAGGGGCTCCGTAAGGCCCCGAAGATGCCGGTCCTGAACTTTCACATGGCCAAGCTGATCGCGTCTGACTCCGCCCGCGCCCGCAAGGCCGTGGCCTATCTCGAAACCGCCAAGGCGGGGATCGCCCAGCTTCCCCCCGAGATGGCCGCCGAGATGTCGGCACTCGCCGCGAAGGTCAATCGCTGATCCGAGGGGCAGAGACTGTCCACAAAAAAGGCCCTCCCCCGAACTGGGGGAGGGCCTTTTGTTTTTGAACCGAGTGGCGCTGATCAGATCCGTCTGTTGCGACCTCGCAGCGAGACGGGGGGCTGGAGGATCACGCTGACGATGATCGCTTCTCGCAGCCGCTTCGGATCATTGAAGGAGGCTGCGACACCGGCGAGGCCCCCCTTGACATCGCCGACGTCGATCGAAGTCGCGGCCGTGACGGATTGGACGGGGGTGGCGACAGACGTCTCGGAGAGTGGTTGGAGCTTGAGCGTTTTGGTGATCTGCTGGTTGACCGTCTGCGAGACTCCAGCCAACCCCTCGCGGGCCGGGTAAGACTGGTGGGTCGAACTCGACACGGCAGCGGGCTTCGCCTTTGTGCGACGGGCCGGCGCGACCCCCTTGGTCTGGAGCGGACGGATCGTGCGAGGAGGGTCGAGGATGACGATATCGTCGTCGAGCCCGCCGCCCGGCCGGAGGGATGTGTTCACCTGGCTCGCCCAGCGGATCGCCGGCGTCCGCTCGGTCGGGGCCGGTCGGGGTGGCGGCGGGGTCGGCTTGAGGGCATACGGATTGACCGGTGCCTGGATGCGCGAGGGTAGCGGCTTGACGTCGCGGTTGAAGAGCGCGGTCAACGCCCAGATCGCGAGGAAGGTAAGCGGGACGATCGCCTTCCAGAGGATGTCGAGGTCCATGAAAGTGTCCTCGCCCGGGCGGCCGGCGGCCCCTCCCTCGGTGGGGGCCGTCTCGACTCGCGCCGGCGGTCAGGAGTTGTTCGTGGTCTGGGATCGGGAGTTGCCGGAGCCGGCGATCGACGATCGCATCTCGGTGTCGGCCTGGATGTTGCGGAGTTGGTAATAGTCGGTGATGCCGAGGTTGCCCTTGCGGAAGGCGTCGGCGATCGCCAGCGGGACTTCGGCCTCAGCAGCGATAACCTTGGCCCGGTTCTCCTGGACGGCCGCGAGCCATTCCTGCTCCATCGCGACGGCGAAGGCGCGACGCTCTTCGGCCTTGGCGCGGGCAACGCGGGTGTCGGCCTCGGCCTGAGCGGCCTGGAGGTTGGCACCGATGTTGTCGCCCACGTCGATGTCAGCGATGTCGATCGAGAGGATCTCGAAGGCGGTCCCGGCGTCGAGACCTTTCTCCAAGACTCGCTTGGAGATCGAGTCGGGATTCGCCAGCACGAGCTTGTGCGACTCGGCCGAACCGATCGTCGTGACGATACCCTCGCCAACGCGGGCGATGATCGTTTCTTCGGTCGCACCACCGACGAGACGTTCGATATTGGTGCGAACCGTCACGCGGGCCTTCGCCTTGAGCTGAATCCCGTCCATGGCGACGGCGTCGACAGTCTGGCGGCCCTTGGCCGGATCAGGGCAGTCGATAACCTTCGGGTTGACGCTCGTCTGCACGGCATCAAGGACGTTTCGGCCGGCGAGGTCGATCGCGGCGGCCCGCTTGTAAGACAGGGGGATGTCGGCGCGATTTGCGGCGATCAAGGCCCTGACGACGTTCGGCACATTGCCTCCCGCGAGGTAGTGGGCTTCAAGGCCCCGGGTCGTCACACCGTCTTTTTCGGTCAGGCCGGCCTGGATCGCCATGATTTTCGACCGGACGATGATGTTCGGATTGACCTTCCGCAAAGACATGCCGATCAGGTCGAAGATGCCGACGTTGGCATGCGTCATCTTCGCCTGAATCCAGAGGTTGAAAAACTTGGCGAAGAGGATGAACGCAAACAGGACAAACAGCGCGACGGCGACGATCAGGACGATCACGCCGATCTGCGTCGGAGAAGGTTGCCCGGCCTGGGCGAGGAGCATCGGCATGGGGAAGTCTCTCGTTAGAGGTTGATTCTCTTTGACCGTTGGATTCTGCCTATTGGAACGAGATCGCGTCGCGGGTCAAGGGCCACGCGACCGGTCGCGTCGTTATCTGAGTCTTCGGCCGGGGTCACGAGACATTAGACGTCGATCGAACCGAGCGCCTGGTCGTCGGCCTTGCGGACGATCAAGATCCCTGACTGGACCCGCACCGCGCGGACGAGCGAACCGGCGGCGATCAGGCCCTCTTCGGCCATCGCGTCGAGGCGTCGGCCTTCGAAGTCGACCAGACCCGACGGCCGGAGCGGTGTGAGCGCGCGTCCGAATTCGCCCATGAGATGATCGAACCGCTGCTGGCTGTGCGCGGTGTCGATATCTTCCTGGGCCGGGGGCGGCAGGAAGATTCGGCGTGCCAGGGGGGTCCGGGGCCAGAGCTGAATCGCGCCGACCATTGCGACCGGAATCAGGACCAACTCCGCCACGACGAACTTCCAGCCAAGACCGGGAGAGC
Organism: Isosphaeraceae bacterium; assembly: GCA_025356435.1. Taxonomy (GTDB): domain Bacteria; phylum Planctomycetota; class Planctomycetia; order Isosphaerales; family Isosphaeraceae; genus CAMFLR01. The sequence goes on along the minus strand of JANXSY010000209.1, from coordinate 24,131 downwards.
TGGGTACGTTGAACGCCTGATAGAGGCTCACTCCGAGGCAGCCGATCGCCAAGATGCCGATCAAGCCCCCGGACGGGATGAATGCCTCGGCGATCAGCAGAATCAGCCCGAGAGCCAACAGGAGCAAAGGCCACATTAAGTAACTCATGGAGCCTCTACACACCGGGCCAAGATGGCGAAGACCTTCGCGGGAGCGAGGATCGTCGGCAGCCGAGATCATTCTGTTAGTGTAAGACCACGGGAAGCCCTTAACCAGGGGGCGATCTGCTTCCCTCACCGCAGCGGGCGGACGATGACCCGCGCCCCCTGGACGTCGATCACCTCGACCGGCGTGTCGGGTTCGAGGTAAAACCCGTCTGCCGAGACATCGACGAGCAATTCTCCGAATCGGGCCTTCCCCGCAGGCCGAAGGATCGTCGTCGTTCGGCCCGTCTCGCCGATGAGGAACGAGAGCGTCGACTCTCCATGAAAGTTCGGCTTTGCGGTCGGGTCGTCAGGGTCGAAGCCGTCCCACGACTCGGGCTTGAGGATCAGCTTGTTGAAGAGCGGGATCGACGGCAGGAACCGACCGACGACCGCTACGCCGACTCCGACGGAGATGAGCACGCCAGTAACCTGAAACAGAGTGTTCATCATCTGGCGGTATTCGTATTCCTGGGTCGGCCAGATGAAGGTGTGGCTCGCCATCACGATCGAGGTCAGGATGAGCAAGACGCCGCTGATCCCGAACACGCCGAAGCCGGGGAAGACGAACAGCTCAAGCCCGAGGCAGATGATCCCGACGATGAAAAGGAGGATCTCCAACTGGTCGGCCGTCCCGCTCAGGAACCGGCTCCAGAAGAAGAGCGTGAAGGCCAAGACCGAGGTGATCGCCGGCAGGCCAACGCCGGGCATCTTGATCTCGATAATCAGCATGAAGATGCCGACGAACAGCAGGATGCCGCTGATGAATGGCTCGTTCAGCGTCTGGATCAGCCCGTCGACCCAGGTCGGGCCATCGACGCGGATCGTCTTGCCCCGAAGCCTGTAGAGTCCCTTGAGGTCTTCCTCGTCAGAGACTCGCTGCGCCAGGCCGTATCCGACCGCCTCTTCGGAGGTCAGCGTGAGCACCTGGCCGGCGTCTTTGATCTTGGTCGGGTCGAGATAACGGCCGGGTTCGGAGTCGATCTGCGACTGAAGATAGAAGCCAGACGCCCCGGTCTTCGAGTCTTTTGCCGAGACGACGACAGCACTCGGATCGACCATCGCGGCGGCAATCGCGACGGGGTGGCCCTTAGCGTTGGCGAGCGACGAGGCCCGGCTGGTCAGTGTCGCCACCTGCCCCGGCGAGAGCAGGACGCCGTTCTCTCCTCCCGCGAGGATGCTGGTCACGTTGCCCATCCGAGCGTTCTTGCGGAAGACGATGTCGTCGCAGGCCAGCGGGATGAGCGCGGCAACCCCGGTCGCGCGGTCGTCGATGTAGGCGATCGTCTTGACGTCTTTCAACTCGGAGAGGAGCTGCGCGATATTGCTGGCGGCGAGGTCGATCCCCCCCGCGCTGTTGATCTCGAAGAAGATGAGGTTGACCCCCTCATTCCGCGCCTTCTGGACCCGCTGCGCGATGAACCGCTCCTTGATCGCGTTGATCTGGCCCTCGACCTTGATCCAGACCGCCTTCGGCTCGGAGAGCAGCGATGGATCATTGGCGATCCCTGAGGTCGCGATTCGGTAGGTGCTGAACACCTCCAAGATGTCGTCGGAGAGGAGCTTGGTGAAACCCTGTTCACGCGCCCTGGAGGCGAGAAGGAGGCCTCGCTGGGTGCCTTCCCAGGCCGAGTTGTTCTCGATGATCTGGTGCGTCTTGGAGAAGTCAGCCAGCTCGTCGGCGAGGAGATAATGGACCTGTTTGTCGGCGGTGCGGACGACGCGGAGGTCGAGGTCACGATCGAGAAGGCCGAGGAAGAGACCGGGCTCTCGGCCCTTATGGATGGCAAGGTTCTTGACGAGTTCACGGAACCCGGCGTTCACCGACTGCCCCTCAGGAGTGATCGGCCCGAGCGTGGCCCGCGTGCCCATGACGATCTCGTCGCAGGCGAGCGCGGGAAGGACGGCGTAGCCTTTGAGTGGCTCGGGGATATAGGCGACGGTCTTGCGTGCCCCCGCGAGGTCGTTGGCGATCACGTTCGCAAGATCATAGGCCGAGCCAAACTCCGAGCCGCCGGGCCGAGACTTGCCGGGGCGGAACTCGAAGACGAGCACGGGTCGCTGCTCGTCGGTCGTGGCGCGGGAGATCAGCAGCTTGGCCGCCGCCTTGATCTGCGTCAGGAATTCACTGGTGATCGGCTCCTCAATGAGGAACCGCTGGCCCGGCACGGTGTCGGGGGCCTGGCCTCGGGCGACGGAACCCGAGCCGAGCCAGTTGAGTGCGAAGGCGAACGTCAGGAGACGCAGGTCGAACCCGAGGATGCGAGGACGGTGCGGGCCGGTCTTCACGGTTCGGACTCCCTCCGAAGGCAGGCCGCGACCAGAGGACCGGGTTAGGTCCGTCGCGATCGTGCGAGCGTCGGTGGCCATAAAGTGCCCTCAGACGCCCGTAGCCCGATCTGGGCTTCGGCCTTCCTGAGGGGATTATAAGCCTGGGGTAAACCACCGTCAAACCTCAGCGCAGCACGTAGGCCGTTCGGAGGGGTCAAATCCACCGGACGGCCCTACGATTGTCGCGTCCCGCCTTCGGGTCGTTGCCTACTGATTCCGCTTCGGCTGACGGGCCGCGCCCTGTCCCATCTGGGGACGACCGGCCGGCGGGGCCGCCGCGCCCGCGGCCGGAGCGCGTTGGGCCGCCTGGTTTGGGGCGGGGTTATCGACCAGTTTCCAGCCCTTGATCGTGAGGCCCTGGAAGAACTGGGGATTGATCTGGCCGTTGGTCTTGATCCCGCTAAAGACGTAGTCTTGCTTGTCTTTGCCGTTGGGTGAGAGCAGCATGAGCCGGTCGGGCAAGAACGTCGTCTTGTTGAGCAGGAGGAACGCCTGGCTGAAGACTTCCCGGTCATTTTCGGTGTGCGGCACGATGGCGATGAGGTAGGACTTTTCGTCCTGATTCATCAGCGTCATCCCGTAGCGATCTTTCGCCTCGGCGGCCTTCATGTTGAACAGGAAGGGGAGCGGACCCTCCTGGAGCGCCTTCTTCCGTTCCTGCTTGTCGAGCGGGAATCGGAAAATCTGCTTGGTCTCGTAGTCGTATTGGAGCACTTCCTTACCGGTGACGACGATCCGCTCGTGCTCGACCAGCTTCGGCTTCTCGCCGGGCTTCTCGTCGTACTTCTGGAAGTGGAGGCAGGCGAGGTTCGGGCTCTGGAGATAGGCCCGGCCGCCGTACTTAATCTTTTCATTCCAGGCTGGCGCGGTATCGAGCCGGGTGAAGGCGACGTCGAGGGTTGTCAGCAGGGCGCTCTGCTTCTCCCAAAGGGCGAGCAGTTTCTGCATCTCTTCGCGCTTGGCGGCCTCTTCAGCTGGGCTGAGGACCGGCGCGGCTGCCGCCTTCGGTGTGGACGAAGCAGCGGGACGTCGCGGCGGCGGTGCCTGGCCCAAGGCGACCGACGTCACGCCGGCCGTGGCGATGAGCGTGACCAAAGTCTCTGCGATCCGTCGCATCAGCGACCTCCTCCCGAATTCCGTTCAGGATCTGCCCCCGACCGTCAGGTGCGAGGGCGACCGGCGAAAGTAGCAGAAAGGTGAATGGGGGCATAGATCAGTCGGGTGGCACCAGTTCTTGAACCAGTGAAGAACGACTTCCGCACGAGTGGGCTGTCTTCTCTCGCCTCACCATTCTGGATCTTGAACCGAGGCCACCCCATTGAAACAGCTCTCTCTCGGCAGAAAATGGACCTGGCAATCCTCATGCATCACGCCAACCCCAGACGTGACGCCGAGAGGCGAATTTGCTAAGCTTGATGGGTGTCGTCGTTTGGGGTTTTTTGACGTGATCGCAACGGGCCGAGGATCGGTCACGCGGTCGTCGTGGGGAGTTGGGTTCGATGGCGTTGACTCTGGCCGAGCGTTCGAAGTTGATTGCCCCTTCAGCGACCCTGGCGATGGCGGCCGAGGCCAAACGGCTCAAGGTAAAGGGGATCGACGTCCTTGACTTCGCCCTGGGGGAGCCCGACTTCAACACGCCGGAGAATATCCAGGAAGCCGCCTTCCAGGCTATCCGGTCGGGAAAGACCCACTACACTCCCCCCGCCGGTATCCCCGAGCTGCGGCAGGCGATCGCCGACCATTACACAAATAAAATCGGACTGCCTACCCAGGCGGCTCAGGTCGTGGTGTCGAACGGAGCGAAACAGTCGCTACACAACGCGCTGATGGCTCTGACCGGGCCGGGCGATGAAGTGATTATCCCCGCCCCGTACTGGGTGAGCTATGCCGACCTCGTCAAGCTCACAGGCGCGACTCCCGTGGTCATTTCGACCACCGAAGAGAGCGGCTTCAAGCTCTCGCCCGAGGCGTTCCTCGCGGCGGTGACGCCCCGAACGAAGTTGCTCATGCTCAACAGCCCGTCAAACCCGACGGGCGTGGTCTACAGCCGAGGCGAACTCGAAGCGCTGGCGGATGCCGTGCTCGGCACGAGTGCCGGCGTGATCTCCGATGAAATCTACGAACAGCTCACGTATGACGGTGCCGAGCCGACCTGCTTCGCCACGCTTCGGCCGGGCCTGGCCGAGCGCACGGTCACGATCTCGGGCGTGAGCAAGACCTACGCCATGACCGGCTGGCGGATCGGCTGGGCCGTCGCGTCGGAGCCGATCTCGAAGTTCATGGGCGACATCCAGAGCCAGGAGACGAGCAACCCCTGCTCCGTCAGCCAGTGGGCCGCGCTCGAAGCGGTCGCCGGGCCGCAGGATTCGGTCGCCGAGATGCTCGGCCACTTCGCCGAACGACGGGCGTATGTGCTGAAACGGGTCGCACTGCTCCACGACGTGACGTGCGTCGCCCCCGGGGGGGCCTTCTACGCCTTCATGAACGTGTCGAAGCACTTCGGCCGGACACTCGGAGGGAAGGTCATCACCGACTCAACCGACTTCTGCCTCACCGCGCTTGCCGCCGTCCATGTTGCCCTCGTTATGGGATCGGCATTCGGTACCGAAGGCTATGCCCGGCTTTCGTTTGCGACCGACCTCAAGACCCTCGGACGCGGCTTCGACGCGCTCGAAGTTTTTCTCAAAGATTAGACAGGGTCCTTCGACAATCGGAATCGTGCTTGCCCTTGCGGTCTGGCGTAGTAAGATTAGTCAATAGGACGGAGTCCGTCGCAGCCGGGTGACACTCAAACACTCCCGCACGAAACTGCACGGTTTGCTTGTTCGGCTAGGGAGGTTTCGTCGTGCCTCTTCGCGAGATTGACCGCGACCTGATCGACCGCTGCCTCCGTCACGAGCCTGGGGCCTGGACCGACTTCGTCGACCGCTATATGGGCCTGATTTACCATGTGATTCATCACGTGGCGCACGCCCGAAGTCTGGTCTTATCTGCGGCCGACATCGAGGATACCGCCGCCGAGGTCTTCCTCGCGATCGTAGACGATAACTACGACATCCTGCGCCGATTTAAAGGGACAAGCTCGCTCCCGACCTATCTGACGGTGATCGCCCGCCGGATCTGCGTCAAGGAGGTCGTGAAACGCTTCCGCGAAGCGGAGCTTGGGCATGCCCACGCCCATCGCGAAGCGGTCGCCAACGACGGATCAGCCGAGGCTGAGCCGGTCGCCGCCGCCGATGAGGTGGAACGGATGCTGGCCGAACTCGACGAGCGCGAGGCAAACGTCGTCCGGCTCTATCACCTCAAGTTCCTCAACTATCGCCAGATCGGCAAGCAGCTCGGAATCCCCGAGAACTCTGTCGGCCCAATTCTCGCCAAGGCGAGACAGAACCTCAGACGGGCGGCCGAGCAGAGGGTGTGAGGCGAGTCGAAGATGATCGACCTTACTGATCCACCGGCCGGGGAATTCCCGGCCGGACGACCTGGTCGAGTGCACTCCCGTTCGGCTGATCACGCAAGTCAGCGGTGAGGGCGACCGGCTCGCTCGGGGCAAGGCTGGCCCCTTCGACACCGAATGGCTCGGGCGATCCGAGGCGGATGTTCCCCCCCGGCGTGGGGGCCGAGCGGCTATTGCGCGTTCTGGGGGTGGGCAGTGAAGGGAGAGGGTCGGCCGAGGCTCGCGCGGGGGCCTTGCCCTGGCCAGGGGCGTAGTCAGCAAGGTTCACTCGCTTCGAGCCGGGGATCTCAGGCTCGCTGAATCGCGTCTGGCGGTCGTCCTGGTTCCACTGGGGGTTGATCTTCGGGGAATCGAGCACGATATCCAGGCTCAATTGTTCTCGCATCCAGTCGAGCTTGAACCGATACGGCAGGTTGACCGAGTCGTTGGCGTCGACCTTGTAAGGGCGATATTCCATGACCTCCGCCTGGGCGATGAGTCTCTTCCTCGGCCCCTCGCCCTGGAAGAGTCGGTGCTCTCTGATCTGGCCTGACGGGTCGATGATCGTCTCCTTGGTGAGCGAGTCGCCGCCATTTCCGCGCCGGACCGAGGTGAGCTTGATCGTGCCGTAGGTATCGCCCTGCTTAGAGGTCATCGCCGCGGCCTCTTCGCGGCTGATCGAGCGGAGTCCCATCGCCTCGATCACCCATTCGGGCTGGAACGCGGCCGAGAGGGTCGTGCGTTCGAGGTCGTCGTAAGAGCAGACGAGGATGGCGTTATCTTTACTGCCCCGGCCGCCCTTGGTCCAGAACCAGAACTCGTCGGCGTTCGAGCCGATGTCGGCCGCCGGGGTTTTCATCGGGCCGAGCATCTGGAGCTTGAAATTCTTGGGACGCTCCATCGCCATCCGGCCGTCGACCGTCCCGTTCACCGAGGCCGACGAGACGGTGATCCTCGGACGGGCTTCGAGCGACTGGATGCGCGCGGCGTTGAGGTTATGCTTCTCGATCGCCTCGGTGGCCGTGAGCGAGACCTTCGTCAGACTCGGCTCGGGCTTCGCAGCGAGGTTGCCAACCCCACCGGCGTGGCAGCCGCTGAGGGACGCAACCCCGCCGAGCAACAAGGCGAGAAGGGATGGACGAGACGCCATGACGCGAGACCTCCCCGATTTTCGTCCGCAAAACAGACGATCATCGGCGCAGAAAACGGACCGAGACCAAGGCCGGGACGTAGACGCGGGTGGGAGTTCGGGCCGACAGGCGCGGGAACCTTATCAGATCCCGATTCCGCCGGCAAGACGACCTCGCTCACCAGAATCTACCCCGACATCTGAAATATCGACCACGTCTCGGCGAGAGTCAAACCGATCGGGGGGCGGTCGGCAGGTGAGGTCAGCGGGTTGGTGGAATTGGGCAAGGCGAAGCGTGCCCTTCTGGCCGATTTCACGATTCCCGTTCCGGCCGTCCGGTCCGACGAGTAAGATAGAAGAATGAGCGAGACCGATCCTGCTCGATCGGCGAACCACGCCTTCACCCGAACCGAGCGACCGGAGCGACGCCTTGGATTCACCCAAAGGCCCACCGAAAATCCTGATCGCCGACGACAATCCTCAAAACGTCGAGTTGCTCGAAGCGTATCTCGCCGACATCGAGTGCGTGACCGAGACCGCCGTCGATGGCGAAGACACTCTCTTGAAGGTCGACTCGTTTCGGCCCGACCTCCTGCTGCTCGACGTGATGATGCCCCGGCTCTCAGGCTTCGAAGTCTGCCGAAAGATCCGCGCCAATCCCGAAACCCGTGACCTGATGATTTTGATGGTCACCGCGCTTAACGAGACGTCCGACTACGACCGGGGCGTTCAGGCCGGCACCGACGACTTCCTCTCAAAGCCGGTGAATAAAGTCGAGCTGCTCTGCCGGGTCCGAAGCCTCCTGCGGGTCCGCCACCTCAACAATCAACTCGAACGCACCCTCGCCTATCTCGCCGACTTCGAGGTCGCGAGCCGGGACGTGGGGTCGCGGTGAGACGATATTGGGATGATTGAGCCTGTCCCCACATCCGGAGCGACTGCCATGAATTCGCCAATGTTCTGACGAGGCTGCCGCTCGAAGATCGGGGAAACTCTCATCGAACGGATGAGCGACCTGGCCTCGGACATCTCTGATGATCATCAAACCCAAAGGCTATGCGGTTTGAAAAATGCGCCCGGCATTGCTGATTGAGGCTTTGGGTCTGTACAAGATCTCGGGTAATGCCGCGCCGGAAGGGCATCGATTGCCGATCGTGGATAGGGACGACGTGGTCGTCCGCGAGGTTGTTGGGATCATCTCGACCGAGTTAGCCCACGCCGTGAATTGATGACTCGACGACCTCACGCTCCCGCTCCGCGCCGGAAGAAGGTAATATGTCTGATTCCCCCCTAGCGGAGGACGAAGCGGGTATGCGGTGTGGAGGCGTCTGCCCCTGAATGGGTCAACGCGGTTGCCGCGCGGATATTTCTCAACCATCCGCGGCTTCAGCCCCAATTCCTCAATCGCGAGATACCCTGAGATACTGCCTGCTTTTGCTCCTCAATCCACGCGGTTATTCTGAGTCTCAAGGATTAGCTACTGAGATGTTCAAGCTTTTACTCACGGGAGTCATCGGCTTCATCTTTGGCAAAGCTGCGTCCAAATAACGAAGAAACGGCATGCTCATGTCCTCGTCCGCGTCCGATAGTGCCCTTCCCCGCGTCGTGATCAAGCGGCGTGCGGCTCGTCCGTTCTTCGCCAGGCATCCCTGGGTCTTCGTCACCTCGATCGAGCGCGTCGAGGGCGAGCCCGCTCGCGGCGACGAGGTCGAGGTCGTCAGCTTCGAGGGCCAGTACATCGGCCGGGGCCTCTTCAACCCCAACAGCGCGATCCGCGTCCGGCTCTATCGGTGGGACAAGGGGCCGATCGACGAAGCGTTCATCGGCGACAAGATCCGCTCGGCGGCGAACTGGCGGGCCAATGGCCTGGGGCTGACTGGGCCGAACGTCGGGGCACGCCTCATCTTCAGCGAGGCTGACGGCCTCTCCGGGCTGATCGTTGACCGATTCGACCGCTGGCTCGTCGCCCAATTCTCCGGCGCGGGGCTGTTCCTCCGCCTCGATTGGGTCGTCAAGGCGCTGTCCGAGTTGCCCAATATCGAAGGGATCGTCATCCGTGGCGACCATTCGACGGCCGAGTCCGAGGGTCTGAAGGTTGACGAGGCCGTGGTCTGGGGGTCGATCCCGCCCGACTCAGCCCGGATCATTGAGCACGGGCTGACCTACTCGGTCGACCTCACGTCGGGACAGAAGACCGGCTTCTATCTCGATCAGCGAGAGAATCGCCGCGTCGTGGCCGGGCTGGCGCGGGGGCGTCGGGTGCTCGACCTCTTCTGCTACACCGGTGCGTTCGGCCTGAACGCCGTCAAGAATGGCGGAGCCACGTCGTCGTTGGGAGTCGACTCGTCGGCCTCTGCGATCGAGCTGGCCAAGCGCAACGCCGAAGTGAACGGCCTGACGACCGCCCGTTTCGATCACGGCGATGTCATGGAGACGGTCGAGCGGCTCAGCGGTTCGGGTCAGAAATACGGCTTGATCGTTTGCGACCCGCCCAAGTTTGCCCGACATCCCAAGGGGATTGAGAAGGCCATCAAGGCGTATCTCAGCCTCAACCGGGCTGTGGTTGAACTTCTTGAACCTGACGGAGTGCTCGCGACTTGCTCCTGCTCGGGGCTCGTCGATCGCGCCCTCTTCTCCGACGTCCTCGGGCGCGTGGCCGAGCACTCGGGCCGATCGATCCAGATTCTCGATCAGCGGGGGCAGGCGGCCGACCACCCGGTCTCGGCCTCATGCCTGGAGAGCGATTACCTCAAGTGTTTCATCTGTCGTGTCGGCTAAATCGAGCTCGACGGAGAGACTGCTGTGACCGGACTTGCGATCGTCTTGCTCGCGACGCTCGGCACCCCTCTGGATGTCCCGTCGCGAGCGTTCGCTATCAAGGTTGTCGACGACCAGTCGGGGCGAGGCGTCCCGCTCGTCGAGTTGAAGACGAACGACTCGACCCGGTTTGTCACCGATAACGCCGGTCTGGTGGCGTTCGACGAGCCGGGTCTGATGGGAACGGAAGTCTTCTTCTCGGTGAAGGGCCACGGCTATGAATATCCGGCCGACGGCTTCGGTTATCGAGGTGTCCGGCTCAGGCCGACGTCGGGTGGCGAGGCGACGATCAAGATCAAGCGGATCAACCTCGCCGAGCGTCTCTACCGGATCACTGGCGGCGGCCTCTATCGCGACAGCCTGATCCTAGGCCGTCCCACGTCGCTGAAACATCCCGCGATCAACGGCCTAGTGCTGGGCCAGGATAGTGTCGTCAACGGTCTCTGCAACGGCACCCTCTACTGGTTCTGGGGCGACACCAATCGGCCGAGCTATCCGCTTGGCAACTTCGACGTCCCGGGAGCAACCTCGAAACTGCGCTCCGACGGGGGCCTCGACCCGGATATTGGCGTCGACCTGACCTACTTCGTCGACAAGGACGGATTCGCCAGGCCGACGGCCAAGCTGCCCGGCGACGGGCCGACATGGATCTTCGGCGTGGTCGTCGTCAAGGGCGACGACGGGCGAGACAAGATGCTCGGTGCTTATGTCAAAACGCGCAATTTTCTCGAAGTCTACGAGCACGGCGCGGTCGAGTTCGTTGAGACGAAGGGAGAGTGGATCAATCGCGCGACCTTTCCTGAACGAGCGCCCTTCTATCCGGGCGGCCAGCCTGTTGTCTTCGAAGAGGACGGAGTCAAGTGGGTGATCTTCTCACGCGAATTGCCGAACCTCCGGGTGAGGGCCGACGCCTCGTCTTACTTCGACTTGTCAAAATATGAAGCCTGGACACCGCTCAGGCCGGGGAGTCGTGACGAGGTCGAACGAGACGGCGGGGGCCGGGTGGTTCTCGGCTGGAAGCGAGACACGCCGCCGCTGACGTTCGAAGCGAGAGAAACGCTGGTGAAGTCGGGTGCGCTCAAGGCCGACGAGGCACCGGTTGTCCTGCGAGACGCCGTCACGGGCAAGTCGGTCCGGCCGCACACGTCGTCGATCGTCTGGAACGACTATCGCAAGCGATTTAGCATGATCGCGCTGGAGTTGGGAGGGACGTCATCCCTTCTGGGAGAGGTCTGGTATGCCGAGGCAGACCGTCCCGAAGGGCCTTGGGGCGAGGCGAGGAAGGTCGTCACGCACGACCGCTATAGCTTCTATAATCCCAGGATTCATCCCTATTTCTCGAAGGAAGGCGGTCGATTCCTCTACTTTGAGGGAACGTACACGACCTTGTTTTCGGGCAACCTCGATCCGACCCCCCGCTACGATTACAATCAGATCATGTACCGCATCGATCTCTCCGATCCCGGGCTGAAATTGCCGAAGTGAACAGACCGAGGCCAAGCCACCATGCTGAACCTGATCCTCCTCGCTGCGCTCGCGCTGCCGGGTGCCGGAAAGCCGAACGTCGTCTTCATCCTGGCGGATGACCTCGGATATGGCGACCTCGGCTGCTACGGTGCCCCGGACGTCAAGACGCCGCACCTCGATCGCCTCGCGAAGGCTGGCGTACGCTTAACCGACTTCCATTCGAACGGTCCTGTCTGCACGCCCACCCGATGCGGCCTGATGACTGGCCGCTATCAGCAACGCATTGGCGGGTTGGAGTGGGCGATCATGCCCGGCGTGCGACGGCTCGGCCTTCCCGCCGGAGAGACGACCGTCGCCCGATTGCTCAAAGAGACGGGCTACGCGACCGCGATGTCAGGCAAGTGGCACCTGGGATACACCGACGACCGTGCCCCGAACGCACACGGGTTTGATCACTTCTTCGGGCTTCGTAGCGGCAATCATGATTATCTCTCCCATCGAGAGAATAACGGCGAGCCCGACCTCTATCTTGAAGACAAGCCGGTCGTGATGCCGGGCTATTCAACCCATCTCATCACGGCGCATGCCTTGAAGTGGCTCGACGAGATCAAGGGCGGCCCGTTCTTCCTCTACGTCGCGTACAACGCCCCCCACTTCCCGTTCCAGGCCCCGGACGCGACCGAGGCGGTGAAGCTAAGAGATTTTAACGTCGGCACACGGGCGACTTATATCAGAATGGTCGAGGCGATGGACGAGGGCGTCGGCCAGATTCTCGATCGGCTCGACGACTTGGGGCTCGCGAAGGACACGCTCGTGGTGTTCACGAGCGACAACGGCGGTGCCCAGCTCTCGCGGAACGCACCGGCGACGAGGGCGAAAGGCACGCTCTTCGAGGGGGGGATACGCGTCCCCTGCATCGCACGATGGCCTGGCCAGTTGCCTGAAGCGAAGACGACGAGCCAGGTCGGGATTACGATGGACTGGACAGCGACGATCCTTAGCCTCGCCGGAGCGACCCTGCGGAAAGATCGTCCACTCGACGGGATCGACCTCATGCCGATTCTGAAAGGATCTGGGGGCGATGAGCCGAGGCTCCTCTTTTGGCGACGGGTCGACGCGAGGGGGATCAAGACACATCGCGCGGTCCGGGACGGCGACTGGAAATATATCGACATGGTTGGTGGTGTGACGTCTCTTTATGATCTCGCGACCGACGTGGGCGAGCGCCGCAACCTTGCCGAGCAGAAGCCCGAGATCGTGAAGGCACTGCGTCGCAAGGTCGACGAATGGGAGTCGAAAGTCGATCCACCGCTCTATCCGCAATCGCCCAGGCAGGTCGAGTAGGTGATCGTCTTGACGTCGCGAAGTCGGCCGTTCGAATTGCTCGCGTTCGCGACGATGCTGGCCGCGCTCGTGGTCGGTTTCTTCCACGAGTCGCTGCTCGGCGGAAAGGTGCTCAGCTCGGCCGACGTGCTGCTCGTCGAGGCAAGCTTTCGCGAGGTCAAGGGCTCCGACTATGAGCCGATGAACCGGCTCTTGATGGACCCGGTGCTCCAGTTTCAGCCGTGGCTCGAATTCAATCGACGCGAGATTCGCGCGGGTCGCCTGCCACTCTGGAACCCGCTCGCGGGCTGCGGGGCACCCCACCTGGCCAATGGCCAGAGCGCGGTGTTCGACCCGTTCCATGCGATTGCCTATCTCGGCCGGCTGCCCGACGCCTACGCCTGGATGGCCGCTGCAAGGCTCTGGATCGCGGGGCTGGGGATGTTCCTGCTCGCCCGCCATTGGGGCTTGCGGGCGTGGGGGCGCTGGTTCGCCGGGTTGGTCTATCCGTTCAGCGGGTTCCTCGTTGTCTGGCTGCTCTATCCGGTAACGAGCGTCGCCGTCTGGCTGCCCTGGGTGCTCTGGGCGAGCGACCGCGTGCTCGATCGGCCGTCGTATCGCCGTGTCGGTGCGATGGCGATCGTCGTCGGATTCTGCCTGCTTGGCGGGCACGTGCAGACGTCGTCACACGTCTTGCTCGCGGCCGGTTTGAACGGACTCTGGCGGCTCCGAGCCGCGCGATGGGGCGCGGTGTTGGCCTGGGTCGCGGGGATGCTGCTCGGAATCGGTGTGGCGGCGATCGAGGTCGTGCCGCTGGCCGATTATCTCACGAAGAGTCCGGTCTGGACCGACCGCGCGGCCGAGCGGAAGTCGCCGTGGACGATCGTCAGGCCCCGACTGCTCGACTCGGTCTGTACGGCGCTTCCGTATGCGTTCGGGAGCCAGCGACGTGGGCATCCGAATCTGGCGAAGGCGCTGGGGGTCCACAACGTCAACGAGTCGGCCGGCGGCTTCGCGGGGCTGGCGACGTTCCTCTGGCTCGCCCCGCTCGCCTGGGTGGCACGGAGGTCGAACCCGCGAATCCGCTGGCTGGCCGGGCTCACCTGTTTCGCGATGCTCGCAGCTTTTCGGTGGTTCCCGGCCGACAATCTCCTGCGGTCGATCCCGGTGCTCAACGTCACCGATAATCGTCGGCTGACCCTCTGGGTCGCGTTCGGCCTGAGTCTCCTGGGTGGGCTCGGTCTCGACCGGCTCGGCGCGGTACGGCGAGGCCGATGGTGGGGCCGTTGGGCGGTCGTCTGGTTGGGTCTCAGTCTGATTTGCGCGACGGTTGCGATCGGCGTCGGTCGGTTCGAACCGAAGATCCGGGCGAAGTCGATCGCGCATTACGACCAGGCGATTCGCGAGACGCCGGGGGCCGACCCGATGATCTATCGAGCCCGCGCTGAGCGACAGGCCCGCGACACGATCCGGTTCGTCCGCCGCTATTACGGGCTCGCCTCGCTCCACCTTGCTGGGCTAGGCGGGGCGCTCATTCTGGTGCGCCGTCGGGGGCTGCCGCCGTCAGCGATTCGCTCGGGACTGATTGGGCTCACGCTCATCGACCTGTTCGGCTTCGGGATCGGTTTGAACCCGGCGATCGACCGCGTGGACGATCGGCCGATCACGCCGCTGATCGCATTCCTGCGAGAAGTCGCCCCGCCGCCCGCCCGCGTGCTGGGGCTGGGCGAAGAGTTACCACCCAACGTCTGTATGCGCTATGGTCTGGCCGATATTCGCAATTATGATTCGATCGAGATGGCGTCGTCGCTCGAATTCTTCGCCCTGCTCTATCCGCCGGGCGAGGGTGAGCGGACGAGTCGCAGGACGATCACCTGGGAGGGCGTCCTCCGCGCCCGTGAACGGCTCCGCGAGGCGGGAGTCTCGGCAATCATCTCGGCGACATCACCGCCCGACGGGACCTTCGCGAGGGTCGAAAAGATCGGTCCAGTCTGGGTTGCGTTACCAGAGGCAGGGGCGTTCGCCGACGTACCGATCGAGCGGATTGGGCCGGGCCGGCTTCGCGGAACATGGAGTCGATCGGACGGAAGTCCCGCATCCCACACGGTCCACATCCGAGAGGTATGGGACGAAGGCTGGTCTGCAACCGGGGGCGTGTTGCGAGCTGCCCCACCATTTATCGAACTCGATATTGAGCCCGGTGCGACGACTTTTGAGCTTCGCTACGTGCCCAAGTTCGTCGATCTGGCGAAAATCTTATCGATATTCTGCTTGGGATCGGCCGTTTTCGCCTTGACTCGATTCGGCCCGATGTCGTCTACTCGAATGGTCAATGAGAGGCTTGGAAGGAACCAGGCCGTCCGGTTAGAATCGGAGCCGCCATATCCCTTCCCCGATCCTCCGACGGGCGAAAACGCGAGAAAGAGACGCTGATGGTCCACTTCACGTGCGATCTCTGCGGGCAAGATCTGACCACCTCGGCCGACCCCAGGTTCGTGGTCAAGATCGAAATCGCAGCCGGCTTCGACCCCAATCAGATTCGCGAAGACGACCTTGATGACGATCCGATGGAAGTCGTCGCCGAGCTGATCCAGCGAGACGATACGCTGAGTTCCGAAGACCTCGCGGCGCTCTCGCCGAAGGGCTTCCGCTTCGACCTCTGCCCGAAGTGCCACGGCAAGTTCATCAAAGACCCGCTTGGACGCGAGACGATCAGGCTGCTTGATTTTAGCCAGAATTAAATGAACTTGTTCTCATTCGGTCGACAAGAGCGAGACACCGAGGCGGTCATTTCACGAAGAGCAACAGCACGTTCGTCAGCACTGAGATGCCAAGCAGGATGCCGATCGCGGCGATGATGTTGTTCTTGGCGTTGACGAAGGCCGCCATCTCGGCCTTCTCGCACTCGGCGGCGAACGACGTACCGCCCTGGTCGTCGGCGGCATCGCCCTCGGCGAGGCTGGCGAGGCTATCGAGCTTCTGACCCGCGATCATCGGGGCCTCGCCCTGAAGCAGGCATTTGAGGTCGAGGATCACGTCGTCGGGCGTGGGGTAGCGATTGTCGCGGTTCTTGGCGAGCATTGTCTCGACGACCATGCCGAGACCGCTCGAAAGCTTGGTGTTGATGTGGTCGGGGGGGACGAGGATCACGTTCTTGTCGACGTGCTTCTTCATCACCTCGCTGGGCGTCTCGCCGCTGTAGGGGACCTTCCCTGTGACCATGTGGTAGAGCGTCGCGCCGAGGCTGTAGATGTCGGCGCGGATGTCGACGTCAACCTGGCCCCGGACCTGCTCAGGGCTGATGTAATACGGCGTGCCGATCGCCATTCCGGCCTCTGCCATCGCCCACTTCTCGTCGGCCGTGAGTCGGGCCAGGCCGAGGTCGGCGAGTTTGACGTTGCCGTCCTTGCAGAGGATGATGTTCTCGGGCTTGATGTCGCGATGGATCAGCCCGCGCTGATGGGCGTGCTTGAGCGCCTCGGCGACGGCGAGAATGGCTCGGATCGCGACCTTCTCGTCGAAGACCTTGTTCTGGTCGAGTTCGTCCTTGATCGTGGCCCCTTCGACATATTCCATCACGAAGAAGTGATGGCCGTCGACCTGGCCGGCGTCGATCGCGTTGACGATGTTGTTGTGGGCGAGCTTGGCCACGATCTTGGCCTCTCGCTCGAATCGCTTGATGAATTCTTTGTTCTTGGCCAGGGCATCGAGGAGCACCTTGACCGCGACAATCCGGTCGACGCTGGTCTGCTTGGCCTTGTAGACGATCCCCATCGAGCCCTTGCCAAGCTTCGACATGAGCTGATAGCCGGGGATGACCAGCGCCTTGACCCCCTCGACACCGCCCGCTTTGATGAGGCGGATCGACTGGTTCTTCGTCAGCACGCGGGCCTCGACCATGATGTCGAGGAGGCTCCTGGCGGGCTCGTCCTTGTTCGAAGCGGCGGCGGCGAGCTTGACCCGGTGGGCCTTGCACGCTTCGATCTCCTGGGGCGTTGCGAGACCTCGGCGGAGGATCGACGCTTCGAGGCTCGACTCGCTCAGGCCAGAGAGGCCACGCGCGTCTTTGGCGGGGGGGGTGGTTTCGGTCGATGTGGCCATCGGGACGGCTCCCTGGGGCGAATCGCGTCGGGCAGCGTGGGGGGCCTCTTGTGGGCGTATGGCCGGACGCGGGGGCAAGCCCGCCTGATGGAGTAAGTATGAAGCGCCGTTATCCATTGTCAACGGGCTATCATTTCCGTCGGACGGCGCACCGTGCGGATTCGGACCCATCTGGCGCTCGGTTTGCATGATGCTTCCCGGCTCCTCGCCAACTTGTTTCGCGACCGAACGGCCGCTATAGTAGTCGAATTGACTGATCAGTTCCGTCTCTCTACGAGCGGACTGCTGATCGGTGACTAGGCTGGTGCCAGATCAGCGGGGCGTTCGATTCAGCAACGGATGAGTGGAGGCGGACTTGGCGACGATCGGTGTGATCGCGGGAGATGGTGTTGGTCCGGAAGTGGTCGAGCAGGGACTCGCCGTCCTCGCGGACGTCTCCAGGCTTGACGGCAAGCGATTTGATCTCGTGCCGTTTGACCTCGGCGGCGAGCGCTATCTCAAGACGGGCGAAGTCCTTCCTGACTCAGTCCTCGCCGACCTGCGAAAGTGCGACGCGATCTTCCTTGGAGCCGTCGGCCACCCCGGCGTTGCGCCCGGCGTGCTCGAGAAGGGCATCCTGCTCAAGATCCGGTTCGAGTTCCACCAATACGTGAATCTCCGCCCGGTGAAGCTGTTCCCCGGCGTCGAGACCCCGATCCGTGGCAAGGGGCCTGACGACATCGACATGGTGGTCGTCCGCGAGAACAACGAAGACCTCTACGTCGGCGCGGGGGGCTTCACCCGCAAGGGGACGGCCGAGGAAGTCGCGATTCAGACGTCGATCAACACCCGATCGGGCGTTGAGCGCTGCCTCAGGTTCGCCTTCGAACTCGCGCGGTCTCGCGGCAAGATCAAGCCGTTCCGAGGGCTCTCGGCACAGGATCGCGAGAGAGGGTTGGTCGGGCTCGTGACGATGGTCGCGAAAACGAACGTCCTCACCTATGCCCACGACCTCTGGATGCGGACCTTTACCGAGGTTTCGGTCGACTACCCTGATATCAAAACTGACTATAATCACGTCGACGCCTGCTGCATGCGGATGGTGGTCTCACCCGAGAAATATGACGTGATCGCGACGACGAATATGTTCGGAGATATCATCACCGACCTCGGTGCCGTGCTCCAAGGCGGGATGGGCCTGGCGGCGTCTGGTAACCTTAACCCGCTCAAGACGGCCCCGAGCATGTTTGAGCCGGTCCACGGCTCAGCCCCCGACATCGCCGGCAAGGGGATCGCCAACCCGATCGCCGCGCTGCTGTCGGTCGCGATGCTGCTCGACCACCTCGACGCCCCGAAGGGCTCGGCGGCGATCCGGTTCGCGGTCGGCAAAGTGCTTGCCGCCGGCACGCCCCGCACCCCTGACCTCGGCGGCTCGGCGAAAACCGCCGACGTCGGCCGCGCGGTGCGACACGCCCTGGAGGCCGGTGCCTGAGTGTGTTGACGATTTTGAAGTGACTGCTGAGCCCCCCCTCGGCAGTCGACAGCGACCTTTCATCCTGGATCTCGCTCGGCCTTGCGTCCCATATCGTGACCGTTCGCCCAGCCTCGCGCGTCAGTCGCGTGAATTCTCGGGAGAGTCGTCCATGAGCCTAGGCGCCAGTTCCGCCCTCGACGCCAGCGTGCTTGTCCTCAATAAATTCTACATGGCCGTGCATGTCATCTCGGTCCGGCGGGCGTTCTGCCTGCTGTTCAAAGACCTGGCCGAAGTCATTACCCTCGACGACGGCCGCTATACCTCCTACGACTTCGACACCTGGCGCGAGGTCTCCGAAGCCCGCTCCGACTTCCGGGGCCCGGACGATGAATACGTCCGGACCGTCCAGTTCGAGATCCAGGTGCCCCGGGTGATCCGCCTCCTCGCGTTCGACCGGCTGCCGAAGACTAAGATTAAGTTCAACCGCCGCAACATCTTCGCCCGCGACGGCAACCGCTGCCAGTACTGCGGCAAGCGGTTCGCGACCAGCGAGTTGAGCCTCGACCACGTCCTCCCGCGCAGTCGAGGCGGACAGGCGACGTGGGACAATATCGTCTGTGCCTGCGTGAAGTGCAACGTCCGCAAGGGGGGCCGGACACCCTGGGAGGCCAACATGAAATTGGTCCAGGAGCCGGTCAAGCCGAAGACCTCCCCCTCGCTCAGCCTCAAGCTCACTCACGGTAAGTATCAGAGTTGGCGGAACTTCCTCGATAACGCCTACTGGTCGGTCGAGCTGAAGTAGCAACGGCTCACATGCGACGTTTGTCGGAATTCGGCGAAGTCACGATAGCAAACCTCTCCGCGTTGGTTTAGAGTTGATAGCGTGGATTGATGTCGTTCAGGCGTCAACGCTGACTGAGGGGGCGATCAATGCGATTTTCAGGCAAGAATCATCAGCCACGGACCGGTTTCACGTTGATCGAACTGCTCGTGGTGATCGCCATCATCGGGGTGCTCGTCGCCCTGATTATGCCGGCGGTGCAGCAGGCCCGCGAGGCAGCAAATCGGGCACAGTGCCTCAATAACCTCAAGCAGTTCGGACTCGCCGCGCAGACGTATCATGATGCCTACCAGAGCTTTCCGTCGGGATGGTTTTGCACCGAGACGAGTGCAGACCCTGTCAATAGCCCGACCTGCCTACCGCAGGGGCCAATCCCGGGGGGGTGGAACGGGCTGACCGGCCTCTTCCTTAAGATGGAACTCGATACCAACTATAATGAAATCAACTTCTACAATCCTGTGACTGATATCACGAATCAGACCGCCCGCAGGCGTACCCTCAACGTCTGGATGTGCCCGTCGAATCGTCGGACCGCGCAGATGGTGACGAACAGCGCCGGCGTCCCGGTCCCCGTGCCGAACCCGTTTGGCCCTTCGGACTATCGCGGAAATATGGCCGCCGGCTGGCTGCCGGGCTGTGCCAATCCTGCGACCTCGCCGGGCTGCTGGCTGGTCGACAACGGGCTGACCTACATGAATTCGACCGTGTCGCTCGCGGACGTGACTGACGGATCGTCCAACACCGTGCTCTTCGGTGAGTCAATTACTGGGACATGGGCGAACGCCACCGACTGCTGCGTGCGTACCTCGATCGACCGCACGATCAACAAGCCCTACACGGTCACGATCAACGGGGCTACGAAGAATTCTTACACGTACTGGATGAGCAAACACCCTGGCCTGGTCAACTTCGCCAATTGCGACGGCTCGGTGAAGACCGTGCAACAGACGATCGACAAGAACGTGCTCGTCAAGATGATGACCCGCAACGGCGGCGAAGTCCTCTCGGCCAGCGACAAGTGAGCTGAGACGTCGCACCCTGAATCGCAATGCCGTTGCCTCCCGATCCACGGAGAGGCACCGGCGTTTTCGTTCTTGGAGCGCTAACAACGAAAAAACCCCGGCCGATCGGGCCGGGGTCAGGTGCAGGTCATCTATGAAGCGGGCGTGGTTCAGGCGCTTACTTCGTTGCCTTGGTGCACGACTCGCCTTCCAATGCGTCCTTCTTCTCGGTGATGACGGGGCATTTGACGCACTCCTCGGCGTTGAGCGCCGTGAAGTCTTTCCAGTCATCGGGGAGGTTATCTTCATGGAAGATCGCCTCGACCGGGCATTCAGGGACGCATGCCTCGCAGTCAATGCACTCTTCCGGATGGATGTACAGGATCTGCGCGCCTTCATAGAAGCAGTCGACGGGGCAGACGACGACGCAATCCGTGTATTTGCAGTCGAAACACGGTTCGGCGACCACATGGGCCATTCAGGGACTCCTCTCGGGGACGTCGCTGTCGCAACATTGGACGGACGTGCACGTAGGGCACGTCGCTTCCACGCCGGTCGATTGCCGACACGAATACGGCGTGGGGATAAAGCGAATATCTTATGGCGGCGATTGGGGAAGGGTCAAGCCCCAGCCGACCCGAGCCCCAACGCCAGACACGCAATCAGGACTTGGACTTCCGCTTGGCACTCTTCAGCACGATCGGCGTAACCGGGACGTTGCGGTTTGGGTTGCCGATCGCGTCGGGTTTCGTGGTTGTCTCGACCTTGCCAATCGTGTCGACGACTTCCATCCCGGACGTCACCTTCCCAAAGACAGTATAGCCGCCGCCGTAGTTGTCGAGCCGGGAGTTGTCGCCCAGGTTGATGAAGAACTGCGAGGTCGCCGAATTCGGGTCTTCGGTCCTGGCCATCGCGATCATGCCCCTGACGTTGCTCAGCCCGTTCCCCGACTCGTTCTTGATCGGCGGGAACGCCTCGGCGCGCTTCTCGGTCAAGTGGTTATTCTTCTCGGTCATGCCGCCGGTCTGAATCATAAAGTCGGGCATGACGCGATGGAATACGACGTTCTCGTAGAAGCCTTTGTCGACGTACTTGAGGAAGTTCTCGACGGTGATCGGGGCCTTCGCCTTGTCGAGTTCGAGCGTGATCTGCCCCGCCGACGTGTCGAGCACGACGACCAGTTTGTCGTCTGCCGCGTGGGCGGGTGCCGAAGTCAGGGCGATCAGGGCCATCACCGCGTTGAGGATCAGTCGTCTTTTCATAGCCGGAATCGTACCTCGTGAAGGGCCGGGACCGCCGCCGCTCGTCACGCCACATCGGGAGGCCCCTTATCGGTCGACTCTAGCACAGCGGATCGAGCGGTGTCGAGCGTGCCTGACGCTGGCAGAAGGCTCGCAAAGTCATTTTTCTTGTGAGAGAAAGCTCTCATGTTGGATGGCCCCGGTCCTCGAACCGAGGTCTCTCCTCAGAGGTTCAAGAACCGGGGCCGCCCGAGTTATTCTCACTTTGCAACCCTCCTGCCGTCGCCGGACCCGCCCTCGATTCTGTCGGCGCGGAGAATTCAGGCTGGCTGGAAAACGCCCCGCTCCCTGCCGATTTCTCTTCAAGTCAGCCCGACTTTCGGCCGATATCTGGTTTTGGATCAACGATGATTCCTGTCTGCCGCCAACGGCCAGATCGGACTGAATTCTCATTCGGTCCGGTCCTTCCAGGGATGGAACGCGTCGGCAATCGCCGGCGCACCTTGGCCCGATCCTCAAGTTCCTCCCTAGATTGCCGCCGAAGACGGAGACTCCTCCATGATCCGCCTCTCGAATCGGCCCCCACGGGCCGGATATTCCCTCTTGGCCCTCGCGGGACTGGTTCAGCTTCTCGTCGCCTCCAACGCCCGGGCTGCCGACTCGCACGGTATCGCCTGGCGGACCGATCTCGGTACCGCACAGGCCGAAGCTCGGGCGAAGAACCTTCCCCTGTGGATTCAGTTTACCGGCCCCTGGTGCGTGAACTGCCGACGGATGGAGCGCGGGGCGTTCGTCCATGCGACCGTCGTGAGTGCCTCGATCGAGCAATTCGTGCCGGTCAAGCTCCGATCGGATGAATATGAACAGCTTGCCCTTAGCCTCGGGCTCAACGTCTTGCCCTCGACGGTCATCGTTAAGCCGACCGGCGAGGTCATCGACAAGTGGGAAGGGTACGGCGATCCCGGAGAATTCCACGCCTGGCTCGAAGAGACGTTGGCCCGAGACGGCCGACTCGGCAAGGGGAAAAAGCTGCAGGTCGCCCTGGCGTCGTACTGCCCGGTGGCCCTGGTGGATCGACACAAACTCCAGTCCGGCCAGGCGACGCTGGTCGCCCAGCACGACGGTTTCGAATACCGATTCTCCGACGAAGCGGCCCGCGCGGCGTTTGTCGCTCACCCCGAGAAATATGCCCCGGCGAATCGCGGTGAGTGCCCCGTCAGGCATGTCGAAGGCGGGACGTTCCAGCCGGGCCAGCCCCAGTGGGGGGTGATCTATCGGGGCCACCTCTTTCTGTGCGCCGACGCGGCCGATCGCGTCCAGTTCATCAAGAACCCCGAACGTTACGCCAACGTCGACCTCGCGTCCCGACACTCCTGCCCGCATTGCTGGGGCACGAACTCGGCCCGGCAGCTCGCGCAGGCACCGGGACACGGCACGACGGCCCCCTCGTCTGCGACACGACGCACCATGTTTCCCCCGCCTGCCGCGATCATGGAAGCCCTGCTGACGCCCGTGATGCGGCTCCGCAGGTGATCGAGGCGGCGGGAGGCGTCTCTGTCTGCTTGTGAGGCGGAGACGCAAACCATTTGAGCATCGGTTCCCGCCATCTCGATGAAAATGGGCGGATATTGGGCGTGGAATGAGACTTGCTTTGGGTGTTTGGTGAGAGTTGTTGGGCTTCCTGCTGCTCCACTCACTCGGAGTCTTCCCGATGGCTCGCCCTGTCCTCCCTCAAGACTCCGCGCCGCCGCCCTGGTCATTCCCGTTCATCCCGGCTCCTCCCAAGGGGCCGCGACGGTCCGCTTGACGGGGCGGTCAGGCTGACGGACAATAGATGATCCTGGGCCTTCATGGCGCCGTCGGGGCGCTCGAATGGCCCGCCCTTGGCGGCACCTGGGCGAGGGATCGCATGGCATCTGTCGACTGTCCGAAGCTCCGCCCTCTCTGCGGTCGAGAGCTGACCCAAGACGGTCGAGACTATGTTGCACTCGACTGCCCCTTCGGATTGTTTTCCGAGTCGATCCTGTTCGAGCGCGATTGGTTCTTCAGGATCGTCCATCGCTTCGACGGCACGCGATCGATCGACGCGATCCAGGCGCTCTGCCTCCGCGAAACCGGCCAGCTTATCCCGCTTGACGATTTGGAATCGCTGGTCGACCGGCTCGACAGGTCGCTCGCGCTCGATAGCCCCGCCTTCGCCCGGTTCCTTGTCGACTATCGCCGGCAACACATCCGCCCCCCAGCACACGCGGGCGGTTCTTATCCGGCGAGCGAGCGAGCCCTTCGCCTCGAACTCGCCCGATATTTCAGCGACCCGAACGGTTCCGGCACGCCCAACGAACACGAGCCCCACCATGTCGGGCTCCGGGGCATCTTCTGCCCCCATATTGATTTCGGCCGGGGCGGCCCGGTCTATACGTGGGCGTATCGCGAAATTTTCGAGCGGTCAGAGGCCGACGTCTACGTGATCTTTGGCGTGGCCCATGCGCCGTGCGAGCGGCGGTTCGCCCTGACCCGCAAGGATTTTCAGACGCCGCTCGGCCTCGTCAAGACCGATCTAGACTTCGTCGACTTGCTCGCGGTGGAGTCGGAGGTTGACCTGTTCGAGGACGAACTCGTCCATCGTCGCGAGCATTCGATCGAGTTTCAGGTCGTTTTCTTGCAATATTTGCTCGGAGGCCGTCGCGACTATTCGATCGTGCCGATCCTCGTCAGCTCGTTCCATGACCTGATCGCCGACGGACGCGACCCGATCGACGACCCGGAGATCGCGGCGTTCGTGGCGTCAGTTCGTCATGCGGAGGCGAC
>JANXSY010000204.1 GCA_025356435.1 Isosphaeraceae bacterium | reverse complement strand
CGGACGATCCGGAACGAACCCATCATTTCGCGTCCGCCCACCTCGCCGGTGAGCCCGGTCGAGTCGTCAAAGGGCCAATATGCGACCGTTCCGGTGTTCATGACCGTCGATCCCGACCGCAAAGATCGGCGATAGTCGATCGGTAGAGGTCTAAATAGCGTTCATAAGTCTCTCAAATGAGGGGCCTGCGCTCAAAGTACGCGCGGGCGTGGCGGACTCTCTTGGGGACGGTTATAACGGCGTTTCTCACCTCTGAATTCCCGCCCGGAACGAGACTGATCATGAGCCTTAAGCCGTTTGGACTCGCTGTGTTGCTGTGGGTGGGCCTGACCCCAATTGCCCGAGGCGAGGCCGTGCCCATCGACCTCGCGGGGTTCCGGGCTGAGGGCGGTATTCGGGTCGTCCACTCAGGCGATCGTCTCAACGTCGAGTGGCCGGTTGAGGGGGGCGAGGTCGCTCGGCTCGCGATCGACCTTCGGCCGGGCGCGCCGCTGGTCGCGACGATGGGGGTTGGCACGCTTGATATCCTTTCGGGCGTTGATCTTGCGACGTTCGTGACCGTTGGCTCTCGTGTCGGCGAGCGCGACCGACCGCCGGGTATGAGCCCGTTCAACGTCTTCTTCGACAACCCCGCCCGCCGGCCGTTCGAGACCTTTCACGCCCGGCTTGACCTCAAGCGTGCGAGGGTCACAGGCCGAGGCGGTCGGGCATCGATCTCGGTCGGCGAGGTCTCGGCCGGACCGTTTACGGGAGAGTTCCGGTTCAACGTCTATGCAGGCGCGAGGCTGATCCACGTCGAGACGGTCGTGAGCACCAAAGAGGCGGATCGGGCCTTCTTTTACGATACCGGGCTGGTCTCGGCCGCGCCCGATTGGAGGCGGCTGGCCTGGACCGACACCGAGGGCGTGGTCAGGCGCGAGGCGTTCGATATCGAGGCGGCCGACCAGACCCATAAGGTGCGGCATCGCGCGATCGTCGCCGAGTCAGACGCGGGGTCAGTGGCTTGCTTTCCCCCGCCGCATCAATATTCGTTCCCGCGTGATGTGACCGAGAACCTTGGCTTCATCTGGTCGGGCCGGGGGCATCGCGGGCTCGCGGATCGGCAAGGGTTTGGCATCAGGCAGTGGGAGACCGGCGGCGGTCCTTACGTCCCCTGGATCAACGCCCCGCCTGGCACCGAGCAGCACCTTGGAGTGTTCTATTTGCTGACCCGGGGGAAGGCTGAAGACGCCCTCCGCGAGACGCTTCGTTACACCCACAACGACCGGTTTCCCGAGATTCCCGGCCACAAGACCTTCACCAGTCACTGGCACATGGCGGTCACCGTCGCCGCCATGAAGGAGCGGGCGCAGGGAGTCCCAAGATCGACACCCGACTTTGTGAAGATGTTCAGAGACATGGGAGTGAACATCGTCCACCTTGCCGAATTCCACGGCGACGGCCACCCACAAGACCCCGGCGCGGTTCGTCTGGCCGAGATGGAGGCGATGTTCGCCGAGTGCCGTCGGCTGTCCGACGACTCGCTCCTCTTCCTGCCCGGCGAGGAGGCCAACGTCCACCTCGGACCACGAGAGCCGGGCAAGAACGCCGGCCACTGGCTCTATCTCTTTCCAAAGCCCGTCTACTGGACGATGAAACGGGCCAAGGGCGAGCCATTCTCCGAAGACCGGCCGGGGATGGGGACGGTCTATCACGTCGGCAATCGCGACGATATGGCCCGCCTGATCGACGCCGAGCACGGCCTGGCGTGGACGGCCCACGCGCGGATCAAGGCCTCCACGTGGGCACCTGATATCTACCGCAATGAGGATTTTTATAAGTCGAACACCTGGCTCGGCGCGGCGTGGAAGGCGATGCCTGCCGACCTCTCGCGGCCCAAAATGGGCGAGCGTACGCTCAACCTGCTCGATGACATGAACAACTGGGGTGGTAAGAAGCAGCTCCTCGGCGAGGTCGACGTGTTCAAGATCGACCATACGCATGAGCTTTACGGTGCCATGAACATCAATTATGTTCAGCTCGATCGAATCCCCCGGTTCGACGAGGGCTGGGGGCCGGTTCTCGACGCGATCCGGGGCGGGCGATTCTTCGTGACGACGGGCGAGGTCCAGATTCGTGACTTCCGCGTCGGCGGGAAGCTGAGTGGGCAGACCTTGAGCGTAAGGGAACGTCCGACCGTGCGTATCGACCTCGCTTGGACGTTTCCGCTCGCCTTTGCCGAGTTGATCTCGGGAGATGGCGAGCGGGTCTATCGCGACCGGATTGACCTCTCAGACACCCCGGCGTTCGGCCGGAAGTCATTGGCCCTTAGCCCCGACCTGACGGGCAGGCGCTGGGTGCGGATGGAGGCGTGGGACGTGGCCGGGAACGGGGCGTTCTCGCAACCGGTCTGGATGACAGAGATGAAGGAGTGAACGGAGGATGACGTCTTGCCCCCGTCCGGATCGAGGCAGAGACCTAGAGCCCGCTGAGTTCGGCCCCGAGAACGCGGATGTGTTGCTTGAGGCCGAGCCGGCGGACGACCTCGGTGCTGGCGGGGAAGGTCATGCTCTTTTCGGGAGAGACGCAAAATCCGATAAGCATCTTTAGATCTTTAGGCTCGTCGCCGGAGAGCGCCAGGCCGTTGAGGATCAGGGGCGAGTGGTTCCTGATCTCGACCCGGTACGAGTCTTTGCCGCCGGCCTTCGTCCTGGTGAGTTTGGCGTCGACGAGGCGGATGAGCAGGGCTTCGGCGAGGGCGTTGCCGAAGCCGGTCATGTCCCGCTTGCCGGCGTCGTCGCGGCCGATCTTGAGGCTGAATTGACCGAGGGACGCCCACTGATTCCGGCCGTTGCTGCGGGCGACCTCGACGTGGGCGTCGTCGCCGACGACCTGGATCTTGCAGGCGACCGCGGGGCCGCTGGGCCTTGCGGGGACGCTCGCCTCGACCTTGACGCCGAGGACCTTTCGGCCCATCAGCAGGCCGCGCAGGTCGCCCGCGACGGCAGGGTCAATCGCGTTGACGTCGATGTAAATGCGGCCCATGTCGGTCTCAGAACCCGGCATCTCCATGTTCGCCACGAACTGCTTGGCGAGGGCGATCTCATAAGTGTTCGCAGATACACGAGACAGCACTTCGATCGTCTTCCAGTCGAGCCGGCTGACGACCCGCCAGAGGACCAGTTGCGAGACCGTGGTCGGGGCCTTGTCGCGGGCCAGACGCCGGAGCGCGGCCTGAATGCGAGGCTCGGGGGTCAGTTCGGCGATGTCGCCAAGCTCAAGCCTCTCGCCCTTCGAGGGCATCGCCACGCCCCCCTCGGTTGGTCCGCCAAGGCTCACCAGCCGCGTCGGCAGAGACCTCGTCTGGCCGGGACTCACGGTGGTGAATGGGGCACCCGTTGGGGGGACCGAGCCGAAGCCTCCCATCCCGCCGCCCATCCCGCCCATGCCGCCGCCCATGCCGCCCATCCCGCCGCCCATGCCGCCGCCCATGCCTCCCATCCCGCCGCCCATGCTGCCGATCATGAGCGATTTGAAGTTCCAGCTATCTTTGTCGCCAACGAGGTTCATGATGAGTCGGCCGAGCATCATCATGCCGACCGACGCGGGCATCGTCCCACCGCCCCTCCCTCCCATGCCGCCGCCCATGCCTCCCATGCCGCCGCCCATCCCGCCGCCCATGCCTCCCATTCCACCACCCATGCCTCCCATTCCGCCTCCCATACCACCGCCCATTCCACCTCCCATGCCTCCCATTCCACCTCCCATACCACCCATACCGCCGCCCATACCTCCCATACCTCCTCCCATGCCCATACCTCCACCCATGCCACCCATGCCGCCGAACTGGCCTGTGGCGCTCGAGGCGACGAGGCCTGGGGGCAGGACGACGCGGAGCATCCGGGGCGACTGGTTGGTGACGGAGACTTGCATGCGGCCGTCGCCGAGCCCTTCGGCCTCGATGGTGACGAGTCCCGATCGGGCGGCGGTGAGGAGGTCGACCTCGGGGGCTTCGGCCTGGGCGGGCTTCGGCTCAACCGCGCGGGCGGGCGTGGTGACGATGGCGAGTGCGGCGAGGAGAGGTGTGAGACCCAGGGCGGGCAGGAGACGCATTGGTAACTCCCGATTTCGGAGGGACGAACGGAGGGAGGGGAAGGCGGGCGGGCGGGGGCGGGGTGCCAGAGAGAGGCCAAACCACACGCCCCCCGACGCGAGGTTGCGGACAGTCCCCGGGACGACCCCGCCCCTACCGCAATCGAATGATACGTGCTGGCGGTGGGCCGTGATGTCAGGAGCTTCGGCCTCGCGATGTCAGGGAAATCCTGACATGCGTGGATTTCGCTGATCGGGCGGAAGGCCACATCCTGGCGGATGGGGGAGGCTCTATTGGGTCGAGGGGCGTAAGATGCTCACGTGGAGGGCATGTTTGATGGGATCGGTCGGCGAGATGAGATCGATTCGGGGCTTTGTGCCGGGGGTGGTCGCGGTGTTGGCGGCGGCGGTCGTCACGCGGTGGACGTGGCCGCTGCTCGCCCCTGCGCCGTTGGCCTTGGACTTTGCGGCGGTGATCGTCGCGGGGTGGTCTGGGGGGCTCTGGCCGGGCCTGGCGGCGACCTCGCTGGCGATGCTTGTCCGTCTGGCCCTGCCGACGGGAGACGAGGGGTTGTCGCCGGCCGTTATCGACTCAATGCTCACCTTTACAGCGGTCTCAGCGGTGATCAGTTGGCTCTCGGGGGCGAGGCTGAGGGCGGTCGCGGGGGACGAGGAACGGAGGGGTCTCCTGGCCCAGTTGGATGCCGAGCGGGCGCGGCTTGAGGCGGTCCTCAAGCAGTTGCCGGTGGGGGTGGCGATCGTCGAGGCCCCGTCGGGACGGCTGATCTTGCACAACGACGAGGCCGAGCGACTGCTCCGCCATCCCCTGGTTGCCTCGGACGATCCCGATGTCTTCCCGCTCTTCGGCGCGGTCTACGATGACGGCCGCCCGTTCCGGCCCGAAGACTATCCCAGCGCCCGTGTGATCTCTCGTGGAGAGACCATCAAATCGGAATGCGTCAACTATCGACACGACGACGGGAGTCTGAGTTACCTATCGGTCAACTCCGGGCCGATCCGTGACCCGCTGGGTCGTATCCTCGCGGCTGTGACGGTCTTCCTTGATGTCTCTGACCGGCATCGGGCCGAGGAGGAGCGGAACGAGTTGCTCCGCCGGATCGTGAGCAGCCAGGAGGACGAGCGGCGGCGGATCGCCCGCGAGCTGCACGACCAGATGGGCCAGCATGTCACCGCCCTGATGCTCTGGATCAAGGCGCTGGGAGACAGCCCTGACGAGGCGACGGTTGAGCGGAGTCAGGGGTTCCAGCGGCTCCGCGAGATCATCAACGAGATCGGCCGCGAGGCCCACCGGATCGCGCTTGAGCTGCGGCCCACGGCTCTCGACGACCTCGGGCTTCACTCAGCGCTGTTGAACCACGTCGAGGAGTGGTCCGACCGCTACCAGATCGACGTCGACTTTCAGAGTTCGGGACTCGACCACCGCCGCCTCGAACCGCACGTTGAGACGACGATCTACCGGATCGTCCAGGAGGCTCTCACGAACGTGGTAAAGCATGCAAAGGCCGCCCGCGTGGGCCTGGTTCTCGAACGCGGTCCAGACCACTTGCTGGCGATCGTGGAGGACGACGGGGTCGGGTTCGACGCCGAGTCAAGGCCGGCTCCGGGCCGGGGTCTGGGGCTCTTGGGGATGAAGGAGCGGGTGGCCCTGGTGGGCGGGACGTTGCAGGTCGAGTCGACCCCCGGCGGTGGTACGACCCTGCTGATCCGCATCCCGATCGCTCGGCCGGGGGACCAGGAAGGATAAGTTGGATTTGATCCCGGGCTCACCAACGCCGATCGGGACGCTCGACGGGGATTCCCGTTCCCGAGGGCTTTCCTCGACCCTATGATAGACTCGGACGCGAGCTGGAGGGGCCTTGGGCGACACGCAGGAGGATGGCCAAGTCCACTTCCTGCCGAGGAGACGTTGGATCGGGTGGCCCCGGTGCTCGAACCGGGGGTGAGGCGACAGGCATCCGTGCGGAGGTTGTTCCTCACCGGTTCAAGGGTTGTTGCCACCCGAGATTTTCCAAAGATTTCTGACTTGGCCATCCTCCTGGGGTGACAAGGAGTCGAGCATGAAACCGCTGCGAATCCTGTTGATTGACGATCACGCCGTCGTCCGCGAAGGCCTGAAAGCCCTGATTAATGCTCAGGAGGGCATGGAGGTCGTCGGCGAGACGGGGGACGGCCGGTCGGGCCTGGCGCTCGCTGTTTCGCTCCGACCCGACGTGGCGATCGTCGATGTGTCGATGCCGGGTTTGGGCGGGGCGCAGGCCACCGAGGCGCTAAAGGGTGCCGATCCCGGCCTGAAGGTTCTGGCGCTGACTGTCCACGAGGACAAGGGCTATCTCCGGCTCATGCTCGAAGCCGGCGCGTCGGGTTATGCCCTCAAACGGGCCGCCGCCGACGAGCTGATTCACGCGATCCGCGTCGTCTCAACGGGTGGTGTCTACCTCGACCCGTTCCTGGCCAGGAAGGTTGTCGGCCGGTTCCTCCGCAAGCCCTCGGCCGGCGAAGGGCTTCAGGTCGAGGCGCTCAGCGAGCGAGAGGGCGACGTCGTCCTCCGCCTTGCCCGAGGCTATAGCGTCAAGGAAATCGCCGCCCAACTCGACATCGGTGCCAAGACCGTTGAGACCTACAAAGCCCGCTCCTTCGAGAAGCTCGGCCTCCGCAGCCGGGCCGATCTGGTGCGCTACGCCATGCAGCGGGGATGGCTTCAAGACACCTGAATTCCCCGACGCTGTCGGTGTTTTCCCTGACACGGATGGCCCGATTTTCCGCTCGTCATGGCATCGAACCTGCGGGGTACTAATATTAGTAACTCGCGATCCGAGCGGTATCGCCTCTAAACGCCTGAGGCCATGATCAATGCGGGGCCGATGACGACTCGACCTCTGGGCGACTCTCGATGCCTGTGGTGCGAGGATTTCGGCGCTTGACGACTCAGGGAGTGATGACGATGCGATTCCGCCGTGCGACCCAGTTTCACCTCATGATCGGGTTAGCCTCCGCGATCATCCTGGTAGGTTCCGCGATCTCATTCGCCCAGGGTCCGTCCATCGCCAAGAGGGATGCGACCGCGAATGCGAAGCCGGCCCCGGCCCTGGCCCTTGCCGCCACCAAATCGGTCTCTGGAGTCGGTGCGCCCAACCATGATGCCGTGATCGAGGCCCTCGGCACGGTCAGTCATGACGAGCCCGAGACGACCGTCGAGAGGTCGATCTTCCAGGAGTTCTTGTACAACTTCACGCACAACCTGTTCAAACCCCTGCTCCTGTTCTTCTATCTCGGTTTCCTGGCGCCGATCTTCAAGGTTAAGCTCGACTTCCCGCATGTGATCTATCAAGGTTTGACGATCTATCTCCTCGTCGCGATCGGCTGGCACGGCGGCGAGCAGCTCGCCTTGCTCCCTCCCTCGACGCTCGGCCGGGCGGTGGGGTTCATGGGGGTCGGGTTCTGCCTGAATTTCATGATCGGCATCCTCGCCTACTTCGGCCTGAGCGCCTTCACGCACCTGCGGCGGGTTGATAAGGCGACAGTGGCGGGCTATTACGGCTCAGATTCGGCCGGCACGTTCGTCACCTGCGTCGGTGCCTTGGCGACGGCCCACATCGCCTACGACGCCTACATGCCGGTCATGCTCGCGGTGATGGAGATCCCCGGCTGCCTCGTGGCGCTCTTCCTGGTCTCGCGGCTTCGACATAAAGGGATGGACGCGCTGGGGAACATGCCCGGTGAGCTGGGCTACGACCCCAAGGCCGTGGCCCCGATCAACATCCATGCCCACGGAGGCCACGAGGGCGACCTTGAGGCCACCGCGC
This sequence comes from Isosphaeraceae bacterium, assembly GCA_025356435.1. GTDB lineage: Bacteria > Planctomycetota > Planctomycetia > Isosphaerales > Isosphaeraceae > CAMFLR01. The sequence goes on along the minus strand of JANXSY010000204.1, from coordinate 55,549 downwards.
CCGGCGTGACGGAGGCATCCGACCTGGAAGACGCCGTCGTTCCGGGCAAGCCGCCGGGCCTGCTCAGCCCGAAGCTTCTGCACGAGGTCTTCCTCAACCCCGGCCTCTACCTCTTATTCGGCGGGATTGCCGTCGGATTCATCAGCGGCAAGCAGGGGACAAAGGTCACGGCGGCTGACGACCGTTTCTTTGTCTCGCTCTTCGAGGGCATCCTCTGCCTCTTCCTGCTCGAAATGGGGATGACGGCTTCGCGCAAGCTCAAAGACCTCAAGTCGGCGGGCATTGGTTACATCCTCTTCGGCCTTCTCGCGCCCAACCTTTTCGCCACGATCGGCATTGCGGTCGCTCATCTTTACGCCATCGCCACCGGCACGCACTTCGAGCTAGGGACATATGTCCTGTTCGCGGTCCTCTGCGGCGCGGCGTCTTATATCGCGGTGCCGGCGGTGCAGCGGTTGGCGATCCCTGAGGCCAGCCCGTCGCTTCCCCTCGCCGCCTCGCTCGGCCTGACGTTCTCCTACAACGTGACGGTCGGCATCCCTGTCTACATCGTGATCGCCAAGGTCGCGATGCGGACCTTCCCGAGCTGAATCCTTGAGGCCCCGGCCCCTCGCGCTGTCCTGTCCTTTGGCCCTGACTTTACGATCCCCCGCCAACCCCCTTGGAACTGTCGCCGCCGGGCTCTATCCTGATGTGCTCTGGGGTCGAACTCGCGCAACAGACCATCGGGGGAGAAGATGATCCGAATTCGGACATGCGTAATCGCGGTATTGGCCCTCCTGGCGACCGCCTCGGCTGAGGCCAGGGACAAGTGGTCGAAGGAGCAGGCGAACGACTGGTCCAAGGCCAGGCCGTGGCTTGTTGGCTGCAACTACATCCCTAGCTCAGCGATCAATCAGCTCGAAATGTGGCAGGCTGAGACGTTCGACCCGGCCACAATCGACCGAGAGCTGGGCTGGGCTGAGGGACTCGGCTTCACGAGCATCCGCGTCTTCCTCCATGACCTCCCCTGGAAGGACGACCGCGACGGCTTCGTCAAGCGGGTTGACGAGTTCCTCAGCATCGCCGATAAGCACAAGATTGGCGTGATGATCGTGCTGTTTGACAGCGTCTGGGACCCTGCCCCGGCCTCTGGCAAGCAGCGTGCCCCGCGCAAGGGCCTGCACAATTCGGGCTGGGTGCAGAGCCCGGGCCTGGCGATTTTGAAAGATCCCGCCCGCCTTGACGAGCTTGAGGGCTACGTCAAGGGGATCATCGGCCATTTTCGATCCGACCGACGCATCCACGTCTGGGACCTCCACAACGAGCCCGACAACCGCAACAATTCGTCCTACGGCAGCCTCGAACCCGGGAACAAGGCCGGTCTCGCCCTGACACTGCTCAAGAAGACTTACGCCTGGGCCAGGGCGGTCGACCCGACCCAGCCTCTTACCTCGGGCGTCTGGACGGGCGACTGGGCCGAGGACAAGCTCTCGCCGATGGGTCGGTTCCAGCTCGAAGAGTCGGACGTGATCTCGTATCACGACTACTCGCCCCTGGATGGGCTCAAGTCACGCACTGAGGGCCTGCGGCGTTACGGACGCCCCCTGCTCTGCACCGAGTATATGGCGCGGCCCGTCGGGAGCAAGTTCGACCCGTCGCTGGGCTATCTCCGCGAGCAGCGGGTCGCGGCCTACAACTGGGGGTTTGTCGACGGCAAGTCGCAGACGATCTACCCCTGGGATTCGTGGAAAAAGCCCTACGACGGCGAGCCCCCCGTCTGGTTCCACGACATCTTCCGCAGAGACGGCACGCCCTATCGTCCCGAGGAAGTGGCCTATATCCGCGGCGTCACCGGCAAGACGGCCCCCTGACCTGCATGTCAAATCAGGATTCGCCTCGATGAAGACTCGTGCCCCCGCCTTGGTGATCGTGCTCGTCGTGCTCCTCTCGCTCGCGGCCGTCCAGCAATTCATGGCATACTGGCCGCGCGAGCCTCGGCTTGCCTTCACGAACGACGGTTTCGACGATATCCCCCACCTCGTCATCGAGTCGGGGGCGCGGAAAGTCGATCTCGGCTTTGTCCCGAAGGGCGGGAGGATCATCCTGCCGATCGCGTCGAGGACCGACGCGACCTATACGATTTACGGCCACACAATTGACGGTACCGCACTTTCGAGGCTACTCGAAATCGGCCGACGAGATCGGAGAGACATCGAGGTGAGTGTCAATACCGATGGGTCTTTTCTCGTCGAGGGTTATGAAGGATCCGACATCGGTTGGTGGGGCCGGTGATCGGCTCACGCCCGGTCCGACGGCTCGACATGGACGAGCACGTCGCGGACCGGGCGGAGTTCGGCGATCAGGCGGGCCTTGACCCGGTGGGCGATGTCATGGCCCTGGCGGACTGTCAATTCGGGATCGACCTCGACGTGGATATCGACCAGATACTCCAGACCCGCCTTGCGGACCCGCAGCTTCTCAACGTCGCGGACCCCCGGCACAGCCAGGGCGACTCCTCGCACCGAGCCGAGGAGCTGAGGCTCGGCCTGGCGATCCATCAGTCCCTGCATGTTCTCCCAGAGCAGGCCCGCGCCGACCCAGAAGATGGTGCCCGCCACGGCAATCGCCGCCGCATGGTCGGCCCAGTGCCAGCCCGGCCCGCCCCATCGGGAGGCCGCCACGCCGAGCAAGACGGCAACTGATCCGAAGGCGTCGAGGCGGTAGTCCCAGGCCGTCGCCAGCAAGGCCGCCGATCCCGACCGCCGCGCGACCCGACTGGTCGACCGATAGAGCAACTCCTGCACGACCGCCCCGGCCGCCGCGATCGCCAGCGTGAAGGCTGCGGGCGCAACATAGGGCCGGTTGAGGCCGGCGATCGCGGACCAGCCGATCGCGACCGACAGCACGATCAGCAGCACCGCCACCGCCTGGCCAGCGAGCGACTCGACCCGGCCGTGCCCATAAGGATGTTCGGGGTCAGCGGGCCTCTGGGCGATCATCAGGGCAAAGAGCAAGGCCGACGAGATCACGGCGTCAACCAGCGAGTGGGCCGCGTCGGAGACAAGTGCGACCGAGCCGCCGAAGAGGCCGCCGATCAGCTTCACCGCACCTAGCCCCACGCTGACGGAGAGGCCCCAGGCCGCTGCACGCCGACCCTGCCGATAGAGTTCGTCGATACCCACTTCGGTCTCTCCAGGTCGTTGCGACAGACCCCGATCCTCCCGACAGGATACTACCCAATGGTCCTCGGGACGAGACCAGCCCGCCCAGGTCCATTGAATCGGGCGGCGAAGGGTGCTAGGCTGCAACCTATTCAACAATTGTTTTTGGCGCGAGTCGCGGGGTAGACGATGCTCAATCTGCGAGCCGGAGGGGCGAGACTCTGCGACGGACTGACGCGCCGCGAGGTCTTGCGCGTCGGCGGGTTGGGCGTGCTTGGATCGGGGTTAAACCTCGGCCATTTGCTCGCCGCCGAGCCGAAGGCCAACCCGCTCGACCCTGGCTTTGGCCGGGCGAAGTCGTGCATCGTCCTCTTCCTGATGGGCGGCCCGCCGCAGCATTCGACCTGGGACCCCAAGCCCGACGCCCCCGCCGAAGTCCGGGGCGACTTCAAGCCGATCGCGACCAAGGTGCCCGGATTCTCGATCAGCGAGCTGTTGCCCGGCACGGCGAAGGTGGCGGATAAGCTCTGCATCCTCCGCGCGATGTCGACCGGCGACAACGCCCACTCGTCGAGTGGTTACTACATGCTCACGGGTCGTCCGCACGCGCCGATGAACTTCGAGAACGCCAACCCGGGTGCCCCCAACGACTCGCCGAGCCTGGGGGCGATCTTCGGCCGGGTGGCCTCGGGACGAGGCTCGATGCCCACCTCGGTCACGCTCCCGCATCGGATCTTCAACAGTGACGGCAGCATCTGGCCCGGTCAGGATGCCGGATATCTCGGACGCGCCGCCGACCCCTGGTTGCTCAACGCCAAGCCCACACCGCAGGGCTACCGAGTCGACGAGATCAGCCTCCCCGCCGGCCTTGACCCGACCCGGCTGGCGACGCGCCGGTCGCTCCTCGACGGCCTGCGCCAGTGCCTCGACCGGCCCGGCCACGACACCTCGGGCGACATCCTAGATCGGCGTTCGCGGCAGGCGTTTGACATGCTTCTCTCCTCAAAAGCCCGCGAGGCGTTCCGACTCGACGCCGAGCCCGAGTCCGTCCGCAAGCGCTACGGCGAGACCCCATTCGGCCAGGGCGTGCTGATGGCTCGCCGGCTCGTCGAGGCGGGGACGAGGCTCGTGCAGGTCAACTGGTATCGCGCGGCCGACGAGCCGATGGCCAACCCCTGCTGGGACAGCCACACCCAGGAATCGGCCCGCCTCAAAAACGTCCTCGCCCCGCCGACCGATCAGGCGTTTTCGGCCCTGATCGAAGACCTGAGCGGTCGCGGATTGCTCGACGAGACCCTGGTCGTCTGCATGGCCGAGTTCGGCCGCAGCCCCCGACTCGACGGTGGCGGAGGCCGGAACCACTGGGGCCACGTCTTCTCGATCGCCCTAGCTGGCGGGGGCGTTCGAGGCGGCCAGATCCACGGCTCATCCGACCGATTCGCCGCCTACCCCCGCGAGGGCAAGGTCCGCCCCGAAGATCTCTCCGCCACGATCTTCCACTGCCTCGGCTATCACCCCGACCTCGAATACACCGACCCCCTCGGCAGGCCCTTCCCGATCAGCCGGGGCGAAGTGATCCGGGCGATCTTGTAGCACGTCGGCTGGGTCTCGACCCAGTCGACTCACTGCAGGGCTCAAGACCTCACTTGGACGAAAGTCCACTCACGCCAGGATCGGCTTGACCACCGTGCCCGCGACATCCGTCAAGCGATAATCACGCCCCTGGAAGCGATAGGTGAGCTTCTTGTGATCGATGCCGAGCTGGTGGAGGATCGTGGCCTGGAGGTCGTGGACGTGGACGGGGTCTCGGGCGACGCTGAAGCCGAGTTCGTCGGATTCGCCGTGCATCATGCCGCCCTTGATGCCGCCGCCGGCGAGGAACATCGTGTAGCAATCAGGGAAGTGGTCACGGCCGAGGACGGCGCTGGCGGCAGTGCGGCCTTCGCGGAACGGGGTGCGGCCAAACTCGCCGCCGCAGATGATGAGCGTCTCGTCGAGCAGGCCGCGCTGCTTGAGGTCTTTGATCAAAGCCGCGATCGGCCTGTCCATCGTCATGCACTTGTTCGTCAAGCCTTCGCGGAGTCCCTCGCCGGGTCCGGTGCCGTGGAAGTCCCAGCCCCAGTCGAAGAGCTGGACGTAACGCACCCCCTGCTCGACCAGTCGCCGGGCGAGTAGGCAGTTGTTGGCGAAGCTCGCCGCGCCGGGCTGGGCACCGTAGGCTTCGAGCGTGGCCTTCGACTCGCGGTTGATGTCCATCACCTCGGGCACGGCCGTCTGCATCCGGAAGGCGAGCTCGTATTGCGCGATCCGGGTGGCGGTCTCAGGGTGGCCGAGGTCGCGGGCCTGCATCTCGTTGAGGTCGCGCATCGCATCAAGACTCATTCGGCGCATCGATCGGTCCATACCCGCGGGGTCGGACGCGTAGAGGACGGGATCGCCCTTGGAACGGCACTGCACGCCTTGATAGACCGACGGCAGGAAGCCGCTGCCGTAGGAGTTCTGACCGCCGTTCGGCTGGACACCGCTCGAAATGAGGACGACAAAGCCGGGAAGGTTTTCGTTCTCAGAGCCGAGGCCATAGGTCAGCCAGGAACCCATCGAGGGCCGTCCCGACCGCGCCGAGCCGGTGTAGAGGAGTAGCTCGGCGGGAGCATGATTAAACTGGTCGGTATGCATCGACCGGATCGTGCAGATCTCGTCGGCGACGGTGTGCAGGTTTGGGATCGCGTCCGACATCCAGACGCCCCCCTTGCCGTACTGGGCAAACTTGCGGGGCGTGCCGAGCAGCTTGGGCACGCCCGAAGTGAAGGCGAACGTTTTTCCCTTCAAGAAGGCGTCGGGGCAGTCTTGCCCGGTTCGTTTGACGAGTTCGGGCTTGTAGTCATAGAGATCAAGGTGCGGAGGCGAGCCGGTGAGGTGGAGGTAGATCACCCGCTTCGCCTTCGCGAGCATCGGCGGCTTCTTGGGTGAGAGCGGGTCGACAACCCTCGTCGCGTCGTTGGCGGCCGGCGCATCCTTCGCCAGCAGCGACGCCAGCGCGATCGCGCCCAGTCCCGCCTGGCTCTCCTTGAAGAAGTGCCGACGAGTGAGATGACCGACATGTTCGTGTTTGAGATTCATGGTCGTCGCCCCGTGGGGAATTATCGCTTCATGATCATTTCGTCGAGGTTGAGCAGTACGTTGCCGACGACCGTCCAGGCGGCGAGGTCGGCGAGGTTGGCATCTCCCGGCGCGGGGCCGATCGGCTCGGTGGCGAGGCGTTTGGCCTTGGCCTCGTCCTTGGCGAACTCCACACGCGCGGTCTCGAAGAGCGTGACGAGTCGGCGGGCCTCGTCGGCGCTGGGGTCGCGGATGAGGCAGAGCCGGAAGCCCTGATTCACCCTGTCGAGTGGGGTAGGGCCAGCCGCGATCATTCGGCGGCCGAGGGCCTGCGCGGCCTCGACATAGACGGGATCATTCATGGTCACGAGTGCCTGAAGCGGCGTGTTCGTGCGGGTCCGGCGGAGGGTGCAGGTCTCGCGGTTCGGGGCGTCGAAGGTGGCCATTGAGGGATACGGGCTCGAACGTCTCCACGTCGTGTAGAGGCCGCGACGGAAGCGGTCTTCGCCCTTGCTCGTCTCCCAATCGACGCTGCCGCCGAACGCCGCACTCAGGCCGGCCGACGGCTGCGGCGGCTTGACGGGCGGGCCAAACATCTTCGGGCTGAGCAGGCCGGAGACCGCGAGCGCCTGGTCGCGGACCATCTCGGCCGAGAGCCTCACCCGAGGCCCGCGCGCCAGAAGACGGTTGTCGGGATCGCGCTGGGTCTGGTCGGGTGAGACTTTGGAGGTCTGTCGGTAGGCTGCCGACGTGACCAGGAGCCGGAGGAACCGCTTGAGGTCCCAACGGTTGCCAGAGAGGTCTGTGGCCAGCCAGTCGAGCAATTCGGGATGCGAAGGGAGGTCTCCCTGTGCCCCGAAATCTTCGCTCGTGGCGACGATGCCGGTGCCAAAAATCTGCTCCCAGTAGCGGTTGGCGATCACCCGGGCGGTCATCGGGTTGTCAGGGCTGACGAGCCATCGCGCGAGGGTGAGGCGGTCTCTGGAGGCGTCTGCGGCCAACGGCGGGAAGACGGCCGGGACGCCTTCGGTCAGCTCGTCGCCGAGGTCTTGATAATTGCCTCGGCGCTGGAGCTTGGTCTTGCGCCTGGCCCCCTGCTCCATCTCGCGGAGGATCGGCACGGTCGTCTCGGGCTTCATCGCGGCGAGCTGCACTTTAAGGCTCGCGAGCCGCTCTCGGACCGGCTTCCACTCGGGAGCGACAGACGTCAGGTAATAGGTCGTCAGCTCACCGCGCTGGGCGTCGGTGCGGTCCTTGATGGGCGTCTTGAGGTCCTTGGCGACGGCGTCGGGCGTCCCTGCGAACTCGACCGCTTTCGGGTCGTCGGACGTCGCGAGCCGGAACCGGCCGATCGTGTGGTTTTCGGACTTGTACAACTGTTCGATCGTCACCGTGAGCGTCGAGCCGGGCTCGACCTCGACGGTGGCCTTGGGGACGAGCGTCAGCGTGTGCGGCCGGGCGACCTGATCGGCGACAGCCCAGCCCTTCTCGGTGACGCTCTTGTTGTCAAGGAGGCTCGCGGCATCGAAGCCCGGCTGCGAGTAGTCGGCGAGCGCGACCGAGAACGTGACCGGCCGCGTCCCGCTCACCGCAAGCTCAGTGCTCGGGAGGGGCGTCTTGGCGACCGATTGCGACCAGACCGGCTGGTGCGCCTCGTCGAGGAGGATCACGCGGAAGTCGCTCAGACGTGACTCGATTCCTGGATCGGTCCGGTTCCAGACCATCACCCGGTCAACGGGCCGCGTCGATTTGAGGTCAACCTCCCACCAGGGGTCGTCGGAGACGGCGGTATTCGTGGTCGACTTCGCCTCGGCGAAACGGCCGTCGGTCTTGCCGTCGATCGCGAGCTTGGCAGGGCCGTCAAAGGCGACGCTGCTCTGACTGGCCTCACCACGCAGGGCGACGTTCTCCGAACCGTTGAAGACCTGAACCTCGGCTATCGAGAGGATCTTCGACTTGCCGGGAAGCTCGATCCGGACATAGCGTGCGGCGGTCGTCTTGCCCTTCGGCGGCGCGATCGTCGCCAGCACCCGAGAGACGACGAAGTTGCCGAACGCGCGGGTCGCGGCCTTGCCGGGGCGAGCGTCGTCGGGGAAGGTTTCGAGCCGCAGCGCGGTCAGTCGCTTCGAGTCGATCGGCAGCGAAAGCGTGTAGATATCGGTCTTGGCCTTCGAGTCAGCCAGGATCGTCCTATCATCGAGAGTCGTCAGCTTGACCCCGCTCTTCGAGGCGGCCGTCGCGGGCTTGATCGTGGTCCAGGTCGGTCCGGCCGCATACGACTCTTCCCAGCGCTTCTGCCCGGCGAGGATCGCGGGCGTGGGGGTTTTGAGGGTTGTCTCCAGCCGCGCGATCTCCCCTTGCCAGTCGGCTTTCTGCCGCTTCTGGGCGTCACCGTAGAGCATCAAGAGTGGGCTTTCGTCGGTGCGGTCGGCGTCCTGGCTGTTGTTGAGGAAGGCGAAGAAGCGATAGTAGTCTTTCTGAGACAGGGGATCATATTTGTGGTCGTGGCACTGGGCACAGGCGAGCGTGGTGCCCATCCAGACGGCCATCGTCGTGTTGACCCGGTCGACGACGGCGACGTTGCGAAACTCCTCGTCGATCGTGCCGCCCTCGTTGTTCGTCAGCGTGTTGCGGTGGAACGAGGTCGCGACGAGTTGTTCCTCGGTCGGGTTCGGCAGCAGGTCACCCGCGAGCTGTTCGATCGTGAATTGATCGAAGGGCTTGTTGGTGTTGAACGACCGGATCACATAGTCGCGATAGGCCCAGATCGTGCGCGGGGGGTCGTCGGCATAGCCGGCTGAGTCGGCGTAGCGAGCGAGGTCGAGCCAGAGTCGGCCCCAGTGTTCGCCATAAGCGGGCTTCGCGAGCAGGCGATCGACGAGCCGTTCGTAGGCGTCCGGGGTCTTGTCGATGAGAAACGTCTTGACGTCTTCAGGCGTCGGAGGCAAACCGGTAAGGTCAAGCGCGACGCGGCGGATTAGCGCTGATCGGTCGGCCTCGGGCGACGGCTTCAGACCTTCGGCTTCAAGCTTCGTGAGGATGAAGCGGTCGATCGCGTTCTTCGGCCAGGCCGCATCGCGCACCTCAGGCGGCTTGGGGACAGTCAGCTTGACATACGACCAGTGCTTGGCATAAGGGGCGCCTTGCTTCACCCAGTCGTTGAGCAGTTCGACCTCACGCGGGGTGAGCTTGCGGGCGTGCGACGGCGGCGGCATCACCTCGTTCGAGTCGACTGACTTGATCCGGTCGATCGCCTCGCTCTCTTCGGGCTTGCCCCGGACGATCGCGGCATAGCCACCAAGGTCGGCGAAGGCCCCTTCCTCGGTGTCGAGGCGGAAGGGCTTGCTCACGCCCTTGCGCTTGTTGGCGTCGGGACCGTGGCATGTGAAGCAGGCGTTCGAGAGGATCGGCCGGATCTCGCGATTGAAATCGATCGTCCGCGCGGTTGGCCCCTCGGCAGCCGATGCCATGGCGCACGCAAGCAAGGCGGCCGTTAACGTGAGATGTGCGGCGGTCGGATGGCTCATCGGCTGCCGTCCTCGGGTGAATATTCGGAGCGGGAGGGCTGGCGGGATTATCACTGATTATACCGCGTTGGCCAGGCCAGGACGACATCCGAATTCGCGAAATGTTGAACACTGCCCCTCGGCCTCTGACTAATGTATGATTTAGGTCTTGGCGGGCCGAGGGACTCCGGCGTGGGGGGATTTGCCATGCGAGAGCGGTGGGGCTTGGGGCCGGTCTTCGTCTATGAGTCGTTGCTGAACGCGCGACGGTGGCAGGTCTACGCGGGGCGCTCGCTGTTTGTGCTCTGCCTGCTGATCGGCATGACGCTGGTGTGGGTATCGGAGGATCGGGGCGCGGCACCGGTGCGTACCTTCCAGCAGATGGCGCTGATCGGGCAGGGGTTCTTCTACGCGCTGACAGGGATCGAGATCACACTCGTGATGCTCGCCGCGCCGGCGGCGGCGGCGGGGTCGATCTGCATGGATCGGGCACGGGGCACGCTCCTGCACATGATGGTAACAGACCTCTCCGATTCCGAAATTGTGCTCGGCAAGCTTGGCTCGCGGCTCGCGCCGGTGTTCGGCCTGATCGCCTGCGGCGTGCCGGTGACGGCCCTTGCCGCGCTCCTGGGGGGGATCGACTTCGATGCACTCTTTGGCGCGTTAGTCGTGTCGGTCGCGTTGACCCTGCTCGGCTGCGCGCTGGCGATGGCGATCTCGGTGCGCGCCAAGAAGAGCCACGAGGTCTTGATGGCGGTTTACATGATCGAGTGCCTCGGTCTGGTCTTGCTGCCGATCTGGTGGAACATGAACCAGTACGGCGGGTGGATGGCTCCGCCCGATTGGTTCCAGAAGCTCAACCCGTTCGTGCTCACCTTCGGCCCCTACAGCAAGCCGGGGTTCGTCGGGCCTTTGGATTATGTGATCTTCTTCGCGGGAGCGTTGGCAACCTCGGCGGGGCTCACGGCGCTGTCGATTCTGACCTTGCGGCGAGAGGTCGTGGCGCAGGCGGGACGGCCGGAGAAGGCCCTGAAGCGAGGGTCCGCGGTGGGGCGAAGGTTGCCCTCGCTCCCGGGGCCGACGCTCGACGCCAACCCCGTTCTCTGGCGCGAGTGGCATCGGTCGCGGCCCTCTCGACTCGCCCGCCTTATCTGGGCTATTCTGTTCATCAGCACGTGGGGCCTGGCGGCGTGGGGCACGGTCGACATCATCCGCAACGGCGTCGAGGACCGGCCGAACCCCCTGCCCTTCGGCTTCGTGTTCCAGATCTTCTTCGGCCTGCTGATGGTCAGCGCGATCGCACCCACGGCGCTCGCGGAGGAACGGGTCCGGTCGAGCCTCGACGTGCTCCTGGCCACGCCAATGTCGACGCGCTCGATCGTTGTCGGCAAGTGGTGGGGGACATATCGCTGGGTGCTCGTCCTCGCACTCATGCCGCTCTATTGTGCATCGTTCCTCGCCGTGACGACGCCTGACCTGCCCTCTTACACCAAGACGGTGAGGTTCACTTACGAGGCGGTCCCGCTGAGTCTCACCGACCGGATCGTCTCGGGACTGCTCTGCCCGGCCGATTTTCTGGCGTCGGGGGCGATGATCGTTAGCCTTGGCGTGGCGCTTTCGACCTGGGTCCGCAGGCTAGGCCGGGCGGTCGCGACCAGCGTCATCGCATTTCTCGCGATCGGGCTCGGCTGGATGTTCCTGGTCCAGTCGCTCTGGTATCGGTTCTTCCCGATGCAGCCCTATCCCACGAACGAGCACAATCGCTGGCTCATGTGCGCCGTGTGCGCGATCAGCCCGCTCTACGGACCGGTCGAGGTGATCCAGGAGCAGATGCAACTTTCATTCTTACCCCGGACGCTCCTCTGGATCGCGCTGGGTACCACCGTCCTGGTCAAGCTGGCGATCGCCGCATTCCTGTTCTGGATGACCGTGAAGACCTTCGACCGCTGCATGGGCCGGGTGCCCGAGTCGGGCGTGACGAAGCTCGGCCGACAGCCCGGGGTAGTCGAGGAGCTTATGGCGGTCGGGACGTGAAGTTCGGAGGTTGGCCATAAGCGTTCGGACAAAAGTGCGAGTCGTTCGTTTACTCCCTAGGACGCCCAATCTCGATGGAAGAAGCACGATGGGACGAACGACCGCTCTTTCGACTCGGAAGAAAATCGCAATGCGCCGAAACGAAACTTCGCGCATCGATCGACGACTTTTCGAGTATCCTACCTCTTGGCGATGGTCTTCTCCGGCCTCCGAAAGACCTCTGCATGAGACTCCTCCTGAAAACCCTGCTGGCCCTGATCGTCGTCGTCTCTGGGGCGGAGGCGAAACCGCCGAACATCCTTTTGATCCTGCCCGACCAGATGCGTGGGATGGATATGGGCTGCGCGGGAAACCGCGAGGTCAAGACGCCGAACCTCGATCGATTGGCGTCGGGCGGCGTGCTGTTTCGCAACACGTTCGCCAACACCCCGGTCTGCTGCCCCGCCCGCGCTATCCTCCTGACGGGAAAGTATCCGCATCGCAACGGCATGATTGCGAATGACCTGCGGCTCAAAGAGTCGGAAGTCACGCTCGCCGAGATCCTCGCCGAGCAGGGCTATCGGACTGGCTTCATCGGCAAGTGGCACCTCGACGGCGGCCCGCGACTCCCCGGCTTCATCCCGCCCGGTCCTCGTCGCCAGGGGTTTCAGTTCTGGGCCGCAAACGAGTGCAGCCATGACCACTTTCGCCCCGTCTATTTCCGCGACACACCCGAGCCGATTTCCGACAATCGGTTCGAGCCCGAAGTCTGGACCGACCGCGCGATCGAATTCCTCCGCGCGAACAAGGACGGCCCGTTCTTCCTCGAAGTCGCGATGGGGCCACCGCACGACCCCTACGGCGCTCCCAAAGCGTATGCGACTATGTACGATCCTGCCAAGCTGACCATGCGGCCAAACTGGGTTGACGGCGTGCCCGGCGGCGGTCGCAAAGAGGTCGCCGCCTATGCCGCGGCGATCACCGCCGTCGACGATCAGGTGGGTCGGCTGCTCGGCGAGTTGAAGCGTCTCAACCTTGAAAATGACACGATCGTCGTCTTCACCTCCGACCACGGCGACATGCTCGGCTCGCACGGACAACGGCTCAAGCGGAAGCCGTGGGAGGAGTCAATCCGCGTCCCTGGGATCGTCCGCTACCCCGCCAAGATGAAGCCGGGCCGCGTCTCGAACGCCTTGCTAACCCACGTCGATATCGCCCCGACATTGCTCGCGCTCTGCGCCATCCCGGTGCCCGCCGACATGCAAGGCACGAACCTCGCCGATCTCGTCCTCGGCCGGACCGATCGTGGCCCCGACTCCGCCTTCTTCCAGATTTTCGTCCCGTTCGCGGGCGACGCCACCCCCCTGCCCTGGCGGGCCGTGCGGACCGAGACGCATCTCTACGCCCGCACCAAAGACGGGCCTTGGCTCCTCTACGACCTCAAGACTGATCCTTATGAGTTGAACAACCTCGCCCAGGTCCCAGCCTCGATCCCGCTCCGCGACCGGATGGAACGGACGCTTGATGACTGGATGCGGCGGACGGGCGACTCGTGGGGTTTCAACTCGATGGCCAACGTCGAAGACAAGGGCCGCCTCTACCGCTTCGGGGCCTTCACCTCAATCGCCGAATTCGAGACGTGGGCGGCCGCCCATCCGGAGCTTGCGCCGTGACGGCCCTCGGTCACTTCGGGGTCTCAATCGCAGGCACGTCGGCCTTTTTGTTAAAAATGATAACATGTTGCCAGGGCAGGAACTCCAGGCTCTCCTTGAAGACAAACCCGTTGGCTTCAAGCTCTTTGCGGGCCTGCGCGACCGACATCTTGTGCTCGGGCTTGATCGGGACTTCGGGATCTTCGGCGCGGAACTCGACGAGGACGAGGCGGCCGTCGGGCTTGAGGGCTTTACGGAGGCCCTTGAGAGTGGCGGTCGGCTGAGAGCATTCGTGGTAGACGTCGACCATCAGGATCAGGTCGACGGCAGCCTCGGGTAGCTTGGGATCGGTCGGGGTGCAGCGGACGGGCTTGATGTTTTTGATGCCGAGGTCTCGGGCGTTCTCGCCAAGCATCCGGAGCATCTCGGGCTGAACGTCGGTGGCGAGAACCGTCCCCTTTTCGCCGACCCGTTTCGCCATACGGATGCTCGTATAGCCGACCCCTGCCCCTACGTCGGCGACGGTCATCCCCGGCTTGAGCTTCAGGGCGTCGAGCATCCGTTCGGGCTGCTCCTCGGCCTCGCGGGTGTCGCGGATCAGCCAGTCGGCTCCGTGAAAGGTCATCACGTCGGCAATCTCTCGCCCCATATAGACCTTTGGCGCGTGGGCAACCTCCTGGGCAGGTGCCGTCGTGCCAGTCGCCAACAGGAGTCCGAATGCGATCGCCGCGAGTCTGAGACGGGGCATGGGATGCGTCCCCTTCGGGAAGAGTGCCGATTCCGCGAGACGTCGCGGCTGACGTCTCTTATCCTAGGCGAGTCGGGGCATCGCCGCCAGTCTGGCGCGGGTAGCTCCGGTCCTTAATTGGCGCGCGTGACCCCGGTTCTTGATTCGGGGAATTTAGGGTAATAGCGACTTCTGAGGGATCGCCCGGATGCGTACGAGGGGAAAATCGCCCGGATTTTGAGGCGACGGGACGGGGCGGATTGGCTACAATCGCGGATAAAGGCCCAGGGAACGGGCATGCCCAGGGCGATCGAATCGGATCGACGGAGAGGAGTCTCCCAATGCATTTGAAGCGTGCGCTGGCGGTTCGAGTCTTGGCCGTGGTCGTGGTGGCTGTCACCTCTATCGGCTTCGTCCTCTCAGGGCCTCGGCTCCGCGCCCAGAATCCCCCGGCCCCGGACCAGAAGACGAGCGGACCGGCCGAACTGGCCCTGCCGTCGCCCGTCGAACCCATGCCGACCGATCCGCCGCCGGCCCCGACCCGCGTGTTGCCTTCGCCTTCGTCGGCGGCGACAGGGCCACTCGCCGACCCCGAGGCCGCCGCCAATGGGTTCGTCGAACGGTCGACCAAAGAGGCCGAAGACGCCATCAAGGCGCTGACGAAGGAGGCCGAGTCGCTGCGGGCGAGGCTCCAGAAGGTCGAGTCAGGCCTGGCACGGTGGCAGTCGGTTAAGCAGTCGCTTGAGTCAAATGGTGTACATGCGACGTGGCGGTCTCGCACCCCCGCAGGCCCCCGGCAATACACGGAAGTCCTTGAACCGGTCTCGGTCGAGGAGACAAGGGCAAGTCGGCAAAAGCCCTCGATTGACATCGAGGTCACTCTCCCCAACCCTCGACCCCTCCAGGCCGTCCCCGATAAGGGCGGGAGCCCGTTCCAGTTCATCCCCGGCCCCGCAATCCAGCCCAAGCCGGATGCGGTCGCGCCGCCGCCGATCGCGCCGACCCCGAAGCCGTCAGAGGCGTTGCAGAAGAAGTAGCTGATCCTTCACGGCAGGCCACTCGCGGTCGAGGATGCTGTAATAGACCGTCGACCGTCTGTAGCCATCAGGCATGAGCAGATTCTCGCGTAGGACTCCCTCACGAGTTGCCCCGATCCGCTCGATCGCGCGTTGAGACCGTTCGTTGCGCAAGTCGGTCTTGAGCTGCACCCGGATTGCCCCCAGCGTCTCAAAGGCGTGGGCCAGCAGCAGCGCCTTGCATTCGGTGTTGACCCCGGTCCGCTGGTGGGCAACGCCGTACCAGGTGCCGCCGATTTCGAGGCCCCGGTTGGCGGGCTGGATGTCGAGATAGCGCGTGCCACCGATCGCCCGGCCGGTTGACTGCTCGACTACGGCAAACGGCAAGTCGGTGCCGCGCGCCTGGCGGGCGAGGGTGTCGCGGATGAACTCACGCATCCGGTCGGGGTGTGTGACCGGTCCATAAGGCATGAGCTGCCAGATCGACACATCATTGCCTGCAAGGGCGAGGTCGGCGACGTGCCGCTCGTCGAGTGGTTCGAGGCGGACGATCCGGCCTTCGAGCGTGACGGGGACGACCTGCATCAGCGTGTTCCTGGTCGAGGTAGCGGGTTGACATCCTGGGCCGATCGTGATCCATCCGGCCCGTGCGTTCAAGGGCGGATCGGTCGGATTTCTCGTAACGATCTGGCCTCGGATTCCTCCGATGGATACAATAAGTGTGGCCCTTTCGGAGGGTCTGACTCCGAGGAATGGACCGAGATTCGGGCCACTAGCCCGCGAGTGACGGAGCGACTCCATCATGGCAAAGTTGCGACTGTTGAAGACCGGCCACGGCGACCTCTGTCTGGCCGAGTGGGATAAGGATCGGCCGGAGACGGTAGGTCTGGCAGAGTCCGCCTTCGCCGAGCATTTTACCGCCGGCCGGATGGCGTTTCGGCTCGATGGGCCGGGTCAGACGCGGGCGATCATGGCGTTTGACGCGACGGCTCCAGAGATCCTTCTGGTGCCGGCGATCCAGGGCGGCTGAGCGTTGTCGAGTCGGGACAGTCGCCAATGATCCGCACGGGCTATCTGCGCTGGGAGATCGAGGTCGACGACGCCCGCAGCGCTGTCGATCCCCAGGCGCGCGAGGTTACATTCCTCGCGAGGCCGACCTACCGCTACGTCCGGGTCAAAAACCAGGGCCATCAGGCCGCCACCGAGCGATTCGTGCAGGGAGAAGAGGCGTACGACAACGTCCTCCGGACCCTTCGTCGCGAGGCGGCCGAGGTCGATGTGTTGATCCCTGACATCGGCCCAAGGGTGTTTCGCTACTCCGAGAGCGATCGCACCGAAACCCCCCGCTTCTGGATGGTCAAGCTCCAGCGCGAGGCCAACGCCTTCTCGCACGATGTCGTCCGCGCCGCGGCGGCCTTCCCACAACTCGTCATCTCCAGCCCGGCCCTTCGCGCAGGCTATGCCCGGCTCGTTGAGGTCGAGACCTTCCGGGTCATCGAGGGCAAGAGCATCCCGGCCCCGACCAAGGACGACGAGCCGATGCACCTCGACGCCTCAGCCTACGGTGCGGGCGTGCCTGAACTCGTCGCCGCCGAGCTGGTCCGTGACGTGGTCGAGCCCAAGGAGTTCGACGAATTCTGCCGATTCGACCGCGTGACCGTCACTTCCGGCGGCAAGCTCTACCGCATCCCCCGCCGTCCTCACGGGCTCATTGAGGTCTGGGACGCCAAGACTCAGCGCCCTGAGGCGCGGCTCTGCATTGTCTTCGAAGACCCCGGAATGCCCCCATCTGATGAAGTGGTCATGAAGTATCTACTCGCCAAACATCAGCCTGACTTGCTCTGGCAGATCGGCGTCAAGTTCAGCGCCCCGACCGGCCGATTCGACGGCGGTCCTCCCCGACGTTGGCAGGCCGACTGAGCTAGCGATCCGACCTGCCCACATATCGATAGTGCCGAACAGGACCAGCCGCTCGTTGCTCTCAATCCAATACGTCTGCGGCAAGCGGTGGGGCAACGCGGCCAACGTCGTCTCTTCGCGCGTCCGGGCCGAAATCAGGCCGCCGACGAGCTGCTCGAACGGGTCCTCACCCGAACCAGGTAAGGCGGGCGATTGTCCGGGCATAATGGTATCCTTGTTGCCGTGATAATGAGCAAGCCCGATGCCATTCGGGAAGGACCAGACCGTGAAGCGCCGCGAAGTCCTTCGATCGATTGCGCTGTCCCCCTTGGTCGCTCGTCTGGCGATTTCGGCCCCGCTGCCCGACCGGAACGCGGCCTCGCTCTATCGCGAGGCGACGGCCAAGCTCCCCACTCTTAGCAAGGCCGAGGTAGAAGTCCTCAAGGACGTCGCCGTCGCCCCGCTCAACGCCATGACGAAGGGACTGGTCGATCGGTCGGCCCCGGCGCTCGACCTCTTGAGACTCGCGGCCTCGTCCCCACGTTGCGACTGGGGAGATTACTGGGCCGGGGAGTTTTTAAAGACGATGGATTTCGTCGGTCCTTCTCGCGCTCTCGCCAGATTTGCCTCACTCCGCGCCCGCTTTGCTTTCGCCGATCGGAAGCATCGCGACGGCGTCGACTCCGTGATTGCCGCACTGACCTTCGCCCGGCACTACTGCCAGGGTGGCGTCTTTTTCGCGCAGCTTGTAGGATTCGCGATGGAGCATGTCACGATCGAAACAGCCGCCGCTTCCCTGATCGCCATTGAGCAAGATAACCTCCGTTCGCTCCGTGAGCGGTTTGCCGCGCTGCCCGCGCACGTCAGCCTTCCCACAACCGTAGAGGCCGAGCGGGCCTTCTTTCTTGGCTATGTTGTGCCGAAAGAGAAAGCGATGTTTGATGCCGAGAAGGTGAATCATTGGCTCGCCTGGTACGATCGGCTGGTCCTCGCCACCGACAAGCCCGCCGAGATGGCCGCGCTCCGCTCGTCCGCGAAAGGCAACGCCGACAAAACCAGATTCCTTGATAACTTCGATGCCCTTCGCTCGAATGGAATCCCTAGAGCCAACGTCAAACGAGCCCTGTTCTGTGCCGCAATCGCGATCGTCGAGGATGGGCCGAAGGCGGCTGATCGCATGCCCGACCCGGCCGATGGCAAGCCGTTCGAACTGCGGACCTGGGCGACCGGATTTGAGTTGACCTCGCGGTTTGCCTTCGAAAACAAGCCGAAGGTGTCGCTGGTCGTCGGGCGGCGTTGATTGAGATTGCGTCGCTATTTCATCGGATCTCATTGAGGTCGATATGACAGTTGTCTCTTGCGATATCGGGTCTGGGTTGGTCGCATCGCCATGCCGTTTAATGAACGGCAAACCTGGGTCTCAGAGTCGTTTCCGGTCCCCTCCCCCCTTGCGACGGCATCCGGTCTTATCGGGGATCGCAATGATCCTCCTATTCGCATGCGTAGCGAACGCCGCCGAAGCTCCGCCCCGCGTGGTCGCGGCCTGGGCGGCGGGGCCTCTGGAGGCGCGGGTGGCGTTCGATCGACCGATCGGGCCGGAGGTCGCCACGTCGCTGGTCGGGACGCGGATCGTCTTCGGCGACGACGTGAAGGCCGGAGATCGCTACATTCCCCGCAAGCCCGGCGAGTTGCCCCCCGGCGGTCCCAAGGCCGAGGCACGTGGCTCGCTCCGGATCGCGGCGGCCCGGCTCATCGACGGCGGGCGCACCCTCGTCCTAGTGACCGACCCGCACTCACGCGACGCGACCTATGCCCTTAATCTGCCCGCGCCAATCATCTACAACCTCCGGGGCGTCGATGTGAGCTGGGATAACGGCAAGGCCGACGCCAAGCCTGAGTGGTCGGGATGGTGGCCTGTCCTCAACCCTTCCGAGTCGATGGACGCTCGCTTGAAGACGCCCGGACGGCTGACGATCAAGACGCTGCTGACGCTGCCGAAAGGGAAGGCGACAATCCGGGTCAACGCTTCGGGACCGACCGAGGTGGCGCTCGGGAATGAGGCGGCGAAGGCGGATCGAGGCCGCGTCGCCGAGGTTACAGCGGAGGTCGACGGCGGCGTGATCGACCTGGTGATTATCGCCACGATCGACGGCAAGACTCCGTTCTCGCTCGATGTGACAGACAGCGCGGCGAAGCCCCTCGATCGCGGGATGCTTACGCTGCCCTGGGCACCGGCCTTGCCGCCGAATCCCTCACAAACCGTCGTGCCGCCCGAACTGCTCGCGGGGGGCGACCCGGCGAAGGGGGCGATCCTCTTCAAGGGCGACCAGGCCAAGTGCGCGACGTGTCACAAGGTGCGCGGCGAGGGGGGAGACGTCGGCCCAGACCTGAGCGACCTCGTGCATCGCGACCGGGCCTGGATCTACCGCAACGTCGCCGAGCCGAGTGCGACGATCCACCCGGATTATGTCCCCTATACCGTACTGTTGAAGGACGGTCGAGTGCTCGTCGGGATCGTCCGCGCCGAGGGGGCTGACGCGATCCGGGTCTTCGATACCGAGGCGAAGTCAGCCCTCGTGGCGAAAGCCGATATCGAAGAGTTGAAGCCGGGCTCGACCTCAATCATGCCTGTCGGCCTGCTCGGCGCGGTCGGCGAGGCGGGCATGAAAGACTTGCTGGCGTTCCTGACGAAGAAGTGACGCTGACTTCGAAGAGGCGGACGATGCCGATCCTTGTACTTGATCCAATTTTGGAAGAACGGATCAAGAGTGAGCGTGGCGATAATGACCGGGACGAAGTCTGGAATGGAGTCTTGGTCATGTCGCTACTTGCGAACCTTGAGCATCAAGACATCTCCGCAGAACTAACTTTTATCTTCCGGTCCGTCCTCGGTTCGCGAGACGCAGGGCGTGTCTTCGACGGCTGCAACGTGAGCGACCGCGAAGAGGGGTGGATCGAGAATTTCCGCGAGCCCGATGTCGCAGTCTATCTCCGGGAGAATCCCGCGAAGAACTGCGATACCCACTGGTGCGGCGGCCCGGACATCGCGGTCGAGATTGTCAGTCCTCACGATCGTTCGCGCGACAAGGCCGCCTTCTATGCGAAGGTCGGAGTACGCGAGTTCCTGGTCGTCGACCGCGATCCTTGGGCGCTCGAACTCTATCGGCGAGTCGACGACGTCATGACGCTCGACGGCCGGGCCACGTCCGAAGGTGGCGAGTCGATTCGTCTCGGTGTTTTCCCGCTGACGATGCGACTCGTGCCGGGAGAAGGACGGCCGTCGATCGAGGTCTGGCATGAGACCGACGGCCGTCGCTGGACGTTCTGACGGCGATCAGGCCCCGAACTTCTGGAGCCGGTTGGCGTGCGCGAGGGCCAGCGGCATCAGGTCTTTGGCGAGGAACTGGCCGAGTCCGCCTTGCAGGGCCGGGCGCTCGCCGAAGGTCGTCACGAGGTCGGGACGCGAGGTCGCGGGTGCCCAGAGGAGGGTCGGGACCGGGTGGAAGCTGTGCGACTTCATCCGGCTCGGGGTCGAGTGGTCGCCGGTGACGATCAGCACGTCGGGGTTCAAGGCGCGGAGTTTGGGGATCTCGGCGTCAAGGGCCTCGATCATCTCGACCTTCTTGGCGAAGTTGCCGTCTTCACCCGTACTATCAGTGTACTTGTAATGGATGAAGAAAAAGTCATATTTTTCCCAGTTGGCCTTGGCGACCTCGAACTGGTCGGCCAGGGTCTTGCCGGGCTCGACGACCGTCATCCCCACCAGGCGGGCAAGCCCGCGATACATCGGATAGACGGCGATCGCCACGGCGTTGAGCCCGTAAGCCTCTTCCATCGTCGCGATCTTGGGGAAGCTTGCGAACCCGCGCAACATCAGGAAGTTCGCGGGCGACTCGTCCTTGAGGACCAGCTTGGCCTGCCGGAGGAACTCGGCGGCGATCTTCGCGGTCTTCTCAGACGCGGCGTCACCGGCCTTGGGTTCGAGGGTATGCAGGCCGGTTGAGAGCGGGTCGGTGTCGGCGACGTTGTCGCCCAGGCCCTCGCCCCGGAACCGGACGACCAGGCGATATTCGCGGACCGCCTCGATCAGGGTCTCGACCCCTTCGACCTTCACCCCGGCGCGGAGCTTGGCGACGAGCGCCTCGCACGTCTCGGTGGGGATGCGTCCGGCGCGGCGGTCGGTGACGCGGCCATCGGCGTCGATCGTGCAGAAGTTTCCACGGATCGCCACGTCGTTCGGCCCGACCTCGACGTTGATCCCCAACGCTTCGAGCACACCACGGCCGATGTCGTGCTTCAGCGGATCAAACCCGAACAGGCCAAGGTGGCCGGGGCCTGAGCCCGGCGTGATCCCGGGGGCGACCGGCGTGCTGAGGCCGACGGTCCCCTCGGCGGCGAGTGCGTCGAGGTTCGGGGTGCGGGCGGTTTCCAGCTCGGTCTTGCCGCCCGGCTCGATCGGCAGACCGCCGAGGCCATCGGCCACGAGGAACACGATCTTCGTCTTGGCGGGCTCGCGGAGGCTCCGGATCAGGTCATGCATCGACATCGGCGGCGAGGTCCTTCAATCGGTCGGGGACGGGTCAAAAGCCCGGCAACAGGCCCGGGCGGTTCGGCCCTGATTGTCGTCTCCCAGACCGCCGTTTGACAACGGTCCACCGCCCCTCGCCGGAAGGACCGCTAAGCCCGACACGGGTTGACTTACGAATGCAACTGTTTCGCCGACTCGTTTAAGAGCATCGGGAGACAGTCGGATCGGAGACCCGGTGCCGTATCTGAAGGATAGGGTTTTTTCCCGAAACGGACTTGGGGAACATCACCCGGTCCGGCGTGCTCAACTTACGGAATAGTCCATGTGGTCGAGATCCTCGATCATCCCGGCCTGCTGCGTTGGGTGCCAACCCAGCCGCTCTTGCGTCAGCGTGCTCGACGCCGGCATGTCCCACCCTGCGAACATCGCCATCCAGCCGAAGTGACCGGCGGCTTCTTCGGGGGACAGGGAGACCACCGGAATCTTCAGACCTCGCCCGATGGCCTCTGCGATCGCTTTGGCCGTCACGCTCTCTTCGGAAACGGCGTGATACCTCGCTCGGTTCGGCCCCTTTTCAAGGGCAAGCCGGTAGACGCGAGCGGCGTCGAGCACGTGAACCGCAGGCCAGCGATTGAGGCCGTCGCCGATATACGCAGAGACGCCCTTCTCGCGGGAGAGAGCGATTGTGGGGGTGACGAGACCTTGCTTCTCCGTGTTATGAACCTGCGGCAGGCGCACCACCGACACCCGGACGCCTTGAGCCGCGACGGCCTCCGCCGCGATCTCCGAACCGGCCCGAGGGTTCGGGTGGTTGGGGTCGAAGTGGTCCTCGATCGCGGGTTGACCCGGCACAACCGTTCCCATCCCGGTTCCAGAGGTGACGACCAGGGGGCGGTCAGAGCCGGCAAGCGCGTCGCCTATCGCCTCGATGGCACGGCGGTCGATCGCGCAGACTTCCGCGAACCTAGACCAATCATGGACGAAGCCGCAGTGGATCACCCCGTCCGATGACCTCGCGCCGCTCCGCAGGCTGTCCAGGTCTTCGAGGTCGCCCCGGTGCACCTCAGCCCCGGCTGCGATCAGCGCCGCAGCGCCCTTGTCCGAACGAGCGAGGCCCAGCACCGTGTGGCCCGCTTTGAGGAGATCCCGGACGACTTCGATGCCGACAAAACCCGTCGCGCCGGTTAGGAATACACGCATAATTAAGCCTTTATGCAAACGTGAAGGAGCAATCGACGCTAGGTCGATCGCGTAAAACTTGAAGGGATTTCGGTTCCAACCGTTAACCCGAGCTGAGCCCACTCATCAGCAACTGCCACACGTCGTTGTATGCCGCGTCGATAATTGGGTCAGCCCACTCGGCGGCGTGCGCTGGGTGGTGAAATTTGGACGTAGCGATCAGCACCGCCCTGCCGGTAGCTACGGGGTCGACTGTGCGAAACGTACCTTCCTGCACGCCGGAGGCAATGACCGTTGCGACCAGCCTGATCAACTCGTCGATGTGGGCGAGGACGACAGACTTGGCTTCGGCCCCCAGCGTCCGAAAGGCTGAGAACAGCTCTGGATCTTCGGTGGCCCGCCGGCGTTTGACGCTGATCAAGGCGTCGATGAGCTGCCGTAACCTCTGGGGGGCCGGTCCTGGCTGGGCAACGATGGTTCGGAGCGGAGGCATGGTGGCCTCCATCCATTGGCCAACGACGAGGTCACGCAGTTCCGCTTTGCTCGACACATGCTTATAGACGGATGTGTGGCTCACGCCCAATGCCCGAGCCACATCCACGACAGTCGCCTTGGACGGGCCGAACCGCCGGATGACGTCCTCGGCCGCAGCGAGGATTCGATCGCGGGTGAGCGGGGCATCGGGGTGCATGTTGGCCTCTTATTGCTTTGCGGCAGCCGCGATCGAATCCAGTTCCGCCAGGGCTTCCGGCAGCAGCGTGAGTCCTGCGGCGGCCAGGTTTTCCCGGAGGTGGCTTCGCGTCGACGTGCCGGGGATCAGCAGGATGTTGGGAGATCGGTGCAGCAGCCATGCCAGCGCGACCTGCATTGGCGTCGCCCCGAGGCGGCCCGCCACGTCTGAGAGTGTCGTCGATTGGAGCGGCGTGAACCCACCGAGCGGGAAGAACGGCACATAAGGGATGCCCTGTTTGGCCAGGAGATCGATCATGGCGTCGTCGTTGCGGTTGGCCAGGTTGTAATAGTTCTGGACACAGACGATATTCGTGATCGCCTGCGCCTCAGCCAACTGCGCCGCATTGACGTTGCTCAGGCCCACGTGGCGAATCAAGCCTTGACGCTGGAGTTCGGCCAGGATCTCAACTTTTTCCGCAATGGGTCCCTCTGTCGGCTCGAGCATCCCGCCGACGCGGAGGTTCACGATGTCGAGCGCGTCGAGGCCAAGGTTTTTGAGGTTATCGTGGACCCCCGCGATCAGGTCGTCCTTACCATGCGCAAACTTCCACGAGGCGTCCTCACCCCGGACCGCTCCCAGCTTGGTGACGATGACCAGATGAGTGGGATACGGGTGGAGGGCCTGTCGGATGATCTGGTTGGTGATATGTGGACCGTAAAAGTCGCTGGTGTCGATGTGGTCAACGCCGGACTCGATCGCTTCTTTGAGTACGGCAACAGCCTCATCCGGGTCCTTGGGCGGCCCAAAGATGCCGGGGCCAGACAGCTGCATCGCGCCATAGCCCATCCGGTGGACTGTCAGTGACGTGCCGGGGAACGTGAACGGTCCGCCGAGCTTTGGTTCACTCATGATCTGGCTCCTGTTTGAGAGGGACAAGAGCAAGTGTAGCGATCCAGGTAACAGAAGTCAAAATTTGAAACCAGTAATCTGAAGGGTATCGCCAACGAATAACGGCAAGTCCGTTGTGGCTATGAATCTTAGCGACACAGGGCCCGTCTCTATCCGAAGATGCGTGCCGCGTCTACAACGCAAGGCTATTGAAATCGTTGAATCCTGGGCTCTGTCGGACGCCCAAAGCCATGAGCCTTGCCGCCTAACCGTGCTCTCGGCTGCTCCGGCCGAGTTGTCAGCCCCTTTTTCCTGGGCACCATGACGTTTGGCACTCCTCGATGAGGTTCGTCAGACGACGTTTCTGAGGGCTAGGGATCTTCACGCCTCAGATGAGTCGCATGATCTTCGGCGGAACGACCGTCGAGGGGTGGAAGTAACGGCGGGGAGGTCAAATGGACGGGCCGAGTAACCTAAATTTCGATAAATCCAAAGACCACTGGAGGCCCGACGTCGACTATCGGGCTCACCCGGAGGAATATCGCGTCGGCAGGGGCGAGCAGGGTGTCTTGATCTGCGAGCCGTACAAGGGTGAGATGGTGCCCCATTGGCGGTTCAAGCACCAGCTCGAAAAGGGAACAGGCGATCCATTAAAGGCAGAGTCCGCAGCGATTTTTTACGAGGCATGGCAGAAGGCTGAGGCGAAACCCGCCTACGTGAAGATGAAGGCGGAATGGAAGCTGAAGTACGGCTGAGCCATGCGGGCGGATGTGACCGAAGTCCTCAACGTTTCGGGTTTGCAGAAAATAATATATCTTGATCCGAGTCATAATAAGTCGGGGTGACAAAAGATATCAGGCTAAGCACGGTCTCGTGCGGAGGCCAGACTCGATCATCGTCGGGTCACTTCGGGGCCTGTTTACGGAACAGTTCGAGCCAGTCTTTGTAGATGGCCTGCGAGAGCGTGAGAGTGCCCTTGCGGCGCAGTTCTTCGTACTGCTCGGCCGTCTGGCCGTCGTAGTGACCCATCCAGCCGCAGGCGATCGGGCGAGATTGGTCGAGAAACGCCTCGATCTCGGCCAACGAACAGGAGAGCGGGAACGTCTCTTCGATGATGACGGGCTTGCCGACTGCGAACCGTTTCAGGCCCGAGATCGCCTCGTCCACCTTGCCCTTTTCCGGATAGATGTGGACGCTGATAAAGTCGAGTTCGGGGGCCGTCGTCTCGGGGATGAAGCCCGAGAGATAGCCCCACTTCGGCACCCAAGGCATGAGGCCAACGGTGATGAGGTGCTGGCGGTCGTGCTCGCGGATCGCCGCCGAGAGCCGCTTGATCCACTGGCGAGCGATCTCCTCGCGCGTCCGACCGCGCATCTCAAGTGCGACCCACTGGAGGAAATCATATTCGCCGAACGTCTTGCCTGAGTACCAGTCGCCAGGCTTCTTGTCGCCACCGCCCGCGAACGGTTCATTCATAAGATCATAACAGAACACGGCCGGGCTCGATGCGCATCGCTTGGCGATCGCCGCCCAAAAGTTCGCCTGCGCCGACCAGCGATCCGCCTCGGAGAGTCCGTCATACCACGGGGGGACATCCGCCTTGCGGTAGCAGCCGAGGCCGGTAATGTCGAGATAGAGGCCGGTCGCCTCGGCCAGTTCGAGGAGCTTGCCAAGCCGATCGAGCGCCTTGGGATTCGGCCGGTCGGCAAGGTCCATAAACTTGCCAAACTGAAGGTGGACCCGGACGACGTTGGCCCCCTGCCCCTTCATCTCCCTGAAGTCATCGACGATCGTCGGCCATTCGGCGTCCCAGTAGTCCTCAATCAGCCGGCCAGCATTGCCGTAGTTCAGCCCCCAAGGCGTAAACGCCCGGCCCGACGGCTTG
This sequence comes from Isosphaeraceae bacterium, assembly GCA_025356435.1. Lineage (GTDB taxonomy): Bacteria > Planctomycetota > Planctomycetia > Isosphaerales > Isosphaeraceae > CAMFLR01. The sequence continues at coordinate 29,341 of JANXSY010000204.1, read as the reverse complement.
AGGACGAACCCCCGGCCGTCGTCAGACACGACGACGCGATCCATCCTGGCGGGCTCGGGGGCGGTCAGGATCAAGAGGAATGCGATGATTGTCGTCATAAGTAAATTTGCTTCTCCTTTAGCCTTCGATTGACGAGACCTTGATGAGTCGCTCCATTGGTGTCAGATGCCGCCGCGCGGGGCAAGACCTTGTCGCCGATCGGCTGGAATGAGATTCCGGTAGACCCCCTCGTTAGCAAATGTTAAACTTTGAGGATCGGCAGGCTCGTCGGGCCTGCGCCAGACCCTCAGGAGTCGCGATATGAACCCGCCCGAATCGAACCTCGCGCGTGGGTTCTCGACGACGCGGCGGGCCTTCCTCCAGGTTGGCTATTCGGGTCTGCTGGGGTTGGGTCTGCCGGGACTGCTCGCGGGCCGCGAGGTAAAGACGGTCGGCGCGCGGCCGGGGCGGGCGAAGTCGGTGATCGTGATCCTGCTCAGCGGAGGACTCGGGCAGCACGACTCGTTTGATATGAAGCCCGAGGCCCCCGACGGCATCCGAGGCGAGTTCAAGCCGATCGACACGGCTGTGCCCGCGATCAAGATGTGCGAGCATCTGCCCGGACTCGCCGCGAGAGCGAACAAGCTGGCGATCGTCCGGTCGATGGCGCATCCCGAGGGCAACCACCTGCTCGCGGTCCATCGTGTGTTGACCGGTCAGGTCTCGAACCCCCGTGGGGCGAACGACATCGATCGCGTGGCTTCGCGCGATGACTTCCCCTGTTATGCGGCCGTGCTCGACCATCTGCGGCACCGACGCGACGGCATTCCCAGTGGCGTGGCCTTGCCGACCCGGCTCATCGAAGGCCCGCTCACCTGGCCGGGACAGGATGCGGGCTTCCTCGGCCCAAGGAACGACCCCTGGCAGCTTCGCCTCGATCCCTCCAAGCCCGAGGCCCGCGACGACAGTCTCGCCTTGCCCGCCGGCCTCGACCCCGAGCGGCTGCACCATCGCCGCCACCTCTTGAGCCAGGCCACGACGACCTCGCCCGACGATGCCTTCTCCGACCAGCAAGACGCCGCGATCGCGATGCTCTGCAACGGCAAGGTCGGGCAGGCGCTCGACCTCGATCGCGAAGACCCCCGCCTGATCGACCGCTACGGTCGCCACCTCTACGGCCGGTCGCTGCTCATGGCGCGTCGGCTCGTCGAGTCAGGGGTGCCAATCGTGCAGGCGACGATGGGGATCGTGCAGACCTGGGACACGCACGTCGCCAACTTCCCTCGCCTCAAGAACGACCTCCTGCCGCCCCTCGACCGCGCCGTCTCGGCCTTGCTCGACGACCTCGACGCGCGCGGCATGCTCGACGAGACCCTGGTGGTGATGCTCGGCGAGTTCGGCCGCACGCCCCGGATCGCCCCTCTCAAGCCGGGCGACGTGCCGGGCCGCGACCACTGGCCGAACGTCTTCCCGGCGGTCTTCGCGGGCGGAGGGGTCGTCGGCGGTCAACTGATCGGCAAGTCTGACAAGCTCGGTGCCTTCCCGATCTCGCGGGCTTTTAGCCCTCCCGATCTCGCCGCCACGATCTACTCAGCGCTCGGCGTCGACCCCGCAACCGAGGTCCGCGACCGCTTCGGCCGCCCCCTGCGAATCTGCTCGGGCGAGGTGATGACACCACTCTATACGACGGCGGCGGTTTGAAATTCATATCGAAATGTGTTCAAAATATTCATAACTTAATAAATTAGATCGAGTGGTCAAGTCTTCCGTAGGGTCCGCTGTGTGGACCCTACGGGAAGCCGATTCGATCGAACGAAAACCATTCTTTCCTTGATGGAACAAGCGATTTACAGCCCGTCATTCCTGGGTGACAACCATTCCGCATGGGCCGAACGGAGGCAGTCGCGGGCGATCGAGGACTCCAAGATCACGTCATACCTCCGGCGTAGGGGTGGAAGAGCCACATGCAGTCGGTGGCAACGATCATGACGTCCTCAATCTCATCATCGGCGACCAGACGGAGGATCGGGTCGAACACGCCCGAGACCCAATCCCACTCGATGGCGAACACATCCCAATAGTTCGGGAAAGTGAGTTCTTCGTGCGGCTCATGGATGGGGAAGCTCCTCCACGCCCTCGCATCCGGGTCAAATACTCTCCTCTTGGGTGAATCGGGAGGGGGCTGCGCGGTCTCGGAAAATTCGGTGGTCAGGAAGACGACCCTGGGGTCGGGACCGACGAGTTCACTGAGAATATGATTATGTCAGTTTATGACAGTCTCTTATTCGCTACGAATATTAAGACGCTTCGATCCGGGCAGGCCGTGGAAGCGGACCCATCGCGAGGGGAACGCCTCTCTGAGCAAGTGGGCAACAGGCTCGCAGTCGGGGAATTGCATGTTCCAGTTGCCGAGCATCAATCGCACCTCTTTGGAAGAGGTCATCAAGACGACGCAACAGCCAGCGCGAAGACGGCGGCGGTCTTGATGAGGGTGATGGCGAAGATATCGGGATAGGACCGGCGGTGGGTCAGGCCGGCGATCGTCAGGAGCGTGATCACGGCCCCGTTGTGCGGCAGGGTGTCCATCCCGCCGGAGGCCATGGATGCGATTCGGTGGAGCAGATCGGGGCTGATACCCTGGGCCTTCGCCAGGTCGAGATAGTGACGGCCCATCACTTCGAGCGCGATCGAGAGCCCGCCGGACGCCGAGCCGGTCATGCCTGCGAGCACGTTGACGGAGATCGCTTCCGAGATGAGCACATGAGGACTCAGGCCCGTCACCCAGCCGCGAATCACCTGGAATCCTGGCAAGGACTTGATGACATGTCCAAAACCAACTTCTGACGCCGTGTTAAAGATCGCCATCAGGGCACCCGAAGTCGCCAGCGTGAGCGAGGGGGTGAACCGCCCTTTCAGGTGCCTGCGATGGATGGCCAGCAGGAACACGATCCCCGCGAGCAGCGCCACGATTAATGACCAGGTCGCGGCGGCCGTACGGATATTGAGCGTGGGGAACTCGGTTCGCAGCCGAGCCTCGGTGTACCACGACGCGATCGAAAACGCCGATCGGTTCAGGACGAAGTTCGTCGCAAGCACGACGACCAGCGGCAGGATCGCCAGTGAGAGCCGAGGCAGATCGGTCGCTTCGGCCTGGGGCTCGTTCCGATGGTCGGCTCCATATCCTTCGCCCGCCGCGAGGGCACGGGCACGACGAAACTGGAGCCAGGCCAGCCCGCCGACCAGCACGATCGCCGCGCCGATCAGGCCGACAACGGGGGCGGCGTAAATCGTGGTGCCGAAGAACCGGGTCGGGATCAGGTTCTGAATCTGCGGCGTCCCCGGCAGCGCGTCCATCGTGAAGGTGAACGCCCCGAGTGCGATCGTCGCGGGGAGCAGCCGCTTGGGGATGTTCGCAGCCCGAAACAGGCTCGCACCGAAGGGATAGACCGCGAAGGCGACGACGAAGAGTGAGACACCGCCGTAAGTCAGCACCGCGCAGGCTAGCACGATCGCGATGATGGCATGCCTCGGCCCGAGCACTCGCGCGATCCCCGACGCGATCGACGCAGCGGCCCCGCTCGTCTCCATCAGCGTCCCGAAAATCGCCCCAAGGAGAAAGATGGGAAAGAACGTCTTGATGTAGTCCGCCGCCCCTGTCATGAACGACTCGGTATAGCTCGGCAATGCTGAGGCCCCGGAGAGCACGACGGCCAGCGTCGCGCAGAGGGGCGCGAACACGATCACCGGCAGCCCTCGATACGCGAGCGCCATCAGCAGGCCGAGCGACAGAACGATCGCCGCGACTTCCCAAGCCATGTTGATGACCGCCTCTCGACAATGTCACACCCAACGGACCTGCGAGGGCTCGAATGATAACAGGATAGTGACGCGGGGCCTCTCACCTATCGCACGATTTCGCCAGGCAGTAGGATAGCGCGATGGGATCGGTGAACGTCCAGTCTTAAAATCTCATTGCCAGGATGGGTCCATGCCGCGTGTCACGACGCTCGCCACGATCGTTGTCACCTTGCTTGTCTCGGGACCGACGCGGGGGGACGACACGAAGGGTGTGGTCCGAGGGATCTTGATCGGGCCGGATCGGGTCACGCCCGAATTCCTCGCAGGCTGGAAGGCGAGAGGGGTCACGGCCGTCGTCGTGCGACTCGACGAGGCGACGAGACCAAAATGGAACGTCACAGCCGAGGCCGTCGAGCGCGCGGGGATGACGCTCTGGCCCTGGATCGAGGTCGCCCGCAACCCGGCAATGGCCGACGCTCATCCCGACTGGTTGGCCGCGATCGGTGGTCATCATGACGACTGGCGGACCCGCTTTCCCAAGGCCCCGAAGTCGCGCACAGGAGAAGTTATCAAAGCATGGCCCTGGGTGCCGATTGGCTACGCACCGGCGTTCGACGCGCATCGAGACCGACTCAATACGCTGCTCGCCGACTTGCCCGGGCAGTGGGCGGGGGTGTTCGTGAACGACCTCCAGGCCGGGCCGTCGTCGTGCGGCTGCGGCAACGACCAGTGTCGCTGGGCGCTCGACTACGGTCTGCCATCGACCACCGCCAAGACGCCCGGTGACGACGGCGCGGCCCGGATCGTCGCCGAGCTTCAGGGCCAACATCGGGGGAAGGTGATCGTTCCCGTCTGGGTGACCGAGTGCGAGACGATCGACCTGCCTGAATCCAAAGACAGCACCGGGTTCTGTGGCGGAGTGGCGTGTGCCAAAGGCGACTGCTGGCCCCGCTACGCCCGCAACTGGAACCCGCTCGTCAAGGCGATCGAAGGCCCCATCGCGCTCGGGCTCTGGGCCGAGACCTTCCGTCGCGACCCGGACCGATGGACCGAGACCGCCCTCACGATCTTTCAGAAGCCTCCCAAAGGCGGCACGGCCGTGCCGCCCGAAAAGGTGATCGCCGTCGTGCAGGCGTGGGGGACGCCTGCGACGAAGCTTGATGGGATTCTCAAGACGATGCAGCGGACCGGCACCGGCTGGGTTCTGGCGCTCGACCCCATCGATCAATCCTGGGAGCCGCGAGCAGTGGAGTTAAAGAAGAAATGAACACCTCTCGATCGAAGACTCATTGGGACGCCGTCTACACGACCAAGGCGTCGACCGATGTGAGCTGGTATCAGGCCGAGCCGGCGCTCTCGCTCGCGCTGATCCGCGAGGCTGCCCCGAGAGCGGGCGGGCGGATCATCGACATCGGCGGCGGGGCGTCGATCTTGGTGGACCGGCTTCTCGACCTCGCGTTCGAGAGCGTCGCCGTGCTCGACCTCTCTCAGTCCGCTCTGAACCAGGCACAATTGCGACTGGCTGAGCGTGCCGGTCGGGTCGAATGGATCGCGGCCGACATCGTTGACATCGGCGATCTCGGCACGGTCGACATCTGGCACGACCGCGCCGTGTTCCACTTCCTCACCGACCCGGCAGACCGCGCCCTCTATCAAGACCTCGCGGCCCGAACCATTCGCCCGGGAGGCCACCTGATCGTCGCGACCTTTGCCGACGACGGCCCGGCGCGATGCAGCGGTCTCGACGTTTGCCGGTACAACCCGCAGACCCTCGCGGTGGAATTCGGCGACCGCTTCACACTCGTTGATGAAGCCGCCGAGATCCATCAAACACCCTCGGGTGCTCTGCAATCGTTCGTCTACGGAATCTTCCGTCGATCCTAACCTATGGAGCTTTGCCGATGCTCGCCACGACCTTGTTGCTGGCGGCCTTCGCCGTCGTTCCGCCCGACGCGCCCAAGACCGTGTTTCGGCCCGAGATGTTTGAAACGCTGGTCAATCCCGCCTGTTCGCACTGTGTTGACGAGTCGCGCCGCAAGGCCGGCGAACTCAAGGACGACGACCGAGTTCTCTGCTGGATTCGCGGCAAATATGACGGCGGCGCGATCCCCTTCCGCTGGTTCCTCGTCCCGTACCGGGTCATCAGCGACAGCTACGGCGTGTTCGTTTACGACGCCGATGCCGACTTCGTTCGGGGCTGGCCCGCCTCATATGACTATCGCTTCCACGGCTGGCGGAACGGCGTGATGGTGATGAAGCACAAGGACGGTACCCTCTTCGACTGCCTCACCGGCATCGCCTTTGACGGCCCCCGCAAGGGCGAACGCCTCGAACCGTTGCCAACAGTCGAGACCGATTGGGGTCCGTGGCTCCAGGCTCATCCTGATACGGTTGCTTATGCAATGATATCGAAGTTTCAGCCCCAACCCGCGCCGAAAGCTCTCCTGGCTGAATCAGGCAAGACCCGGCCGACCCCTGACCCTCGCCTCGGTGCCGAGGAGCGCGTCTTCGGTCTTGCGATCAACGACAAGGGCCAAGCCTGGCCGTTGAAGTCGTTCGGCGATCGGGCCGAGATGCGTGAGAGCCAGCTCGACGGCCGGAAAGTCGTGGTCCTCTGGGACGGCCGGACGAGGACCGCCGCAGCCTATGCTCCCGAGACCGACGACAAGGACGCCCTCGCCGTCACCCTCTCGGTCGACCGCGCCGATCCAGCAACCCCGTGGGTCGACAAGGAGACCGGTTCGCGATGGTCGATCGTTGGCCGTGCCGTCTCCGGCCCTCGCAAGGGTCGCACCCTCCGATGGCTACCTGGGGTGATGGTCAAGTGGTACGCCTGGGCGGCGGAGTACCCCAAGACCTCAATCGAAGCCAGTGCGGGCCGCGTCTCCGTGGGCGAAGCTCGGCCAACTCGATAGACTCAAGTGGGGCAATCGCCCCGTCTCGACCTTTTGATACCGGAGCGGCAACATGCAGGCGATGGCACTGATGCTCGTCCTTGGACTCATGGCCGTCGGTCCGGGCAAGGTCGAGATGCCCAGGGTGGTCGACCCTCGGCTCGCGATCGACCTCTTCGCGAGCGATCCGGAGATCGTCACGCCGACGGGGATCGCGGTCGATGCGCGAGGGCGGGTCTTCGTCATCGAGTGCCACACGCACTTCCGCCCCGACGGCTATCAGGGGCCGCCGGCCGACCGCATCCGGGTCTTCGAGGATATCGACGGCGACGGCAAGGCCGATCGGATCAGCACCTTTTATGAAGGCACGAAGTGGACAATGGGCCTCGCGATCGCCCGCGACGGCTCAGTCTACGTCGCGACCCGTTCCGAAGTCTTCCGGCTCAGCGACGTTGACGGCGACGGCAAGGCCGAAGAGCGCACACCGATCGCGCGGCTGGAGACCAAAGGGGCCTATCCCCATAACGGCCTCTCGGGCTTCGCGTTCGACGCCTCGGGCAACGTCTATTTCGGACTCGGCGAGAACCTGGGTGAGCCGTACAGGCTCGTCGGCAGTGATGGCACGACTCTTACCGGGGGCGGAGAGGGTGGGAATATCTATAGATGTAGTCCCGACGGGAAGGGGCTGGTCCGCATCGCCACCGGATTCTGGAATCCGTTCGGCCTCGCGTTCGACACCTACGGCCGACTCTTCGCGGTCGACAACGACCCTGACTCGCGGCCACCTTGTCGGCTGCTGCATATTGTCACCAACGGTGATTACGGGTATCGGTTCCGCTACGGTCGCAAGGGTGTTCATCCCTTCATTGCCTGGGACGGTGAACTGCCCGGCACCCTGCCGATGGTCGCCGGGACGGGGGAGGCTCCGAGCGCGGTCGTCGCATATGAGTCCGATAACTTGCCCGATGACTATCGGGGCGACCTGCTCGTGACCTCGTGGGGCGATCACCGGATCGATCGATTCCGGCTCCGCGAGCGCGGGGCGTCGTTCCGCTCGGCGGCCGAGCCGATCGTCACCGGCGGCGACGACTTCCGGCCCGTCGGCATGGCCGTCGCCCCCGACGGATCGATCTATGTGAGCGACTGGGTTGATAAGTCCTACCCCGTCCACGGCCGAGGCCGGATCTGGCACCTCCGCGCCAAAGATCCTCGACCCCGCTCCAAGGTCGAAGACCTCGCACATCCCGACCGTCGGATTCGAGAGACGGCGGCGAGGCGGCTCTCCGAACCGGGCAACGGTGGTCGCGGGATTCTGGAGACGGCGGTCGCCTCGAACCCCGACCCGCGTGCCCTTGCCGCCGCTTTCGACGCGTTATCGACGACGGGAGGGATGCCGGTCCCTGTCGGGCGGGCCGCCCAGCATGACCGATCTGACGACGTCCGCGCGCTCGCGGTGCGCACACTTCCCCTCTCTCAGGACGATCTGGGCGTTCTCGCGAGCCGCGACCCTTCGCCGCGAGTGCATGCCGAAGCGCTCCGGCGGCTCACCGACTCCGGAGCGATCCCCATCCTCCGTGCGGCGATCGCGACCGGTGACCCTTATCTCAACCAAGCCTCGCGCGAGGGCTTGAAACGGGCCGCCGACCCCGCCACGCTCGGCCGACTCGCGAGCGACGACGACGCGGCGGTCAGGGTTGCCTCGCTGCTCATCCTCCGTCAATCGGGCCGTCCCGAGGCGAGACGACTCCTCGACACGTTCCTCGACGATCCCGACCCCACCGTCCGCTTCGCGGCGATCCAGTGGGTCGGCGAGGAAGGGCTGGAGGAGTACCGGTCGAAGGTCGAGGCGAGCGTGACGAAGGGCACCGTTACCAGGCTGCTGTTCGAAGGCTATCTCGCCACGCTCGAACGGCTCGACGGTGACCGCAATATCAGCCAGTCGGCCGACGGGCAAGACCGCGTCGCGGCGATCGTGGCCAATCCGAAGACCTCGCCCGCCATCCTCCGCCGCGCCTTGCGGGTGCTCCGGCCCGATCATCCAAGCCTCACCCTTGCACGTCTGAAGGCCTTGATCGCTTCGCCCGATCTTGAGATCAGGACCGAGGCCGTGCGGTCGCTCCGCGAAAGCCCGATCCGCGAGCGACAGGCCCTCCTTGCCGACTTGGCACGCAACGCCTCGCAGGCCGAATCGATCCGCGCCGAGGCAGTCGTCGGCCTCTCGGGCGATGAGCCTACAACTCGCGTCTTGCTCGTCCATCTCGCGGCCAGCCCGACGCCTCTCGGCCATGAGGCCGTCCGTTCGCTTCGAGGCACGGCGCTGACGGATGAACCGAAGCATGACGCGAGTGACCTTGACGGCTGGCTCCGTCGCCTCGAAGGCCCCGCCGACGCCGCTGAAGGCGAGCGCATCTTCTTCCACCCCAAAGGGCCGGGCTGCTATCGGTGCCACGAGATCGACGGCCGAGGCGGCAGGATCGGCCCCGAACTCTCGGCGACGGGCCGGACGCTCCACCGCAAGCGGCTTATCGACTCGATCCTTCGGCCGAGCAAGGAGGTCGCCCCAGCGTTCGTCCCCTGGCTGATCGCCAAGGTTGACGGCACGACCGTCACGGGCCTCCTGATCGGCGAGACAATCGATGGCAAGCAGACCTATGCCGATTCTACAGGTAAGGTTTTCTCGATCAACCCTTCGGAAGTCGCCGAGCGCCGGCCGCAGCCGATCTCGATCATGCCCGACGACCTCCCCCGGCAAATGACGGCCCAGGAGTTTCGAGACCTCCTCGCCTACCTTCAGAAACGATAGCCGCCCGGCTCAATAATCCTCCGACCTAAGGATATCCTTGGCGCTGCGGGTAAGCATCACCCGCAGGGTCGCATCGGACATTGTTGACTTGACGAATCGTACGCCGCCGTCGGCGAACACCACGTTCGTTCCCTCCGCGTGGTGGCCGAAGAGGGCGTCTCGCTTCGGCTCGGGGTCGACCTCCCAGTCGTCGGGCTTGGTCCAGGTCACGGCGAGGGTGTCGACCGCGTCGACGACGAGGATGGTGTTTGAGGTGCCGTCGGTAATCTCGCCGATCTTGATGCCGCGTCCTTCGGGGAAGATCGTCGCCTTGCCTCGGGGGACAAGATAGGTCGTCTTGCCGTCCTTCCTGAGTTTCCGGCCCTCGTCGGGGCAGGCATAGACGGCGGGCATCCGGGCGATCAGGCTCTTGTTGTGCGGGCTGTCCCAGGCTTCGTCGAGGTGGAACTCTTTGAAAAGCGTCTCCTGTTCGAGATATTGCAGCAGGTAGACGCGCCAGCTCAGAAGTGGCCGCCCGTCTTTGTCTCGGCTCGCGGCGGCTGGGAACGACCCGCGCATCGAATGATAATTATGGAAGGCTAAGGCGATGTTCTTCATATTATTGACGCACTGAGACCGGCGAGTCCCTTCCATCGCGGCGCGATAGGGCAGGCTGACGAGGTCCGCCGCCTTGGCGACCCCGATCGTCACCTCGGTGCGATCGGCGACGATCTGGGCCTTGATCCCCGAGAGGTCTCGGATGAAGTCGAAGCCCTGGGGCGGCTTCGTGCTCCACTTCACGGCGTCCTTGGCGAGCTTGAGAATCGCCTCGGCCGCCGCGCCATCGGGCGACTGGACGATGATGCGGAACATCGGCTTGGGGCCGTCTTCGAGCGCGAGCGACGCCCAGGTCAGCCCCGCAGTCAAGGCGGCCGTTGATCCGCCTCCGAGTTCGACGGGGAACGTCGGGGCCATCTCTGACACGACGCGGCGCTGGGTCGCACTCGGGATCAAGACAATCTGCGCGGGGCCGTCGCCCGATGCGGCGAACGCTGCGGCCAGCTCGGCACGAGGCCCCGAGATCGGTCGTCGGGCACGTTCGAGCGACGTGGTTGACCCGGCAAACACGGCGTTATGGATCGTCGCGCAGGTCGGCCAGGCGTGGAGGGTCTTCTCTCCACCCGTGCCGCAAAGGACCCGGCCAATGGCCTGCGCATCGGCCCCTTCGACGAGCGGGACGACGGCCACCGGCGGATCGGGCAGATCGAGCGGGCTGACGAGGAGATAGAGGTCTTTCGCACCCGCCTTCCGGAGCGCCGCGACCCACCCGGCCGCCTTGGTCGATCCATCAGCGATCTCTTCCTCGTCGGTAACCCTGCCGAACAGGAGCAGGGTCAGCGCCTTGGCGTCGATCCGCGTCAGGTCGAAATGGGCCACGACAGCGACTTCATCCGTCATGAACGGCGCGATCTCGACCGCTCGCGTTTCGGCGAATGTGAGCATCAAAGCAAGTGAAAATAAAGATATCATGAGAGTCCTCTAATAAGTTTGGGACTGGTCCTCGCCGCGGACGTTTATCGGGCCAATTTCAGGTCGTAGCGGATCAGGCTCGTGTAGTGGTCGGGGGCACCCACGGGCCTGGGGCCGTTGAGGGTGGCGGTGGTCCCATCCACCTTATAGATGAAGGGCGTTCCGGTCGCAGGATCGAGCGGTGTGGGTGCCTCGGTGATCGCATCCAGGGTCGGGGGCAGCGTCCCGCCGTGCGAGGCGGCGTAGAGCCGGATCGCCTCGATGCACTGGAGGGCGTCGAGCTGGCGATCGGAGCGCACTGTCGCAAATCGGGTCGTCTGAAGGGCGGGGACGATCATCGTAAATAACGCGAGCAGCGGGTTCTCAGCCTTCGCTTTCGCGGTCGCCCGGGTCATCGTCGCGTCGGACCCGGCTGCCGATTTCCAGTAAGGAAGACCGGCCCACTTGTAAATATCATCACAAAATATGTCATAGGCCCGGATGGTATGGATCGCGACGACCTGGATGGTCGGCATCGCATCGACCTCGGCGGCCGGTCGTCCCCCGGCGATAAGGGCCTTTCTGGCCTCGGGATAGAGCTGGGCGACCATTGAGGCAAGGGCAAGTTGCGCTGCGAAACCTTGGGGCTGCGGCGGGGCCGTGGCGGAGGTCCGGCTGCGATCGTTCGGGCTGAGCAGAGATGGGCCATCCCACGAGCCTACGGTCGAACGCAGGTCATCGCCGAACCGACGCGCCTTGTCGAGCGTCCAGGGGCCGGAATCCAACTCTCGGAGCGAGGGAAGCTCGCGTTCGAGGATCATCCGCTCGCCGTCGAACGCGGCGGCGAGGTCGATGAACGGGCGGGGCCGGTTCACCAACGCCCAGTAGAGGTTCGGCGAGCCCGGGGCCTGGATCAGGTCTTCGAGCGTCCGCGCCATGAGGGCCTCGATTGCATTGCCAACGAGGGCCTGGATCAGCGTCGGCCCCTGGCCCGTGTGCCGGGACATGACGAAGCCGACCTGGAGCCAGTGCATCGCCTCGTCGACCTTGCCGTCGAGCAGCGCGACCCGGGCGCGAAGGTTCACCAGGCGGCCGAGGGCACGCATCTCCTGGATCTCAGGGAGCAGCAGCACGATCCCCTCTTTGCGGTGTTCGAATTCCCAGTCGCAAGTCTGCCGGATCGCGCCGAGGTCGACCTCGTGCAGAGTCGTTGCGAAGCTTGCCAGCACGGTCCTGGCCTTGTCGAGCGGGATCTCGCGGAATGGCACGGTCAACCAGTGATTGATGGTTTCTTCGACCGAGGTCGGCGCTTTCTGACCGGGCGTGGGAGCGGGGGGTGGAAGCTTGCAGAGGGAGAATAAGAGTATCGCGCGGTGATAGAAGATGGCGGCGTTGCCGGGGATCAGGTCACGCCGCTCGGGCACGATCCGGTATTTGAGCGCGGGGACGGGCTCAGCGGCCGGCCGGATCAGGATCACGGTCGGCGGGGGCGGCGGTACCGGCTGGGCCGAGGCGACGGATGGGATCAACAAGACGAGATAGGAAAACCACTTCATGACGAATCTCCTGGATGGAGTAACTTGGCAATCTCGGTTCGGAGTAACGACCCGGACGACTCGGGAGGGGCAGACGCGGTGAATCGCGGATCGAAGTCGCGGGTCGGTTTGAGCACCGCATCGGGGTCGAACCATCGACGGGTGAGTCCCGGTCTCGGGACCGGTTCCGGCTCCTGGCTCAGGATCGTCACGGGTGCCAGTTCCGCCGTCTCGGGCTCCCGGACGATCACCAATCGCTCGACGACGCGCGGCTCAGGTCGCGAGACGAGCGCCACGCCTTCGCCCGTCGCGACAGCCATTAGCGCCGCCGCTATCGACGGCCAGGCCCATTGAGAAGCGGACCGGGAAGACGCCTTACCCGCCACGAACATGAGCCGGTCGCGGTCGATCCGACTCTTCGATGGGGCGAGCGCACCGAGCGCGGTTTCGATCTCGGTCAACTCGGGGTCGGACGGGATCTGACGCTCGGACATGTTACCCCCAGTCGTTCTCTCAAGGCTGTCAGGCCCGATTGATAATGGCGGTGCGCCGTGCTGATTGAGCACCCTGAGACGGCGGCCACCTGCTCGAAAGTGAGGCCGCCCCAGAGCCGTGCGACGATCACCTCACGCTGCTCAATCGGCAACCCCTGGAGTTCGCCGGCGGCGGCCTCAGGGTCGATCGCATCACGCTGGAGGGGCTCACCGAACCACGCGGGAGACCGGGCGACCCTGGCCGACTCGTGGCGACGCCGACGCCGCGCCGCAACCCCGGCGTTGATCGCCGCACGTCGGACGACGGTGAAGAGCCAGGCCGCCGGGTCGTCAGGCGAATGCCGTTGCGACGCCAGCTTGAGGAACGACTCCTGCACGACATCCTCCGCCGACTCGCACCACTGACGAGCATAGAGCGTCAGCGCGTCGGCATGGCGGTCGAGCAGCGGTCCGAGTCGTTCGGGCTCCATGCGTCGCTCGTTCCCTCGGCCGGTTGGAATCGATCATCCTCAACCTGAAGACCGCGACCGGGTCAGTTTTTCCCATCAATCTCAAAAAAGCGACGCGGGCCGTTCCCGAACGGGAATCCAGACCGCGTCGCTTGGGATCTCTGATTGGTCTCGAAATCAGCGATTCGGATCAACCAACTCGACGAGACCGACGTCGATCGCCTGCCCGCCCACCGTCTGGTGGCAGTGGAAGGCAATCTCGTTCTTGCCACGCTTCAGAGTCGCGCGGGCTTCATCAGAAATCGGGATCTCTTCATAACCGCCGACGTGACCCTTGACGCTCGCGGCGAGCACGCCGTTGATATAATACTCGGCGTCCTCATCGTGAATCGAGACGAGCAAGAGGTCCGCCGTCTTGTCGGATTCGAGCGTGAACGAGCGGCGTGCCCAGATATCGGGGGTGTCCCACCTCGTGCGGACGACGGCACCCGGAGTTCCCGCAGTGCCGAAGACGCCGGAGCCTTCCTTCCACGAAGAGTCGTCGAGACCGCGGCCGTACCAGTCTCGTTCGAGACCCCCGGTCTTGTAGCGCCAGGTCTGCGGCGATTCAAGCGAAGTCGGTACGACCACGCGGATCTCGGGCACTCGCGAGAAATCGCCCCGGTTCACGGCCTTGACTCGGTCGAGGTCCGCTTTAATGATCGCACGATCATACGTGAGCAAGCCGTTGGCCTCGGTCTCGACGTCAGTAAGCTGTGTATAGACGACGGCATTCAGCCCCTTGGCTTCGTTCAGTTCCCAGGATTCGCGGAGCAGGCGTTCATACTTTCGCGTGAGATCATCTTTGCCCAACGCCGCCTGATAACCCCAGATCTTTGACTCCCAGGTGTGGCCGTCAACACCGAGCGAGAGGCCGCCGAACTCTCCCAACACGCCCGCACGCCTCGGCTCGGCGGCAGGGGCAGCGGGGTGAGGATAGGAGTGGAGGTCGTGGACATCACCCACCCCCGCGCGGTCGGTCCAGCCGCTGGCGCAGTCGACGAGGCGATCTGGATCGTATTTCTTCGTCCAATTGGTGATCCGCGCTGTATCGAACTGGCCCCAGCCTTCGTTAAACACGACCCACATGATGATGCTCGGATGATTGCGCAAGCCATCGATCATCGCTTTGAGTTCGACCTCATATTGCGCGGCAGAGGCTGGCGAGCGCTTCAGGTCGGCGTCGTTCGGGCCAATCCCCTGGTCGCCCGCGACCATGTCTTGCCAGACGAGCAGGCCGAGCCGATCGCACCAGTAATACCAGCGGTCGGGCTCAACCTTCACATGCTTGCGTGTCATGTTAAAGCCGAGTTGCTTCGTGACCTCGACGTCGTATTTCAGCGCCTCGTCGGTCGGGGCCGTGTAAAGCCCGTCGGGCCAGAAACCCTGGTCGAGCGGGCCGACCTGGAAGACGTACTTGCCGTTGAGCTTGATCCGGTTCACGCCCTTCTCGTCCTTGGCAACCTCGATCTTGCGCATCCCGAAGTAGCTCACGACCGAGTCAACAACCTGATCACCGCTTTTGATCTCAACCTTCAGACCATAGAGGAATGGCGATTCCGGCGTCCAGAGCTTCACCCCTTCTGCAAGCTTGAGCACCGTCTGCCGCGTGGTTCCCAACGGCGTGCTCTGCTGGGCCACCTTGCGGTCGCCGTCGAGCGCCGTCGTCGTTATGGTCAGCCCTTCACGCTCACCCTCCCACATCGAGACCACGTTGACCTGGCCGTTATCAATGTCAGTCGATAGTTTCAATTGACTGACCCGAGTCGCCGCGACGGGTTCGAGCCAGACGGTCTGCCAGATGCCGGTGGTGGGGGTGTAGAAGATCCCGCCCGGCTTCACCACCTGCTTGCCGCGCGGCTGGGTGCCTCCGTCGGTCGGGTCAAACACGCGGACGATCAGCTCTTGATCGCCCTCGGCTTTGAGTGCGTCGGTCAGATCATAGGTGAATGCGTCATAGCCGCCCCGGTGCGTGCCGAGGTCTTTGCCGTTGACCCAGACCTGCGACTCCCAGTCGACGGCTCCGAAATGGATGAGCACGCGAGAGCCTCCCCATGCGATGGGCACACGGAAGGTCTTTCGATACCAGAGCCGGTCGGCCCGCTTCATCACGCCCGAGAGCGCCGACTCGACAGGGAAGGGAACGAGGATCTGATTCACGAGGTCTCGACCGACAGGCGGGGCGTCCCCCTCCTTGCCGAAATCGAGCTGCCAGAGTCCGTTAAGGTTCTGCCACCGCTCGCGGACGAGTTGCGGGCGGGGATATTCGGGCAGCACGTTATCGGGGCGAACGTCCTTCGCCCAGCGGGTCATCAGCGGACCCGCCGCCGGCTTCCAGTCGGCTGCGTTGGCCGAGGAGGCCATAAGGCCCCAAAGGGACAGGAGAGCAATCCGAGACGCGGGTTGTTTCATGATGAAGACTCAATGTGTTGTTGTCCGGAGCCTCGCGCCTCACGACCCCGTGGATCGCGAACCACCGTGGACCTCACAGAATCGCCGATGGCGGGCGATTTGTCACCAGGGGCACGCAAAAACGGCGGTGTTCGACCCAACTAAGGATTCAGGAGGATGGCCGTTTCGGTCGATCCTGATAAGAGAGGTTTGCCGGTCGAGGGAAAGGATTCCATGTCAAAGAGGTTCGTTTTTCAGGACGGATGGGCACGGCTCGCGCTCGCCCTGGGTGCCGGGGCGATCTTTGCCGGATGCGCGGGCCACAAGATCGCGCGTGTCTTGCCGCCCAATGCGGTTCAGCCGGCCGGAGCGAGCTTCGAAGGCGATCCGAAGATCGGAACTGCACAAAAAATCCGTATCGCTAGAGATATCGGGGCCGACACGTTCCAGCTCTCCATCCACGCGCCCCTGGCGTCGGCGATGCATTTCGGTGGCCGATTCGTCGAGCGACTGTCCGTTCGTGCGGTCGAACTGGCCCCGAATTCAGTTTCGTCGTTCGAGGTGATCGACCACTCCGGCCCGCTCGGCGGCCCTTATGGTGGCCCGATCCGCCCTGTCAAGCTAACCCTCTTGCCCGACAGTCGAGCCGCGATCGACGGCCTGATCGGGCTGATCGCCTCGGCAAAAACTAATATTGACATGATGATGTACGGCTGGCAAGACGACCCGACCGGCCGGGCCGTCGCCGACGCGCTGGCCGCCCGAGCACGCGATGGGGTTCGTGTGCGGCTGCTTGTGGATAAGGCGGCTTATGTGATCCACAACCCCGCCGTCGCTCGGGGAGAGCCGACATTCCTCGACCGCCTTGCCCGCGTCCCGAACGTGACGCTTGTCTTCGCCCCTGACCCCTGCGTCCGATTCGACCACCGCAAGCTCGCCCTCGTTGACGACCGGGTCGCATGGTCGGGCAGTATGATCCTTACCGACGTGGCGCTCCGTCGCTGGCGGAACTATTCATATGTCGCCGAAGGGCCGATCGTGGCAGACCTGGCGGCCGTCTTCGCGGCTCGATGGGCCGATGTCGGCCAGCCCGCAGCGCCTCCGACCTTTGACGCCAAAGCCCTCGCCCTCACCGGCTCGCCGGATGCCTGCGTCCGCATGATCGAGACTAACGTTGGTGGCGAGCGGTCTCTGAAGGAGTCGATTTACCACGCGGTCGACCACGCGACCGATCATATCTATCTGGAAAACCCCTATTTCAGCGATGAAATGCTGGTCGCCAAGTTGATCGCCGCGAAGACGCGGGGCGTCGACGTCCGCGCGGTGATGACGCTCCGGGGCAACGTCGAGCGGCTGAACCACTTCTCGGCGCTCAATGCCAACCGCCTCATGCGTGGCGGCTGCCGCGTCTATCTCTATCCGGCGATGACGCACGTCAAAGCGATGTCGGCCGACGGCACCTGGGCCTATCTCGGGACCGGCAACTTTGACGAGCTAAGCCTGCGGAACAACCGCGAAGTCGGCCTCTCGATCACCGGGGCCGACCTCGTCCGCCGGATCGACGACACCCTCTTTCTTGCTGATATAAATGAATCCGAAGAACTGCACGCTTTGCTACCACCGCCCAAGCATCGGCTCGGGATCGAGTTGTTCGCGCTCTGGTATTGAACGAGAAGGTCAAGTCGAATCAGCGGGAACCGGTGAGCCTGAGCTTCAATTCAGCGGCGGCTTGCTCACCGGACGCCAGGAGGAGTAGGTCGAGCGGTAAGGTACCGATGCCGTCGGAACGGTCCTGGGGTCGGAGGGCTCTGGCATTAGGAGAGACGAGGTAGCATCGACCCTCGAAGCGAGGATATCGGGCCATAAAAGCCCGAATTCCCCGGCGATGGTGGTCCGCAGAGGCCCCGATCTCGAATGCCAGCGGCGAGTCAGGATGGTCGTAGACAAGATCAATTTCATCATTTCCATCACGCCAATGATAGAGACGCACCTGACCCACCTCGCCCAGCGCATGGAGATGACCCGCAATCATATTTTCGATCAACAGTCCCATCTCGGCCGAGTCCGTTAGCGGGGCCAAGCCTCGCTGGAGTGCGGCGTTGCGGACGGCCGCGTCAACGAAATAGAGCTTCCTCCCGCGTTTTTGTTTGGTGGCTTCGCTCCCTGAATAATTCTGGAGCGTGAAGACGAGGAACGCTCGTTCGAGGTAGCTGAGATATCGATCGAAGGTCGGTTGTGAGAGGCCTCCCAACAATTGGCAGAGAGCTTGCGGCGAGATGATCCCCGTCACCTGCCCAGCCAAAATGTAGAGCAGACGCTCCAAAAGCATCGGATTGTCGACGTTGAATGCCTGGGGAATGTCTTTGTAGATCGCCCGCTCGACCGCGTCACTTCGAAGCGTCCGCTGTGACTCTAATAAGATTGACGATTCATCCTCGGAAGCAGTTTGACTCCTCGTCAATAACTCCGGAAAGCCGCCAGTAAGGAGGAATCGCCTACGCGGGCCATGGAGCGTACCGACGCGCACTTTCGCCGTAATACAAGCCTCGATTGTCTCAGAGAGGTTTACTCCGACCGGGAGCGGAACTCCTTTGCCGATGAGATCAAGGTATTCCGGGAAGAGATACGGAGCGAGGTACTGTTCTTCCCATCGGCCGACGCCGCTCTCAAGCCGACGGTTTCGTAGTTCGGCGCTCGAACTCGATGACCCGACAATGCGAATTGGCCAATTCTCATCATAGAATGTCTTAAGCCAGAGATCCCATTTGTCGGCATAGGTGATTTCGTCTAGAAAGAAATAGGTTGGATCATCGAGCGTCGACCCGTCCACCATCGCGAATCGGATTAGATCTCCGAGTGGAATTGTCATCAGTAGGGGATGATCGAGTCGAAGCCACTGGATCGCGTATGGAGATAGGCCCGTTCCGAGCAGGTGCCGCACGGCTTGATACATCGAGGTCGTCTTGCCTACCCGTCGAGGACCCAGGATCAACTGGAATCGCCGAGGTTCGGCGGTCTGAAGCCGAATCGGCAGAAGCCGAGCCAAGGGACGTTCCACGCGCTTTGCCCAAGCGTCAGGAACGCTACCCGATTCAAACCAGGGATTTTGCTCATGGAATACTTGGAGATAGTCGTCCGGTTTAGGTTCCCAAGTCGGTCCGCTCTGTTTAGGCATCTCACGAGCCTAGTCGTTTTTCTTATTCTGTCAATAACATTCACAGCCGGAATGCTAATAGCTGTCCAAGGGGCTTGATCCAGGCAAGGATCGGCCGATGCCGTGATAGGTATAGCCGATGCGGGCCATCTGCGCGGGGTCGAAGAGGTTGCGGCCGTCGAAGATGACGGGGTGGCGAAGCAGGCGCTTCATCACCTCGAAATCTGGGTTGCGGAACTCGTTCCACTCGGTGACGATCGCCAGCGCGTCGGCCTGTTCGAGGGCTCCATAAGGGTGGTCGCAATAGTGGATGCGGTCGCCGTAGAGGGCGCGGACGTTGTCGATCGCCTCAGGGTCGTGGACGCGGACCGAGACGCCGGCGGCGAGGAGTCGGTCGATCAAAGTCAGCGCGGGGGCCTCACGGATGTCGTCGGTTTTGGGCTTGAACGCGAGGCCCCAGATCGCAACCGTTTTCCCCTGGGTGTCGCCGCCGAAGTGGGCGATAATCTTTGACGCGAGCACATCTTTCTGCGACTCGTTCACCGCGTCGACCGCCTCCATCATCCTTGACGGGATGCCTTGCGACCGCGCCATGTGGATCACCGCGCGGATGTCTTTGGGGAAGCACGACCCGCCGTAGCCGACGCCGGGGAAGAGGAACGAGAACCCGATCCGCTGGTCGTGGCCGATCCCGCGCCGGACGTCGTTGATGTCGGCTTGATACTTCTCGCAGAGGTTGGCCATCTCGTTGATGAAACTGATCTTGGTCGCGAGCAGGCAGTTCGCGACATATTTGGTCATCTCCGCGCTTTCGGGAGTCATCACCAGGAAGGGCCGCTCGGTGCGGAGGAACGGCTTGTAGAGGACGTGGAGCCGGTTGGCGACCTCGACGTTACGCACGCCGACCACCACGCGGTCGGGCTTGGTGAAGTCATCAATCGCGGCCCCTTCCTTGAGGAATTCGGGGTTGTTCGCGACCTGGAACGGAACGCTTGTCGCCTCGGCCATCCGCCGCGCCAGCTCGGCGTTTGTGCCGACGGGGACGGTGCTCTTGATGACGATAATCTTCGGCCCGTTGAGGTTCTCGGCGATCTCCCGGCCGACCGCCCAGACGCCTCGAAGGTCGGCCCCGCCGTCGACTCCTTGCGGGGTGCCAACGGCGATGAACACCATCTCGGCCTCGGCGATCCCCTCGATCAGGCTCGTCGTGAACCGGAGCCGACCGTCGCGATGGTTGCGGAAGACGAGTTCGGAGAGGCCAGGCTCAAAGATCGGTACGATCCCGTTTTTTAGCCCTTCGACCTTCGCCTCAATCTTGTCGACGCAGACGACGTCGTTACCGCTCTCGGCGAGGCAAGTTCCGGTGACAAGGCCTACATATCCGGTTCCGATGACGGCGATTTTCACAAGCATATCCCTCTGCGAGATCGGTCCCTGACGGCGGCTTATCCTGCTCGGCCGCCTCGATGTTCAGGACCAGAGTTTAGGAGAAATCGTCCGATTCGTGAAGCGCCGTCCTTTGGCTTGACGTCTCGGCCGCCCGTAAGTCTTCGATCCAGGCCGATCGCAGGGCCTCAAGGCCGCCCGAGGTCCAGATGTCGAGAGACGTTGCGTCGCCCCAGCTCGCGAGCAACTCGCGACGAATTGCAGGGTCGGCGACGCGTGCCAGCACCTCCGGCCGGAGTTCGGCCAGGAGCGCGGCGACCTCCGGGGCTGCCCCGATCGCGCGGACCGCGCGGTCGCGGATCGCGCGTGCGAGCGCGGGGCTTGCGCCCGAGGTCGAGACGGTCAGGACCACCAGCCCGCCCCGCCAGACAGCTGGGATCGTGAAGTCCCCCGCTTCGGGCTCGCTCGCGGCGTTCACCCAGACGCCCCGCTTCTTTGCTTCAGCGACGACCTCGCGGTTCACCTCGGGCGTCGCGGCGGCAAAGGCAAGGCTCGCCCCTTCGAGATGATCGGAGCGGAACGCCTCGACGCGATGGTGAACACCGTCGGGAGCAGACAACGCCGCGTTGGGATCAACGCCGATCACTTTTGCCCCCGCGTCGAGCAGCCCTAACGCCTTGCGACGTCCCACCGGCCCCAGCCCGACGACGAGGGCGAGACGTCCGCGCAGGTCGAGTTCGATCGGATAGCCCGGCATTGGAATCTGGCCTTGGATTGCGATCGCGACGGGGATGCCCCGCCGCGCCTAAGAATACCATCGTAGCACGCTTTCCCGCGATCGCGGCGAGAAGCCGAGCGACCGGGCCAGCGCTTTCGAGGGGACGTTCGTCGCGTCGACCGTCCAGAGCGCGGCCTTGCCGCGAACGGCCTCGACATCGTCGATCAGCGCCGACGCAGCAGCGCGGCCGAGGCCGAGCCGGCGGAACCGGGTGTCGGTGGATACGGCGATCGAGTCGCGGTCGTGGTCGGCCTCATAAATCCACGCGACCGAGGCGAACTGGCCGCTGAGGGTCGACACGCCGACCGCCGCCCCTTCGGCGATCAGCCGATTGAAATCGCCCCAGCCCCGCAAGGCCCAGTCGGGGGCGGAGCGGGCGAAGGCGCTCGCGTCGTCAGGCGTGAGCCGACGGGTCAGGATCGGTGACGCGAGACTTAGCCTGGGGCCTTCGTCTGCGCGAATCCAGGTCTCGACCACACCTCGGATGACGAGGCTCGACCGCTTCCGGATCGCCCCCTCCCAGCTCTCGGGGGCGAGCAGCGAGAACTTTCGCCCCCGCTTCGCGAGCCATGCGACGGCCGGCTCGGCGACCCCCGCGCCGAAGACGTGCCAGCCTTCGGGGGCCTCGACCTCGCGCACGAGCAGCACGCTCCGAGGTGTCCGGGGATGGTCGCCCCAGAGGCCGGGGCTCCTGTGAATCAGTGCGTGTCGCAGCGAGAGCGCGCGATGCTCCCCGACGTCCCACGCCAGCACCCGCGCGATTGCCGACTCGTCGAGCGGGACCATCCCGAGCCCCCTTCCCACTTGGGTTCGATCCACGAGCTTACCGCGCGTCGGCCCTCGGCGTCAGGGGAGACCGCAGAGTGGTACGGCGTTCGCATCTGTCCAGGGCGTGACGCATCCGAGCTAGTCACATAAACGTGTGTCGGATGCAATCGCGTGACCTCCAGCGAGGGGAGAGAGACGATGAGCTTCGGCATGGGACCAGGTCAGGGGCCGGGAGGCCCACTCGGCGGGATCTTCGGCGGCGGCGGGATGTTCCGTCCCCAGGGCCAGTATGGGGCCTATCCCGGGTGCGGATGCAGTAGCTTCTTCATCATCGCGGCGGGCATGCTACTCGTCTTTGGTGGGCTGCTCCGATCGTGCAATATGTGAACGTGCGACAACGTAAACGAACCTCACGACGATATGACTTGAGGGACCATCCATGAGAGCGCTTACAGGGGCCATCATCGCGGCGGGGGCCATGATCGGCCTCGGCCTGACCGCCCTAGGCCTGGGCACACGCTACCAAGACCTTATCGTCCGCGCAAGCGATGGACGCCTTGCCTTCATCAAGTTTAGCGAGATGGACACCGCAATGATGGTGATCCTCGTCTCGCTGCTCGCGACCCTGCTGATCGGCCTGGCGATCACCTTCATCGGCCTGGCCTATCACCATGAGCGACGGCTCCGCGAGCACCACCTCCACGCCGCCGGACACAAGACCATCGATGTCTGATCGTCTTTGCCGATGTTTGCGCAAGCCGGTGCGTGGGCGTTTATGCCACGCCCCGGCTTGCCATTCGTTGAGCGTCAACGTGCCGGAATCAGTTCGAGCCGGATCTTGCGAAAGCGGACCTCGGTCGGGCCGCCTGAGTGAAGCTGGAAGGCGAAGATGCCGCTGCGGGCACCATCAGGGTCGTTAAGGTCAACACAGGGCTTGCCGTTGATCGACGTCCGGATCTTGGGACCGTCGGCGACTACGTCAAAGGTGTTCCAGTCGCCGAGCTTGACGTGGGCCTCGCCCGACTCCGGCCAGAGCAGGCCCCGGCCGTTCTCCTCATAGAGCTTGCCCCACCAGCCCGGGCCGACGTCGGCCTGGTCGCCCTTCATCTCGCCGTCGGCGAGGGGCTGGCTGCGGAACTGGATGCCACTGTTGCCCTCGTTCTTGACGAGCTTTACCTCGACCGTCAGGCGAAAGTCCGACGCGAGCAGGGTTGATCGGAGGAACTCGTTCCGCTTCAGGCCGGGCGTCTTGCCGACAATCTCACCCCCCTCGACCGACCAGAGCGTGAGGTCGCCCTCCCAGCCGGTCAGGTCTCGGCCGTTGAAGAAGGCAGCCGCGTTGTCGGGGGTGGCGAGCATCGGCGTCTGCGCGGGGCTTGCGAGATAGGCCAGAAGACTCCGAGTCTCATGATCGGACAAGAGCTTGAGCAAGTCTTCGGGCATCATCGACGCTTCGCTGGGCCGACGCGCTTCGACCTCGCCCTTGGGGATTGTCAGGGTCTCATTCGCGGTGACAAGCGTGATCGCATCTCCATCTTCGCCCCGAATCAGGCCGGTGAGGGTCCGGCCGTCGGTCGTGGCGACGACGTGCGCGAGGTAGTCTTTGCCGATCAGCGCTGAGGGGTCGAGGACGTTCGAGAGGACGTAGTCGAGGTCGCGCCGGTTCGAACCGGTCAGCTCGGGGCCGACCTTGCCACCGACACCAAAAAGCGTATGGCACTGTCCGCACGCCTTGGCATAGACCGCGCGGCCGAGGGCGACGTCAGGCGACTGCTTCGGCGTCTGCCCGAGCCGGGCCTTCGTCTCGGCGATCAGCTTTGCGCGGTCGGCTGAGGTCGGCCGAGCGGTCCCCCAGACTTTGCCGATCTGTTGATTGATCGACGAGTCGTTGAGGTTGCGAAGCTGGCGAACGATGTCGGCCGAAAGGTCGGCTGAAGCCATTCGTCCCTCGCCGACGGCCGAGAGCAGAGCCTTCGCAAAGCTCGGGCGGGCGGCGAGGGTGTTAAGGGCGTCGCGACGTTCCTCGGGTTGGAGCCGCGGATAGATTTCGAGGATCGTCGCGGGGGTTTTCGGGTCGTCATATCCGGCGAGCCCGCGCAACGCCGCGCCTCGGAGCGACGCATCGGCAACGAGTGCCTGAAGCGGAGCGGCGAGGCCCGGATCTTTGACTTTGAGCAGGGCGGCGAGCGCCTCTCGGCGGAGGGCGATGTCGGCCCGGGGATCGGTCGCGACGTCACGCATCGCGGCGCGGGCTGAGTCGTCACCGAACGTCATCGCGAGCGCCGTGGCCTGCGAGCGGACTTCGCTATCGCCCAGCCGCGCGAGGCCCGCAAAGACCTTCGGCCAGGCCGGCGGCATGGTGACCTGCCGACGCCCTTTGAGCGAGAGGTTCAGGCCCTGGAGGAGTGCCAGACGTTTCGCCGGATCGGTCGTCGCCCCGATCGCCTCGACCAGCCGCGCGATTGCCTCGGGCGTGCCGATCGCGCCGACGCGGCGGATCGCGAAATCGCGGATCATCGCGATTTTGCTGCCCAGGCCGATCGAGAGGAACCGGCCGGTATCCAGAGTGGCCAACGGCTCGAAGCCATACCAGATCAAGTAAGGAATGTTCATGTCGTTCGAATCTGAACCGTGCCCGATCAGGCTCTCGGCGATCGCCCAGCGGCGGTCGAGCGGCATCCGTTGCAGGGCCGACGCCAGTT
Source organism: Isosphaeraceae bacterium (assembly GCA_025356435.1). Classification (GTDB taxonomy): domain Bacteria; phylum Planctomycetota; class Planctomycetia; order Isosphaerales; family Isosphaeraceae; genus CAMFLR01. The sequence goes on along the minus strand of JANXSY010000204.1, from coordinate 4,683 downwards.
CGAGCCTCACGACGGGCGAAGGCGTCTCATTCGCCAGTTTGAGCAGCGCGGCGAGCAGCTTCGGCGACGGGTTCGCCCCTTCAACCGAGAGCCTGACCTTCCAGCCGATCTCGTGCGGCTCGCCTGCCGCAAGGTGCGCGAGGAGCAAGTCGGCCGAGAGCCCTCCCGACGAGTGCAGTGCCCAGAGGCCGCGAAGCCGATGTGGCTGGGTGTCTCCCGCGAAGGCCAGGGTCTCCAGGACGGTTTGAAGTGCGGGGTTCGTCCCCCGCTCCTGGAGCACGCGGCGGGCGGTGCGGACATACCAATTGTTCGGATGTGTCAATAATTTGACAAGATCGCCGTCGGGCAGAGACCGCAGATTCACCGTCAATGGTTTCGGCTGGCCGTAGGTGAGCTTGAAGATCCGCCCGTTCGAGCGGTCGTGGCGATTGGGGTTGGTATCGTGGCACTGTTGGCGGTCGTACCAGTCGATGAGGAAGACGTTGCCGTCGGGGCCATATTTGAGGTTGAGGATCTGCGACCACGAGTCGTTCGCCCGGAGCAAGTCGGGGCCGTGCGAGCCGACAAAGCCTGAGCCCTTGGGCGTGAGCACGTCTCGATTGATCCGCGCCCCGTGGATGTTGTTCATAAAGATCGAGCCGCGATACTCGGCGGGCCAGGCGTCAGCCTGATAGATCATTGCGCCGGAATGGGCGTGGCCGCCCCCGCTGGCGTCGGACCGGCCGTTGCCGGCGTGCGGGTTCGCGCCGAGATAGTGGCGGTGGTCGGCGATGGTCTTGATGTCGTCATAGGTGAACGGGTTGAAGTGCGACCCAGCCTGGCGTTCATAGCGAGCGCCCGGGATCACCTGGTAGAGGTGGGGGATCACGCACGACGTGAGGAAGCACTGGCCGCGATCGTCGAAGTCGACGCCCCAGGGGTTGCTCGTGCCGTTGGCGAAGACTTCAAATCGATGCATCGTCGGGTGATAGCGCCAGATCCCGCCGTTGATCGGGGTCCGCTCGGCGTCGAGGGTGCCGGGCTTGCCGACGCGGGAGTTGGTGAACACGCCGTGGCAGCCGTAGAGCCAGCCGTCTGGACCCCAGGTGAACGTGTTCAGCATTTCATGCGTGTCTTGATAGCCCCAGCCGTCGAGCAACACCTGCGGCGGCCCGTCGGGTCGGTCGTCGCCGTCTTTGTCAGGGATGAACAGAAGTTCGGGAGCCGCGCCAACCCAGACACCGCCGAAGCCGACCTCGATCGCGCTCACCAGGTTGAGCCGGTCGGCAAAGACCTTCTGCGAGTCGAACCGGCCGTCGCCGTCTGTGTCTTCGAAGATCACGATCCGATCCCGCTCCTGACCCTTCGGGCGGCGGAACGGATAGGAAAACGCCTCGGCCACCCAGAGCCGGCCCCGGTCGTCGATCGTAAAGGCGATCGGCTGATGCACGTCGGGCTCGCCCGCGAAGAGGGTCATCTTGAACCCTTCGGGCACGGTCATCGCGGCGGCGGCCTCGCTCGGCGGGAGCCCGGCATGCTGGAAGACGTCGGCCGCCGCGACGGTCCGCGTGGGGATCACGGGGATGGCGTCGTGAAGCCGGAAGTCGTCGAAATTAAGGTGGCCCCAGCCGCCCGCCTGGTTGTCGACGAGCCGGACGATCATCTCCTTGCCGACGTGCGGCTTAAGGTCGATCGCAACCCGCGTCATGTCCTCAATGTCGCTGCCCGAGATGCGTTTGACGACCTGACCAGAGTCGCGGCGGATCAGCTCGACGCAGGTTGTGGGGAACGAACCGCCGCCGATGAGGAAGCTCGCGAACGGCTTCGTCACCACGAATGGGGCCGAGGTGAGCGTCCCCTTGGCGTCGTCTCCATTGCGTTCATAGGTGCCAACCCAGAACCTCCCGGCGTGTCGGCTTTTCATATCAGAACGGCGACGAGCGACGACGTCTCCATCGATCGGGAGGCCCGAGAAGGCTGTCCCCTCGGCCGTCCAGTCTTTGAGAGTGCCCGACTCGAAGCCGAAGTTGAGCGCGGCCCCCTTGGCATCGACGGGGAGGACGCCGATATCTCCCGATGGCTCCACCGCCCCGAGGCCCGCGACAATCGCCACGACCCACGCCCCGCCAATCCAACCCTGTCGCATGACTCGTCTCCATATCTTGCGCGAACAGGGCCGACCCCAACTCGCCCGCGCGAGACCGAGGGTACCACACGTTACGCCCTCGCGGGATCGTCATCGACCCGATTTGGCGGATGTTCTATCCTAAAGCGAAATCTTGACGTATGCTCCATGGGTACTGATCAGGAATTGACTGTCCGGGCGAAGTGGCGACTTGGCCGGGCCTGGAGAAGGAACGATGGGAGGGTGAGCCAATGGACTGGGCGCATCGAAGAAGTTGCCGCGCCGTCTGGCTGGTCGCGCTGGCGTCGGCCTGTGTTACCCCTGGCTTCGCGGCGGAGGGACGAGACCTGGGGATCGCCCCGCCCCCCTATGGCGAGTTTGTCGTCATCCCGCTCCGAGTCCACATCCTGAGCGCGACCGACTTGCCCGAGATCGACTGCGGCCTCACCGACGCCGATATCGACCGGATCGTCGCCAAGGTCAACGGGATCTGGCACCAGGCCGGTATCCACTGGGGCCTTGACGCCGTGATCCGCGAGCCCGCCGCGCGTCAGAACGAGTTCACGAAGGCGCGGGACGCCGGCACCGGGCTGCCGCTCGACCTCTTCCGCTCGCTCGCGCCTGAATCGAGTAAGACCAAAGAAGGTCTGCACGTCTATTATATTCACCGATTCAGCGTTAACGGCGTCTATCTCGGCGACGCCACGGCCTTCGTGCAGGAGACGGCAAAGCTCCGCCCGGTCGCGGGGGGGATTGAGGAGCCCCTGCCACGCGTTACCGCGCACGAGCTTGGCCACGCGCTCGGTCTGCCCCATCGACAAGACCTCACCAACCTACTTGCCTCGGGGACGACCGGCACGACCCTGAACGCGGCTGAGGTCGAACGCGCACGCGAGTTTGCCCGCAAGACGCCGGGCACCCGCACCGTGGGCGAACTGCGCCAGACCGCTGAGGCCACCGAGATGGATGGCGACCTCACCAGGGCACGCCTCGCCTGGTCGCACCTCGCGGCGATCCCCGGCGCGGGGGCGGCCGAGTCGGCGAGACGACGCGATCAGATCATCATCCAGCCGAAACGGAGCGATTGAGTCTCGATAGACTCCTCGATCCTACACGCCTTCTACTGACGATCTTACCCCCCAAAGGTCGACCCGCATGGGCTTCAGATCATGGTTTCAATCGCAGTTCTCGCGACGGCGCAACATAACGCCGATAGTCTCGTTCGTCCTGCTGCTCCGCGAACCTCGTCCCCTGACGATCGGCGACCTGGCCGCGACGGTCCGGCGGGCGCTTGGAATCGAGATCTGGACCGGATTCGACGAGCCTCGTGGTGACAATTACATCCTCGAAGAGGTCGAGCCGTCATATATCGTTCAGCTCAAAGAACGCACGTTCCGGGTCACGAATTCCCCCACGCCCTACCTGTCGGAGTCGGAATGGACTGCCGTCGAGATCGCCGAGCCGAGACTCCGCCGGGCCGTCGTGGAGCACCGGGCCTGGCTCTCAGTGAACCTGCTCCGGGGCGACTGGAAGGGGTATGTCCTTGACCCGGATGAAGTCCACGCCGCCTATCGGATCATCGGCCCGCTGGTCGCCGAGCTTGCCGACGACGTCGCGCTCGTGCTGATCGAACACGAGACGGGGCGGATGAACGTCTACGGCCCAGCCCTCGACGCCGAACTCCGAGGGCCTGACCCGCGCCACGCTCTGATCGTCCCGGCGCACATCCTGGCACCCGCGATCAAGGACGACGATCCCCGGATGATCGCCGCCGTTGAAGAGGCACGCGACCGATGGTCGGAGTTCGTCGACGCCTTCGATCATCGCCGGCCGGGCCAGGTCTTCTCGGCCAAGGTCTGGATCGCCGAGGGGGCGGTCTCGGAATCGATGTGGGTCTCGGTGACGGCCCTCGAAGGGGATTATCTCTACGGCAAGCTCGACAATACCCCCATCCGCCTCCGCAATGCCCGACTCGGATCCCGCATCCGAGCCGCCGTCGCCGACCTCAACGACTGGACGTTCCTGGAGGCGAACCGCCTGCGAGGCGGCTTCACGATCGAAGTCTTGCGGAGGCTGCGCGAAGGGGGTTGATGAAGGCTCGAGTGGAAGGAGAGATGGCCCAATCCGAACTTGCGACCCCCCTTGATCGTGATCGCCAGCAGCACCCAGACCGCCGACCTCGACCCGTGCTCGGGTGGCCCTGCCCCTTCACCCCATCGCGCGGATTTACGGGACGACCCTGACCAAAATTCAGATGGTGTTTGTGATCGATGTCATAACACCACCTCGAAGCAGAGACACCGCGATGACCAGCCAGGCACGCATCGACGCCAACAAACTCAACGCCCAGAAGTCCACCGGACCCAAGACCAAAGAGGGCAAGGCGCGATCGTGCCTCAATGCCCTCGATCATGGTCTCCGATCCGAACACGTCGTCTTGCCGACCGAAGATAAGGCCGCTTTTGATGTCCACCTCGCGGCGTGGGTCGCCGACTGGCAGCCGCCGACCATCACCCGGATGCACCTCGTCAAACGCGCAGCCGTCGCCTCGTGGCGGCTCGATCGCTGTGTTCGACTTG